>NZGD01000279.1 GCA_002690925.1 Rhodopirellula sp.
GCGGAGACAGGTGTTCGGCAATAGGACCGCAGGGAGGGAACCAATGCCAGGCGAGTCGTTCCGATTCATACATGCAAGCGATTTTCATCTGGAAACGCCATTGGGCGATCTGGATGCACTGCCCCCTCACCTACGTGAGGCCATGGCTGAGGCTCCGCGTCAAGCGGCTCGTGCTGTGCTTGAAGCAGCTTTAGCTGACAACATTGATTTCCTTGTGCTATCGGGTGATCTTTTGAATCCGCAAGCAGCTGGGCCACATGGCATGTCAATGCTGCTGGACTATTTTGAGCAACTCAACCGCAAGGACACACCCGTTTTTTGGTCAGCCGGCTTGACCGATGATCCGCAGAAGTGGCCAGACTCGGTACCTCTGCCGCCGAACGTTACCTTGTTCCCCAAAAACCGCGTGACGGCGATACCGGTTCAACGTGGTGGACGTTCCATCTGTACCGTTGTGGGCCGAAGTAGCGATGGGCAACGGGTGTTACACGTCCCCAGCTACCGTATTGACCCTACCGAGGATTACACCGTTGCGGTTGGCTATGGTGACGCGGATGCCGACGCTTTGGCTGAGGGACGTTTTGATTACTGGGCGCTTGGTGGCAAACACAACCGGATAGAAATTGAAGGCGGCGCAGAATCAGCGGCTATCTACTGCGGAACACCACAGGGCAGGTCACTTTCGGAATCGGGAGCCCACGGTTATTCGACAGTCGATGTGGATGGTGACGGAACCACACGAGTGCATACCGTCGAATCAGATACTTTCCGTTACTGCAATATTGAACTCGACGCTTCAGAAATCGCAGCTGTTGGAGGCATCCGCAATCTGCTAGGCGAGCGGATTGCACGCTTGCAGCACGAGAACGGAGATCGCCACCTGTTGATTGGCTGGGACGTATCAGTCGCTTCTGGTGAGACACTTGCGTCCGTGGGTGACACCGAGGAATTACTGCAGTGGGTACGACGGGAGTATGGACATGGCACCCCGTCTGCATGGACAACCACGCTGACCATTCGCCCTCCAAGGCAATACCCGACCTCATGGAACGATGAAGACACCATTCTCGGCGACTTCCTGCGTGCCTCTGACAAACATCGAAAACTTGACGGTCGCGACTTGAATCTCATGCCAACCACCGAAGAACACGCGGGTCTCAACAGCACAACAACCACTTTACTGGCAGAAGTCGCTGCATCTGATCGGATGGATGTATTCGACCAGGCAACCCTGTTAGGTGTCGAATTGCTTCGTGGCGGAAAGCCGAACTTGGTGCACAAATCATGAAAGTTAAAGACATTCAAATCGACGGATTCGGTGTTTGGACCGGACTCTCGGTAGACTCCCTTCCTGAAGGGATGACGTTGTTTTACGGCCCCAACGAAGCTGGTAAGACCACGTTGATGCAGTTCGTGCGAGCGATGCTGTACGGATTCACAGACGATCGCCGTGAAAAATATCTGCCACCCGTGCATGGTGGCACCCCAGGCGGTGCGATCCGCGTCAGTGGACCCGGTGGTGGTTATGAGATCAAGCGTCGGAGTCAACTCACAGATACAGGATCAACTGGCCAATTATCCGTCACGGGGCACGATGGCCTCAGCCAAGGGCAACACCGCCTTAGCAGCCTGTTGGGACAAATTGATGAGTCAATTTTCACCAATGTGTTTGCAATCGGAATGCGGGAACTCCAGGAACTGAGTACTCTCGATGACACTGCTGCCGCCGACGAACTCTACAAACTTTCCAGTGGGCTTGATCGTGTATCACTCGTTGATGTGCTGCGCTCTTTAAGAGATGGTCGCGCGGATCTAGTTGGGACCGAAGCGTCCGCCAATGAAGCAGAAGCTGCCAAACTGCACGGCCTGATCACCAAACGGGAACAGCTTCGCGATGAAGTTCAGCAACTGACACGAGGTGGTCGTCGCTGGAGTGAATTGGCATCGCAGCGGCGAGCACAGGTTCATGAAATCGACCAGCTTGTTGAGCGGATATCGGGTTGGGAGCGTGAAGCTCGTTGTGTTGAAATTGCATCAGGAGTTTTCGACAAATGGCAAGAACGTGAACTGTTGTCTCTGTCGATGCAGGAAATGGAAGAGGATGTCCTCTTTCCTGAAGAGGCTCCCTCACAATTGGTGCAAATCGAAGCCATGATGGAAGAGCGGCGCGGGAGACTTGAGGAGGTCAAAAGCAAGCGGCGTGCTGTACGAGAGAAAGCCGAGCAACTGCCGGTCAGTCGACGCCTTCTTGATTTACGGAGCCGAATTGAGGCAGCCGCTGAGCAGGCAACATGGATCGAAGCGTTGGAAGAACAATTAGAGCGTCTTGATCAACAAATCGAGCGAGCTAAAAAACAACTTGAAACCGATGCTGATCGGTTGGGCATGGACGACGAAGATCGCGAGACCCTGTTAATGGGGGATCTTTCACAGCTACCTGACCTATCCAAGCAGACAATGAGCGCATTGTCCGGCCCCGCCAAACAAGTCAAAGAGCAGACTTTCCTGCTGAAGCAGGCACGAACAGACACGGCAAACTACAAGGAAAAGTCTGACAAACTTGCCGATTCACTCCGCGAAACACTTGAGCGCGCAAACGCCACCAACCTGCAACAGGCGATCCGTCAGAACACAGAAGTGATTGCTACGCTTCGACATCGCATGCAACTTGGCGAACACCTCGAAAAGCTAAAACGGCATTACCGGGATCTTGAGAGGGAAACCGTTGATCTGACAACCGCCGAAGCCCTGCCAGTAGACCGACTGGTGCTGCTGGGCGTGCCATTCATCGTGGGCGGACTGGGGCTGATCTACGGCATGGCCAACGTCTTTGGAATCACGTGGCTCGTTACCAGGCCTGACCCGACATGGGGCATGCTGTGCATCCTATTCGGATTCATGAGTTTACTGACGTATTATTTTGGCAGGGAAAATGGTCAACGAACGACTTCGCGTGACCGCGAGGACTGCGAAAGGCAAATTGATACACTCCGGCGACAAATCCGGGAGGTTGAAACAGAGCGGAACGACATTGATTCCACGTTACCAACAACAAACGAGTCGTTGGAATTACGAGTCCGCGACACACAAAACCTGATTACGGAGCTCGAAGCGGCGTTACCGACTTACCACCATCATGAATCCGCACTGCAGTCCTACAAAGCAGCTCAGGAACGAGCGACAACTGCTGTTGATGGGCTCAGAGACGCAAAACGTGCGTGGGCTGCGACTCTTGACCAACTCGGTCTGAGTGACTCAATGTCACCCTCAAGTGTCCGCAGTCTCAGTGATGGCTATGAGGCTATGCAAACCAGCCGGCGCAGACTCGATGAACTCCTGAGTGAGAAAGATCAACGTCGTCGCGAGCGTCAAGCAATTGCCAAACGCATCGAATCCCTTTACTGCGAAGTGACGGCAGAGGACGCCATCGAGAGTGGCGAACAGCAAGACAGTGACTACGCCGAACTAACACTGCCCCAGCCTCACGTTTCACACAGCACACCGTTGGACAAGCTGAATTACCTGCAAAGTGAGTTATCGCGACAACATCACTGGATCAAACGTCGCCGAGAACTGAAAGAACAGGATGTGCAGTTGAAGCGTCAGCAAAGCGGACACCGTCGCACCATCGAGCGAGGCGAACAACAGCGTCGCGCTCTGTGGGCCAAGTGTGGCGTCGCAACGCCTGAACAGTTCTACCAAATGGTTGACCGCAAGGCTCAGTTGGTTGAGATGAACAGGCAGCATGACGATCTGGACAAACAGATCAAATCAATGATTGGAAATCATGTTAGCTATGAAGATGTCGAGTCTGCAATGGAAGATGCATCAGCTGCAGATCTTGACCGGCGTTGGGAATCTCTAACAACCAACATGACTGAAACAGAAACGAGAGTGGCACAACTGCGTACACAACAAGGGCAAGTCTCGCAGGAGATGAAACAACTGGGAGAGGATTCCCGGCTCACTGTGGCACAACTGGAACTTGGTTGTGTTGAACGGCGAATTGAATCTGCCGCCCGTCGTTGGCAAACCCTCTCCATGGCAAGCTGTCTGCTTGAAGATGTTTGCAGCACTTTTGAACGCGAACGCCAACCGGAAACACTTCGCGAAGCATCCACCTTTCTCAATCAATTGACCGACGGAAAATACACGCGTGTCTGGACACCTCTGGGAACCAATCAATTAAAAATTGGTGATGCTGATAACAAATCAATTCCACTGGAAGTGCTCAGCCGTGGAACGCGTGAGGCTGTATTCATCGCCCTCAGGCTATCTCTCGCAGCAGCCTACGCAAGACGCGGAGTCATGTTGCCACTGGTTTTGGATGATGTGCTGGTCAACTTTGATCGGGATCGGGCCGTCTGTGCGGCAAGAACACTTCAGGCGTTTGCCGAACTCGGACATCAAGTGATGATGTTCACTTGCCATCAACACATCGTTGATATTTTTCAAGATATCGAGGTTCAAGTTCGCTTGATGCCCGCGCAGGGCTCACCGGGAAGAGCCAGCATCCTGGAACCTGAATTAGAACAGGAAATAGAATACGAGGAAGAAGAAGACGAGGTTGCCGCTGAAGATGAGATCACCGCGGAACCAATGGCTGAAGAGCCAACACTCGAGGAAACTGCTGAGGAAACTGCTGAGGAAACTGACGAGGAAATCACAACCGGCCCCTCTGAGCAAGAGCCTGCTGCAGTACCTCAACCCGTTCCTGCACCAAGCGTCATCTACGTCGAACAACCCAAACGAAAATCACCAACCCTCGCGAAAATCCAAAGCCCCCAACCGGAACAGCCACCCGCACCAACTTTGGGCTGGGCGTGGTTCGAAGATGAGGCCGAAGCCAATGACTCGGTAGAACGACTGGAAGAAGTGGAGGACGCGTTAGCATCGATTACGGGTGGAGATTGGCGAGAAAACGACCTACTGCAATCTCCTGATGATGTGCCGGAGGAGATTTGGAACCGTTCCGGATCATGGTGGGGAGACTCAACACATGACACGCCCGAATCGAGGACAAGCTTTGATCATTAATGCTGATGGATGAAACCACTGCATCTGAACCAATACCGATTGATCAGGATCGTTATAGACGAGCAACCACGAAAGCAGGCTTTCCCGCAGAAACGCGATCTCGTTGTGATCAAAAAAATGGATTAAAGATCAACACTTTGAGTGCCTTCTCTACCTTCCACTCCACGGGTGAAATTCATGCTGCGTCAACTTCTAAGACTTTTCTCGTTCAGACGCCAAGAACCAACCGTCATTGCCAAAGAACCAGACAGCGTGGTTCTTTATGCTGCTGTTGAAAATGCCCCACAGAACAATTCCTGCCGGAGCAATGCGCGATCAGCATTGAGTCCAACAATCCTACCGAGTGCTCGGCCGTTACCGCACCACCGAGAACGGCTCCTGTCAATGCAATTAGCGCATGCAAAACTGTGCGGCACTCGACGATGCCAACGGCTTAAAGGCATGGGAATTTCAACTACCGGAGATTTAGCTACGGCAGACTTGGCAAACCTTGCCACCCAATTTGGTGCACCCAAAAAAGCTTTGAAAGTACTCAAGCAGTATCGCCGAGCAATTCGCTTTTCAGCATCGGTCCCCGGAATGATGCCACGAGACGCATTGCTATTAATCAGCATTCACCGTCGAAGCGTGCGAGGATTGGCTATGGAATCACCAGCAAGATTGCATCGCGACTTAGAACGTTTCGCTGAAAGCACCCAAGGCAGGCAGCAATTGCGGGGCAGGAGAATCCCCAGCACACGACGCCTAAAAAAATGGATCTCTGAATGCGAAACGGCAGCAAACCGTGCACGTTTCCATGCAATGGTCGCTTAAACGCAAGACAGGGCAACCACACCAACACCCTGCCTCGTCATATGGACATCAAAAATTGAATTTCGACTTTATTCAAGCGTTTGCAAAAAAACTGCAGCCTTGCAATGCTGAGTTTTCAAACAGAAACAGCTAATACAGCAGCAAAAATTCAGGTGCCACTGAGACACCGCTCAAAAGTCTCTTCCGGCACCGTCTTACTAGCCTCGTTAACCGAACTGACACCTAAACCACAAAGGTGACCTCGGCTATCAGGAAAAACGAAAGAGTTTCGACTCAAATCCCAATGCAACAACTCACGGTGGCGTTCAACACCCTACAGAAACTGACAGCACGAACACCGTTTGATCCGTCAAAGTAAAAGAAGAATGTTTGGAATTTTGGAATTTTGGAATTTTGGAAATTCGAAACCTGAAAATCACCAAATTTTGGGAGACCCAAATCCCTGAGTCATCACCGTTTCGGATATTGGCATCCCTTGTCACCCACCCTCTCTCATGAACCCGAATAACCAAGTCGCCCAAAACCAGCATTCATAGTACCAACAGTTTAAATCACTGAAAGAGAAATCGCTCCCGCACTTCTCTTCAGCAACTCATTTCGTTCATGTCGTTGCCATTTCTGACAGCGGGCTGTTGTCAGCCCCTGTGTACGGGCAACTTGCCCCCGGACGCAAAATACTGGCAGGTCATTTTTGCAGGGCATTATGCGAAGATGAATGCAATTCTAAAAGACAGACTTTGTGAAAGAATGCGTCGATTCGAGCAACACCTGCAGGACTTCCAAAGCGGTGGATGTTTTCGACGCAAGTGCAATTAAGCTAGGGAGCATGCTTATTCATGGCCAAGACATTCCCTTGTGGCTTACCGTGCGGAGCGTTGGTTTCAACAGATTCAAAAGGTGCCACCGTGAATAAAACCTTTTTTGTTCTGAGAGAATGTGCAGATCAGTACGAAGCGGAAACCATTCGCATTCGACTCGCGACAGAGAAAATCCCCGTCCTGATTACAGGAACGGATCCCAATGTCGCATTGAGTCTGGGAGGCGCACCTACGTCCCGGCCTGTACGAGTCGAGGTGATGCGTTCTGATTTGGAGCGTGCTGACACACTGCTTAAGCAGGATCACTTGCGAGCGAAACGAGATGACACCTGGATATGCCGCCGCTGCCATGAACAAAATGAATCAACGTTTGATGTTTGTTGGTGCTGCAACAAAATACATGCGGAAGCAACAACAAATGGACGAGAAAATCTTGACTTGGGAAATCCTGAAGCTACCGGCAAGCCGCGAACTCAAGTGGACCAAAGATCACATCAACCTCAATTGAAAGCCGAAACAACAAGCACACGGCAACAGAAATCGCTCATTCACAAACAACCACTGATCACTCAAACTGACCAAGTTGAAGAGAGACAAAGAGAGTCGCTATCGCGCTGTGCGCGGTCGGCTGTCGTGGGACTTTTGCTTTTCCCACCTGCTCTCAGTTTGTACTCAATTTACCTGCTACTGAACCTTGAACCAACGGTCTACCGCAATGCCGATACACGACTCCGGGTGTTGAGCATTTGGATTTTCAATGCAGCCGTAGTCAGCTTGGGAACCACACTTTGGTGGTTGCTGTTTTTTCGTTAGTGAGTTGACAAACCCGCGCCAGCTTGCGTTTCCAACACACCCTAACCTTTTACTTCTGGGTTCCATACTCATTGCGACGAAAATACTCTCGAGGAAAACCAGCTTTCCCTGACTCCTCGGGATGGCGCCATGGAAATCGCGGTCCTCGATCCTCCAGCAGTGGTACTTCTCGCCCATCGCTTTCGAATAGAAGTTTCCAAAGCCGCTTGTTCAAAGCAACAATTCGTTCAGCATGCTCAGGTCGCTCGATCAGATTATTCATCTCTTTCGGATCTTGTTCCAAATCATACAGTTCGTCCCGGTCCCAAAGACCATGACAGCGAATGTACTTCCACCGCCCTCCGATGATTGCGTGCAGCGTGGGTGTGTGGGGATAATTGCGTTCCCAATAGTACTCATAAAGCAAATCAGGCCGTTTCAACTGCGAAGGATCCGCCGCACACAAGGCAGACCAAAAGCTCTGCCCATCCACCTTTTCAATTGGTCGCGATGCAGTTGCATCAAGAATTGTGGGCGCCAGATCAATGTTGCCGACCAGCCCTTCGAACCGAAGTCCCGCGGGAATCTTTCCTTTTGCCATCATCAGCAACGGCACCTTTGCGCTAGCTTCGTAGGCAGTGCGTTTGTCGATCAGGCCATGGTCTCCAAACTGAAATCCATTGTCCCCCATATAGATGAAGAGTGTGTTGTCCAAAAGTTCTCTGTCAGAAAGGTATTTGGTCAGGCGACCAACACTGTCGTCAACCGCAAGCAAAGATTCGCAATAGCGCCGGTAATATACTTCGGGAGAGAAATCCTCGATGTTGTACCCAAAGTCCGCACCATGCCTGCTGTTCCGCTGATTGCGAACCCACATCGGCAGATTA
The DNA here is from genome assembly GCA_002690925.1 of Rhodopirellula sp. GTDB lineage: Bacteria > Planctomycetota > Planctomycetia > Pirellulales > Pirellulaceae > Rubripirellula. The sequence goes on from NZGD01000279.1 coordinate 8,348, forward strand.
CCCTTCTCCATTTCTTCAACGGTAGGAGTGCGAATTGGCAATTCGGCATTGTCGTATCGCCCTCGATGACGATCAGCTGGAACAAAATCTGCATGAACTGCTTTATGACTCACATACATAAAAAATGGCTTGTCTGACTGGCGTTCATTCAACCAGGCAATCGCATAATCCGTTAATTCATCTGTGATATAACCCTTTTGCGGAACACGCTGTCCATTGACGTTGAAACCATCGTAGGTGGTCTGAGGCACTTCCCGCGTTGTCCCATGCCCATCAGGCCAATAGGTCCCTTGACCTTTAAATGCGACCCAGTGGTCGAACCCACGCTGACGATCATCGATATCGCCTCCCATGTGCCACTTCCCAATGAATGCTGTTTCGTAACCGGACCTCTGCATCTGCTGCGGAAAGAAAATCAAGCCTGGATCTACCGGATGATAATTGTCGACGACTCGATGATTGTGAGCGTATTGCCCGGTCAGGATTGATGCCCGACTGGGTGAACACAGCGATGTAGTGACGTATGTGTGCGTCAGCATTGCGCCTTGCGATGCCAATGCATCTATATGCGGCGTTTCAAGAAACGGGTGCCCTGCGACCCCAAGGCAATCAAAACGATGATCATCACAGAGCACAAAGACAACGTTCATCTTTTCACTCTGAGCGATCACGTTCGTGCAAGGCAAAACCCCGGCCCAACTCAGTAGCATGAGAAAGACATTAAAACAAAGCGATTTAAAAATCATGTGGTTTCTACAAACTCGAAAATAAGATTCTGACTCATAAAAGCGAGGCGTCGCTTCCACGATTCAGCAACTACGCCGAAGCAAATGCCTTCGACACTTAAACAAATACTCAACGTCCTGAGAAATCACTTTCCCGTGAATGCAATTTCCCCCTAACCACGTTGCTTGGGGCGAGCTTTGGGTCGAACAGTACCATTCCATACCCCCAATGCCGCCTCAGAGCACTTTCTGATAGACGATTAGGCGAGGATTCCCTGCACTCGATTGTACTCTCGATCCTTGGGCCCCAGACGCTGTCCGGTGTGATAGGCCTCAAGCATCGTATTATAGACATCGATGCCTTCTTTCCCGACGTCTAAAATCTCGCCGGTTTTGAACCGACCATTGGCACCTGAAATCGCGTGGAATACACCAGACAACTCCCGTTTCACATCGGCGTGGCGACCGTCACCAGATTCGGTCGAAATAGTAATACAAGAATTCTCTAGGATTGATTTTCCGTTTGCCTCTTGAATACCATCGAGCCGACTCAGAAAGTATGCGACTTCCCGCATTTTCATATGTGCATGGGCCCGCAGCTGCTTATTTTCTGTCTTGGGATTGAACTTGTGCCACCACTCGTGACTACATCCCCCCGCCCCACTCTTGTTCAACTGCTTCGCATCATCAAACGAGTAGACATGCTTACCGTTGTAGTGATACTCCCCTGTAACTCGCAAGCGTTCACCTGCCGCCAAAAACGTAACCGATCCGAACCTGGCACGATCCAATTCGATCGCTAACGCGTAGAGGTCGGCCATCAAACGCCACTCCCTCACAAGGTCATCAATCTGCATGTCGATTCCTTCTCCACCCGGATCTGCATGGCCACCATGTGCAAGACTCGACCTTGCCGGCATTGGCGGTGAATCAGGGCCCGCATTTTCCATTTCGAATGCTCGCTGCTCGAACTCTCGAATCCGCTCCAAGTGATCTGACACACGCCCTCGGGAAACGCTTCCCAACGGTGAGCCATTGCCTGAATAAAAGCGATACTGCTCCACCACGGAGTCGAGAACACTCCGCCTTAAACGCCGCTTGCGTGCATCACTTGAATCACCTGTTCCCTTGATCACTCCAAAGACGCGATTGAAAAGGTCGCGTGGCCGTTCTTGGATCGTTGCGGCAACCGTTCCATCCTCGTTGTAGCTATGGACATAGCGACTTACGCGACTACGCCGAAAGAAAGTTCCACCGATCAAGGTTGGAACCATACCCGGCGGCATTCCTTCCGGATGAAAACTTTTGCGGATCACTTGATCCATCGACGCGCCGCCTGCTTTTGCTTCGCCATCCGGTGGTGTAGCGGTGAATGCCCCACTCGCACCATCAAAATGTGCGTTGATACCCGATTCATCACAACGCACCTGATCAACATTACGCATGATCAGCAGCTTCTCACTCAGCGGCTTCAGTGGTTCCAAAACACCATCAAAACCTTCCGTTTGTAGCGGCGCAGGAATCCCCAGTCCAAAAAACACATTAAATGCGCGTACTGGAACTTGTGATTCCGTTGCAGCCGCTGCAGGAAGCATCATTTCTTCCAAAAGCGGCAAGCCAATCAGAACGCCACTCGCTCCACGGAGCATCGTTCGACGGGGAATTTGAGTCGGTTTCATAACAGTATTTAAAAGTCAGGATAACGAGGATTGAGGAGCAAAGCCGAGACAGTCCCGACATTTCCCCAGAGTAACAGAATTGATCCGACAACTGGATTTCATTCCCGAACCTGCAACCGGAAAACTCTCATGACTAAGTCACTGGTCTGGTTCTGGCTCGGTTTGTGTGGTCCGCACAAGATCACTGAGCACAATTGCCATTACCAAACTCTGATAAGTACCCCCATTCTTTTGTGAAACTTCATGGACTCTCCGCAGACTGGCGGCATCGCTTAAGTTCAAGGGCCGCCCTAACACAAACTGGCTGACCTTCCGAGTCAGACATTCCTTGACACGATCACTTGCGGCAAGCAGATCCATCATTTCTTCCGATGTTTGGTAGGTAGTCGATTTTGCATCACCAGGAAACAGGATCTCGCCATCCTGCCGCAATTGATTGCCATGCTTGTCGACCATCTGAAAAACGCCGATCCCGTCATAACGTTCTAAGCCAAACGCCAGCGGTTCAAAACGAGCATGACACCCACCGCAAGCTTCACTTTGAACACGTTCCGTTGCGATCACTCGGTGCGTTTTCCCAGGACTTGTTGGAACGGGAGTAATATCAAGTCCAGGTGGTGGATCACCGACTTCACTGAAAAGCAGATCACTAAGCAAAAACAACCCACGAGTAACCATTGAGGCATCATCTCCTCCCATGGTCAAGACACTCGCTTGTGTCAGCAAGCCACCGCGAGAGGGAACCTCTGAAAGATCATAGCGTTGGATCCCCGCTCCTGCCTCTGCGATCCCGTAATGTTTTGCGAGCTGTGGTGTCAGGTGGGTAAATTGCGCATTCAACAAATCAGATAAAGGCCTGTTCTGTTCCCAGACCAGATCCATGAAAAAGTCGATCGTTTCCTGACGCATATCACCAGCGAGCGAATCTTGCCAATCTGGAAAACGCTGTCGATCTGGCCTCATATTGTTGAGGCGATCAAGATTCAGCCATTGAACAATAAACTGCTCGGATTGAGCACGAGCCTTACGACTTGTGAGAAGTCGCTCTACCTGTTGACGTATTTCTTCAGGATCACTTAATTGCCCTGAATCTGCCGCTTGCAATAAGGTACCGTCGGGAGCCGAGCCACACACAATGAAGCTGATTCGGGATGCGAGTTCGTAATCGCTGACCGGCCAGCGCGTTCCATCTCCCAGCTGATTCTCTATGCGATAAAGAAATCTCGGAGATTGCAGCATCGCCTCAAGTATCATTTCTACAGCCTCAGCAAAATCTCCCCCAGCGCTGACCACAGTAGTTGAGATCCCACGATAAAGATCGACCTCCTGCTGCGTGAGTGGTGCACGCAGAACCCACTTACCGATATCGGCAACCAATTTGCGCATGTTGTCATCCGTCAACTTCTTGCTCTTTCCGAAACGACGGGCAAACTGCACAGCATCAACTTGCCCGACAATCAGAGCAGCCATTTGGGCATAGGCCTCTACATGCTTCAGATCAACATTCAGATTGTACGCCGTATTACGAAAGCCATCAGCCCGCTGATCCCTCGGTAAACACTTCACGGCTTCTTGCAATACATCCACCCCAAAGATCTCCTTCACAGTCGCCACATACTCAGGAATCGTCAGACGCTGGACCCAATTGCCGTCCTGTCGCACGTGCCGATAGATTGCAGGATCGACAAAGTCGATGTTCCAAACAGCACCGTCAGCTATCCACTTTTTTACTGCCTGCTTCTGCTTGCTACTAAGCGCAGGGCGATTGTGAGGCATCTCATTTGACTCGATCGACAGCCAAAGAAGACTTTTTCCAGGCTGCCCGGCAACGAGTGCCTTACCCGAGTCGCCTCCCCGAAGAGCCATGTCCTTGTGCGACAAATCGAGTCCGCCCTTATTTAAAACCGAGTCATGACATTCAAGACAGTGGTTCGAGAGGATAGGCGCTATCGTAGTTTCAAAGAATTCCGGACGACTATCGACAGCAACTGCCATCGAACCCCGACTACCATCGTCAGGCCCGTTTGCATGCCGTGACACCACCTCACTTTGACGCCAAGCACGACTGTAAATAGCAACCCAATGCAAGTCTCCTAGCCATGGGCGATCGCCTGACAATTCATTACCAATGGCCAACCGATACTGATCATTCCAACCGTTGAAATCACCAGTGATACGTTCCCGTTGATTGAGCTCACCGTTGACATAAACACTTACATTGCCTGCTGGGTCACGCGTATACACAACGTGCGTCAGTTCTTCTTTCAGGATACGACTCTTGGATGTCACAGCGGGAATGCCATTGAGAGAAGTTTTTGAGGTCCGTAACCTTACCTGAATACTGTCATTGTCCTGGCCAAGAGTAAAATTCCTGGCCCCTGAATCTCGTGAAAGCGTCACAATACGAGCAGGGCCATCCTGCTGTAGCGTTTTTGGTTGCAACCACACTTCAATCGTGATTGCCCCCGTCCTCTGGATCGCGTTGACCAGTCGTTTCGCTGCAACTTTGCTCTCAATCTTGGTCGCCCCGCGAATCGCAAGTACGCCATCCCCAAGTTTCACCTGACTCATTTCCCCAATCTGCAGGTCCAGTGCAGGAAGCTTACCTGAACGATCAGGAATCTCATTACCGTGGGAACCACGAAAATCGTAGAGCACCTGAAGACTATTTTCCCCTTCCACATAACGCAAAGGCAAGGAGTCCTCAGCACGCAAGCGACCAAGCCCAGCAAAAGCCAAAGCAACGAGAACGCAGGCAATAAAAAACCGGCGCGTCACAAACATGTTTTTCAAAACTTGATTCCAAATTAATGCCATCAACAGCACTGCCCAAAAACAAAGCCATCGCCTCGCACTTAAAACCAAAGCCGAGGCCGTCGGATACCATCCTTCGATCGGCTAGTCTAACTGACAAGTGTTAGCACTGCAGGGTGACGCAAAATTCCACGCAGGAATATGGCTGCCAGTTACACACCAAAGGAAAACCGCCATGTGCCGAATGGCACGACACATGCTTGCCGTTTTGAGACAGCCTCGTCCTCAAGTTGACTTGCAGCACTGTTACTTGCAGCACTGTTACTTGCAGCATCACCTGCCATTCCCACAAATGAACACTGGGATAACACTGGTGAAATCCCATGCGATACATCCGTCCAAAACAATCATCTTAACCGTGAGCACATCTGCGACAGCGAACCATACAGAAGAATCACACCGATCAAAGACCGTCCACTGAGATCTGACAAGTACCGTTTCAGGAACAAAGGAAAAACCATGCCCTTCATCGATATCAAATCCATGCCAGCCACAGAGGTGTGCCCAGGATGCCGACTTCGAACACCCCACGGAAAAAACCTAATGCTTTCCTACTTGGAAATGGATGCTGGTGCGGTCATCCCACTTCATGACCACACGCATGAGCAGGCTGGCATCTTGCTGGAAGGTAAGCTGAAACTCACGATTGGTGATGAAACCCAAACACTCGACTCGGGGGCCATGTTCTTCATCCCCGCGAACGTGCCACACCAGGCAATTGCACACGATGGCCCTGCAGTCGTTCTCGATGCATTCAGTCCGATTCGCGAGGATTATGCAAAGCTGACGAAAGGAAACAACCTCAGCGTCTGATTCGCATCCACATCGCTACGGGTGCGTTCGCCCTTGGGCGCAAATCCAACGGCAGCGTTGAAGTTATCAGTACAGAAGTTATCAGTACAACTGTCAAGAAATGACATTTCGAGACACAAACACTCTGCGTGTAACATCCGGAGGATCGTTTCTGGTGCTCCATTCACCCTTAGTGATGTGCAGAGAAAATCAAGCAACTGACTCAGGCACGGGGACAAGAAAGCTACCCAGGAACTCCCGAGATGGACTATACTCGAACTTCCAGCCTGCCTCGGTCGTGACCCACGCTCTCTTGTTAGTCCCACTCGTGAACCGCACCACCCTTATCTTGTTTTGCATTGTTGCCACGGTACATGGCTGCTGGGCGGTCAGCATTCATTCACAGCAACCGGCTGCCCCTGAATCTCGGTCTGCGACAATTAACTATCTGACACAGATAAAACCACTGCTTGCAGAAAAGTGCTATTCGTGTCACGGCGCATTGAAACAGGAATCTGAACTTAGGCTTGAAACCGTCGCCTTAATGTTGACCGGAGGTGATAGCGGTCCCGCCGTTCAACCGGGCAACCCCGCGGAAAGTTTACTGCTGCAACGCATCAGCATGACAGACGATGATCAAATGCCACCACACGGCGAGGGATCTCCTCTAAAGCCGGACCAAATCAAAATACTCCAGCAATGGATCAACGAGGGCTGCGATGCTCCAGAAGAACCCGTGCCTGTGAAACCGGCAGACCACTGGGCGTTTCAGCCGCTCGTAGTTTCAAAGCAGCAATCAGATACAGCAGGCAACCCTATTGATGTCCTGTTATCAAAAAAGCGAGTTGAAGCGGGCATTCAAACCGCACCGGCTGCGTCCAGGCGAACACTGATTCGCCGCCTGTACCTTGATCTAATTGGCCTTCCGCCTACGCAGCACCAGCTCGATGACCAACGTCCAACCACTGAAATCATCGACGAACTTTTACACAGCCCACAACATGGTGAACGCTGGGCACGCCACTGGATGGACATTTGGAGATACAGCGACTGGTACGGGCTTGGAAAGCAATTACGAAACAGCCAAAAGCATCTTTGGCACTGGAGAGACTGGATTATCAATTCCCTCAACAAAGACAAAGGTTATGACCAGATGATTGTTGAGATGCTGGCAGGAGACGAGGTAGATCCAGAAAACCTCGAGTCGATCACTGGCACTGGTTTCTTGGCTCGCAACTACTACCTTTTCAATCGTACCACCTGGCTCGACAGCACAATCGAACATACGAGCAAAGCGTTTCTCGGACTCACCATTAATTGTGCGAAATGCCATGACCACAAATACGATCCCATAACCCAGCAAGATTACTACCGTATCCGTGCAATCTTTGAACCGCACCAAGTCAGGCTTGATCCACTTCCGGGAGAAACCGACTTCGAAAAGGGAGGTTTGCCGCGCGTCTTTGATGACAACATCAATCGTGTCACGCACCTTCACCAAAGAGGCGATCCCCAGTCTCCTGACAAAACCATGCCAATTGCACCGGGTGTGCCGGCAATACTGGCCGACTTTGAACACGAAATCCAGCCTATCAAGCTACCACGTTCCGCATACTCACCTGGCACACGACCTTATGTGCTGAAGGCCCACCTGGAAAAGGTGCAGGCAGAGATTGGGACAAGCAAGAAAGCCAGGACCGCAGCCGAAGCTCGTCGCAACAAACTGGCCAGCGAAGCTGAAATAAAGTCGGTGCAAAAGCTTCAGACATTTGAATTCAATGATGACTTCACAACACTTGACTCGACCAAATGGCAACTGATTGGAGATGGATGGAAGCATCGCAAAGGCACCCTCAGTCAAACCAAATCGACGCGTGAGCCTCAATCAGCCCGACTGCTAATCGATCCACCAAGCGATTTCGATTTACGTTGCAACTACACCACAACCGGCGGCAGTACTTACAAATCAGTCACCATCCGCTTTGACCAATCTGATGACCCAGGGTACGCAAACTTCGTCTACACGAGCGCCCATGCTCCCGGCCCAAAAGTGCAAGCTGCCTATGAGCGTGACAAAAAGTCGGTGTATCCCACAGAGGGACGAAAAGCCCTTGCACTCAGCGTTGGGCAACGCCATGAACTTCGTTTCGCAATCCGAGGCACATTGGTGAATATCTGGGTCGATGGTGAGTTCATGCTTGCTTATCGGTATCCGAACAGACGCAATGGCTTCATTAGTCTTTCTGGATTTGATGCGACTGTTGATTTCGATTCAATCCAAATTAAAAACTTAGACAAAGGTACCACGCTAACACAAGCAGATACCAAGGCTATCACAACACTCAATGAAGCTGAGCAAGCGGTCAAGATTGCTGATTCCCACTACGAGGCAACGCTCGCTCGCCAGAAGATGCTTAAAGCCATGCTTCATTCGACCGAGGCGGATCAACTGCAAAAGCGTTCTCCGACCGAACTTCAAATTCTTGCAGAGACCGCAGGGCAACGGCAGGCAGAGTGGAAACTCGCGTTACTCAAACACGATGCGGCAGTGAATGCATCGATCCCAAGTGAACTTGCCTCGATCAACAAGAAGATCGAACAAGCGCAAAAACACCTCGCCGAGCTGAAAGAATCACCCATCCATTTCACCCCGATCAAAGGTTCGCTCAAGGCACTTGAATCACCTGCCGACAAGGAAGAAAATTACCCTGCGACTTACTCACCCATCAGCACGGGTAGGCGACTCGCATTTGCGAAGTGGATCACTGCAGATCAGAATCCACTAACAGCAAGAGTTGCGGTCAACCATGTCTGGATGCGACATTTTGGTCAGCCTCTCGTCGACTCAACCTTTGACTTTGGGCTCCGTTCATCAGAACCAATTCACAAGGATCTGCTCGACCTGCTGGCTGCTGAATTCATGCATTCTGGCTGGAGCTTCCGACACCTGCACCGCCTGATAGTCTCGTCACAGACCTATGCTTTAAGTGCCTCAACTGCAACGGTATCTCCTGACAACCTGACCAAAGATCCGAACAACCAGTTTCTTTGGAAAATGAACTCACGTCGAATGGAGTCACAGGTCATCCGAGACAGCGTTTTATTCTTAGCCGGTGCGTTAGATTCCACGATGGGTGGAGCATCGATCAATCCTAGTTCAGAAGCACGGCGCCGCAGCATTTACTTCAAGCACTCACGCGACCAGAAAAGTAGTTTCTTGGAGACGTTCGATAATGCTGACATCCTGCAATGCTACCGCCGATCGGAGAGCATTGTTCCGCAACAGGCACTGGCACTTTCCAACAGTCGCCTATCGATCGAGATGTCAAATGAAATCGCCAACAGACTGCACCAACAAATCAAGCCACACACGACGTCTGAATTCATCGAAGCCACCTTTGCATTGATTCTAGCGCGTCCACCCTCAGACTTGGAGACAAACGCATGCCAGAAGTACTTTGTACAAATGGGAAAACTAAAGCAGGTATCGAACTCTGCTCAAATACGCGCTCGGTTTGTGCAGGCAATACTTAACCACAACGACTTCATTACCATTCGCTAAGGTTTTCTCCTGAATACGAAATTTCTTGTCCAACAACTTTAAGCATCCCGCACATGAGAACCACCCACACGCAAACCGAAATGCATACCGACCTGCAGCGTCGGCGCACTTTCTTGCGATCCACTACAGGATTGGGTGGAATAGCTCTGCAAGCACTACTTGCCAAGGACCAAACGGCCAGTGCAGCACTGAGCAATTCAGAGCCGGACGGCCAACCTCACTTTGCACCCCGCGCAAAGAATGTAATTTGGCTCTTCATGCGGGGCGGCGTCAGCCATATGGAGAGTTTCGATCCTAAACCAGCTTTGACAAAGCATGCAGGAAAGAGCATTTCCGAGACGCCCTTCGCGGACGTGCAATCACCTGAGAAACTGAAAAAAGTGCGTGTTGTCGTGGTGAACGATGCAAACGGCCAACAACGGAACAAGATTTATCCCCTCCAAGTTGGTTTCAAAAAGCACGGCCAAAGCGGAATCGAGGTCAGCAACTGGTTCCCCCATATTGGCTCTCGAATAGATGACATTGCGGTGATCCGGTCAATGTGGACCACGGATGACAATCATGGCGCGCAGGTACAATTTCATTCCGGCCGACACATGTTGGATCCCAGGGTTCCAACGATCGGTGCATGGGTCAACTACGGACTGGGGTCTCTCAATGAAAACCTGCCGCAATTCATTAGCATGGGCCCCCGTTTTTTTGATCGAAGCGATGGCCATTACCTTGGCCCAGCCTACGACGCAGTGAAACTGAAAGTCGATCCAAAAAATCCTCTGGAATTCGCCCAACCCGAAGGAGATGTCAGTCGGGCAGAGCAGCAACTCGGTTTTGGATTAGTCAATAAACTGAACAAAATCAGCAGCCGTGATTATCCTGGCGACCCTGCATTAGATGCCCGAATCAAATCCTATGAACTGGCGTTTCGAATGCAAACAGCAGTTCCAGATATCATCCGGTTCGATCGAGAGACAGCCCCAACCCGCAAGATGTACGGCTTGGACCAGAAGGAGACGCGCCCATTCGGCGAGCAATTATTGGCTGCGCGACGTTTCGCAGAAAATGGGGTGCGTTTCATTCAGATCATGCATGGTGACGGAGCGGCTGGTGCGTGGGACCAACACTCCAACCTGAAAGCAAAACACGCCGAACTTGCAATGCAAGTCGACCGCCCAATCGCCGGCCTGTTGCAGGACCTGAAACAACGTGGAATGCTTGATGAGACGTTGGTCGTATTCGCAACCGAGTTTGGAAGAACCCCGGGATCACAGAGTTCCAATGGTCGCGACCACCACCCCCATGGATTCAGCGTATGGATGGCGGGAGGCGGCATTCAAGGTGGAATAGCTCACGGCAGTACCGATGAGATAGGCTTCCATGCGGTGGAAGCACCTCACTATGTGACCGATGTCCACGCTACGCTGCTGCATCAATTGGGTTTACATTCCCATCGGCTTCACGCCGCGGGTCACCAAAGGCTTGAACAGGACATTGGGCACGTAATTCACGGCATCCTAGCCTGATTTCCAAGCATTTAGGACGTGATGCAAATCGCACCGAAACCTATGGTCACGCAAGTGGTTGGTAACGAGTAGACTAAGCCTGATCCGTTCCGCTCAACCTTTAGCCGAAATCATTCATTTGGCTGTCAGTGAATCGACCGCATTACGTTACCAGCAGTCCGATCCGGACGTGCGTCTAATGCTGCGCGTTCGTGATGATGACGCAAGTGCCTTTGCTGAGCTGATGCAGCGTTACGAGGGCAGGTTAGTCAGATTAATGCACACCATTGGCCCACGTCATGATTTGGCAGAGGATCTTGCTCAGGAAACCTTCATGAGAGTTTTTCGGGCCAGAAAAACCTATGAGCCAGGTGCAAAATTCTCAACATGGCTATTCACGATAGCAGGTAACGTTGCTCGCAATGCCGCCAGATCTCTGGGACGAAGAAAAGAAGTCAGTGAAGTGGACGCCCCCAGAGCCGAAGACTCACCGAGCGGGCCTCAATTGCTGGCAGCAACCGCCCTCGAATCAAGCGGAATGATGCCTACAAGAATGGTTGAAGGTGACGAAAGAGCCAGCGTGGTTCGCGCTGCAGTTTCGGCCCTGAGTGAGCGACAACGTATGGCACTTATGCTTTCGCGTTTCGAAAACATGAGCTATTTGGAAATAGCGGAAACCATGGATCTGACAACCAAGGCAGTCAAATCATTATTGAGTCGTGCACGAGTCAATTTAAAAGAATTGCTGCAACCATATATCGACTCCGGACTAATCAATAGCGAGATTGAAAAAGTAGACTTTGAACGCGCACAGGAGGAAAGGTGATGAGCGCATCAACTATTTCTGACAATGCTCCTCTTGATCCTGATGATGAATTGCTGGTCGCCTATCTCGATGGTGAGCTTCAACGACAGGAGCAATCTGATCTTGAAAATCGCCTACTGAAAAATGAGAAGTTGAGATCACGGCTTCAACAACTGCAAACAGGCTGGGACTTGCTTGAAGACCTGCCTGGCTCGTCACCTAGCATGAAACTGGTTGAATCCACTCTTGAACTGGTTGTTGCCGACATACTCAAAGACCAGCCAGTCATTGAAAACAACCGAAAACAGTGGCAACTGCCAGTCGTTCTGCTAGTGCTCTGCAGCATCACTGGCCTAGCAGCTTACTTCGCTCAAAGCACATTAAGATCCAATGCGTATCAGCAGGAACTCGAAGACTTGGCCCTGGCCGGGAACTTGAGCGCCTACAACTATGGCGGTGATCTCAAATTAATGCGGCAGCTATCGGCTGATAAAAATTGGGCACAAATGATCTCCGCCTCCAAAGAGATAGGAGACATCAACGTTGATAACGCCGTCGATCAACTGACCGAAGCCCCCGCCGCAGAGCGAGAAGTCGCCTTGAAGGCAATGACACTTGAGCAGATGGATCAGCTCAATTCACGCTGGGACCAATTCAACCGTCTCAATCAATCAGCCCAAAGCCGAATACGTCAGACAGCTGCAAGTATTGCTGCACAACCCGATGCAGAGCTCTTGCTCGAAACCATGCAGGTTTATGCAATCTGGCGACAAACTTTACCGACAGAATTACGTGACCAGATCGAATCAAGTGACCCGGCAAAGCGCCGGGCGGCAATCAAACAAGCGATCGACCGCACTTACTTCACTATATCAAGACGCTCGAGCATGCGACTGGATGATGAGACCACCGATTGGATCAACTTTTCACTTGGAGTCATTCTTCAAGAAAGACTCGACAAGGGTGATGCTGTCACAAAGGCCTATTATGACGACCTACGCTCCCTCACGAATGTGTTCCGAACTGCGGAGGACGCCAAGCAGGCAACCATTGCAACCATGGTGATTGGTGCCTCACGCTCAAAAAGCCCAACCATAACTGAGCAGAGCAAAACAGAGAGTCCCAAACGCCCCACTGCAGGTGATTCAAAACGCACCTTACCCTCATCGCAATTCTTCTCTCGCCTAGAGCGGCCATCCCCTCTTAGTCGAGAAGAACTGGACACGATCAAACTTCCGTTGCCAGACAGTGCTCTTGAAATGCTTGGTGTCGTTTCCATGGGTAATCCACTGACAGAACTGGTAACACTGCGTGTCTGGTGTGAAGAAGCGTTAAGAAGGAAATACATGCAACGTTTCGAAGACAACTTGAGCCTTGAAGAACGCTACAACAAACTCCCATCGGAACGCAGAAATCGAATTGATCTCTTGTCTCCCGAGAATTTCCTGCGTGAAATGTCAAGGCCAAGTCGAACACCTCGCTAAAAGCAGAGCCTCACAGCAAGCCCACCTGCTAGTGTCCAGCTAGCGGTTAACAGCAGCCCGTTCTCAGCACTGTCTCAACTTTTTGCTTGAGATACACAACTCTATTTCGATCGCCGCAAGGACTTGAAAGGTTACAGAAGCGTCTTCACCATGAAAGCAGCTTATATTGAAAAAACGGGTCCTTCAGATGTAATCCAAATTGGTGAGATCCCAGCAGAATCGCCAAGCTCGGGAAAAGTTCGTATTCGCGTGCACGCGGTTTCTGTGAACCCAATCGATACTTACATCCGCAGCGGCGCTGTAGCCTCTGAAATCAACGACCGCTACATCATTGGGTGTGATGCAGCGGGCATCATTGAGTCGGTTGGAGAAGATACACAGAACTTCAAGATTGGAGATCGCGTCTGGTGTACAAATCAGGGTTTACAGGGCCGCCAAGGAACCTTCGCTGAACTCATCTGTGTTGATGAGGACTGGTGTTACCATCTTCCTGATGAAGTCAGTTTCGAAACTGCAGCATCTTGTGCCTTGGTCGGCATGACCGCTCACTTGGGTCTATTTCGCGAAGCGAGGCTGCAAGCTGGTGAAATCGTGCTATGCATTGGAGGCACCGGAGGTGTGGGATCGATGGTCGTCCAGATGGCCAAAGCGTACGGTGCAACAGTACTGGCAACGGCAGGATCTCCGGAGAAGCATCGTCGACTGCTGGAACTGGGAGCGGACGTAGCAATCGCTTACAACCAAACCGCAATCGAAGATTCTGTTCTTCAGGCGGCACCTAAAGGGGTCAACGTATTTTGGGAAACGCGCCGAGAACCGAACTTTGACCAAGCTATTGAATTGCTTGCACCCCGTGGTCGCATGGTTCTAATGGCAGGCCGGGACGCCAAGCCAGTGTTCCCCGTTGGGCCTTTTTACGTCAAGGAATGCTCTTTACATGGTTTTGTCATGTTCAAGGCAACGGTACTTGAAATGAAAACTGCCGCCGAAGAAATCAATCGATGGATGGCAAACGGTAAACTGCAACCCAACATCTCGCTTCAACTGCCACTGAGCCAGGCTGCCGAAGCACACCGCCAACAGGAAGCCGCCACACTTCGCAACGAAGGGAACCTGAGTGGTAAGATTGTCCTGACACTCACAAACGAAAATTAGCAGTCGCGGTAATGCGAAAGGAGTGTGAAACGCGTTACTGTGAACGCCCATGATAAAAATTCCGTAACCGGGTCCCAGTCCGCTGCCTTCTAGCAAACCTCCTGCAACACCTCACTCGAGTCCTTGTGATTTGCGAGATTAACATGGCAGAACGCCTCCAGAGCAGGCTGGTGACGGGTCAAAGCTTCAATGATTCGGGTGTCTTGCTGTGGTGGCGGGGCGGATAATGTGAGTTGTGGTCAAGTCAGATAGTGGGGCAAGGTTCTGAGGTCGGTCAACCCAAAAAAAGACACGCTCTTGCGAATTACGGGCTCACCCCACTCCAGCAAACCAGAGTGGAAACGCCGAAATTCAACGACGGCACTGACGTGGCTCAGAGTTGTTGGTGTAGCGTGGCGAACTGAGAGGCTGCTTGCACTTAGCGGCAGCACCGGCAACCAGCAGATCGCCCATTTTGCCCACTAAAAAGTCAGCACAGAGACCTCCAAATCGCAAGAGCGTCAGCCGCACAGAAATATGATTGACGGCTCGGATTCAGACAGAAGCTCCGAAGTTCACTCTCCCGCAAGGGCATGAAGCGTGGCGACGTCGTCAGGCGATCAGCTCATGGATTACTTCACCACCAAATTGTGATAACTGCTTGTAGCGGCCACCATGAAAGTAGGTCAGTTTGCTATCACTGAGTCCCAACAAATGCAACAAGGTCACATGCAAATCACGAATGGGATGAACACACTCAACGGCTTCGGCACCAATTTCATCAGTGGCACCGACGATGGTTCCTCTTTTAGTTCCACCACCCGCCATCCACATATTCATTGCATCCGCGTTATGCCCCCGCCCGAGTGAAGTAACACCACCACGATAATTATTGTCGGGCGTGCGGCCAAACTCACCTGTCCAGACGACCAACGTGTCCTCCAACAAGCCGCATCTCTTCAGGTCCTGAATCAACGCTGCAATTGGCTTATCAACACTTGCGATACGGGACGAGTGGCCGCGTTTCAAATAATCATGACTGTCCCAACCGCCTGAAAAGATCTGCACAAACCGCACACCTTTTTCAACAAGTTTTCGAGCCATCAAGCACTGACGCCCAAAGGGCTCAGTGACAGGGTTATCCAGTCCATACATTTGCCGTGTCTGCGTTGTCTCGGTTTTCAGATCCACGATATCTGGAACAGCCGTCTGCATCCGATACGCTAGTTCGTAACTTTCCATTCTGGCGGCCAGAACATCATGCTGCTGATGATGTTCAAGATGAGCGGCATTGAGCTTAGCTAATTCATCCAGCGCTCTTCGCTGATGATCGCGAGTTCTAAAGGAAGGTGGCTGCAGATCCAGAATAGGAGCACCTTTACTCCTCAGCCTCGTACCTTGGTAATACGCAGGTAAAAACCCATTCGACCAATTGGTTGAACCTGCTTGCGGAAGCGCCAACTCAGTCATCACAACGTAACCAGGAAGATTCTGATTCTCACTGCCCAGACCGTAGCCAACCCACGAACCAACGGATGGATCCTCCCCCAAGCGACTTCCTGTATTCATATGCAGCAACGCTTCTGGATGGTTTAGCGACTCTGCCTGACAACCACGGTAGACGCAAAGTTCATCGGCAACTTCTTTGTTTGCCAAGTGAACGAACTGATCACACATATCGATTCCCGCCTCGCCCACTTTCCGACTTTCAAAGGGGCTTCCCACATAAAACCTTTTACCTGTTGCGAGTCCCGACGTCCGCTTGGACTCGGTCACATTCAACCTGCTCAATTCGGGCTTAGGATCAAACGTATCAATGTGGCTGGGGCCACCTTCCATGAACAGCATGATCACGGCTTTTGCCCGCGCAGGGTGCATTGGCGGCTTGGGAGCGAGTGGTCCTGCAGGTGACTCCGCACGCACCTCCTGATCGAGCAGATCTGTGAGAGCCACCGCTCCCAAAGAGGCACCTAATCCATACAAAAAATCTCGACGGCTGGAATGATCCATTAAGCACATGCTTCGCATCGCGAGGAAAGTCTGGCAAAATTCAGTAAACGTAAACAAACTCGTTCGAATTGAACAATAACATCGCAAGATCAGCCAAGGCCCGGACTTCAGCTGAAACACTGGCCGACTTCGTGTCCGGCACATAATCTTCGAACACAGGCAATATCTCATCAAACGTGAACGTTTCCCCCGTAAACTCTTCGACGAGCGAACGAGTCACACTTCTCGGGTAAACCGTAGCCTCAGGTTCATGCTGCCGATGGTATATCACCATGTCCTCTACATAATCGGTTAGCGACTTCAGTTCCTGCGGATGCGGCTGCCGCCCATAAGCAAGTTCGAAAGCATTCATGATTTGCAACTTCGTTCCCGAATGTTGAGCCTGCAAGCGTTGTGCGAGTGCGATCGACCGGTCAGTCATCACATCACTGTTCATCAGTGTAAATGCTTGAGGTGACACTGCAGCCACATCACGCACCTCACAAGATTCATTAGGATTAGGCAGGTTCATGACCTCCATGAAAGGATCGGCCTGTCCTCGTACACGATAAGCATAAATCGAGCGTCGATTACGTTCCTGGGGGGTCCGCGAGGGCTGATAAGCTGGTGCGATTGAAAACTGAATCATCCTGGGTTCCAACGCAACCTCAAGATTGATTTCAGGCATGATTGGCACGCCCCCCATTTCAGGATTCAGTTCCCCTGTCACCAACAAAATTGCATCTCGCAATTCCTCAGCGGTTAAACGTCGGGGCCTAAAACTTGCCAACAACTGCCCGGTTGGATCAACAGCTCTCAACTTTTGAGGGTCCGGGTACGTAGTAGATCGCCGATAGGTCTGAGACATCACAATCAATCGGTGCAATGGTTTTGAGCGACCACCATTGGCAAGAAATTGCCTTGTAAGCCAATCAAGTAACTCAGGATGAGTTGGCTGATCTCCCTTTGCCCCAAAGTTATTTGCTGTTCCGACAATTCCTGCGCCGAAATGATGTTGCCAGATCCTGTTTACGAATGAGCGTGTCGACAGGGGGTTCTTCTCATCTGCAATCCATTTTGCAAGAGCCAGGCGGCGTCCCTCAATTGCGTCGTCAATGGCGAACGGATCCTGATCAGTTCCGTCTCGCACCGGAAGCCCGCATGCACTTAGCACCCCAGGTAACACCGGATCTCCCGCAACCTGATGATCTCCACCAGTGAAGATAGTAGTGGTCGGCTTCCATCGAGTATTCCATTTTTCAGGCTTCCGCAACTTTCTTCCATTCTGATTTTGATCGGGACCATTGAAAACCGTTTGAACCATGGGTTGGTACCTTTCTTTACGACGCTCCCAAATCCATACGTCTTGCTCTCGGACCTTGAGCCGACCTTTTTCCATCTCGCTCAAACCAACGTGACGAGGTGGCTTTTGATCCTCTGGATCTTTTCTTCTCGCATTCACCCCCTTGTAAGGCAGGTCGTGCTCCTTGTACCAAGCTTTTGCCGCTGCCTCCTGCTTGTCGACCAGTGCCTGACGCTTTCCATCGGCAAATGCATGCAGCCGATCAACCAGCTTTTGCCCATCCCGAAATCCTGCAGTGTTCTCTTCTGGCAGAAACGCTGCTGACATCTCTGCTGGCTGGGTCCCGGCCAAAGCAGCATAGAATCGGTAATAATCACGGGTTGGAATTGGATCAAACTTGTGGTCATGGCACTTACAACACCGCATGGGAAT
The DNA here is from genome assembly GCA_002690925.1 of Rhodopirellula sp. GTDB lineage: Bacteria > Planctomycetota > Planctomycetia > Pirellulales > Pirellulaceae > Rubripirellula. Next base: position 26,566 of record NZGD01000279.1, read on the forward strand.
CGAAAGAAACGACTGTCCGATACTGTGCACCACATCATCTCGATAAAGTTGCCGTGCCTCATCCTGCGGAATCATGGCTGTTCCCCACGGTCCCATCCGCAGAAAACTCGTCGCGATGATCGATTCCGTATCCCCTCGTCGGTATTCGTCGCCTGCAATCTGCTGCAGTACGAACTCTGCGAACGGCTTATCTTGATTGAACGAACGAATGACATAATCGCGATATCGCCACGCGTTAGATCGCTCATAGTCATTCGAGAAACCTGCAGTGTCGGCATAGCGAACGACGTCCAGCCAATGCTGTGCCCACCGTTCCCCATACTGAGGGCTCGCCAACAGCCGATCAACCAAATCGCCCCATGCGATCTCGGGATCCACTTTCCACTCTCTCATGAAACGATTGACTTGCACCACTGTCGGTGGCAATCCTGTCAAATCAAGCGTCACACGTCGAATCAGATCATGCGGCTCCGCCTGTGGTGCGGGCGCGAGCTTGGCATCGCTTAAACGAGCATTGACGAAACCATCAACCGAATCGAAATCAAACGTTTCACGAAGTGGCTGAAACGCCCAAACATCACTTTTCTCATAACGACGATAAGTCCAAGTGTCGGAGAGCCCACCACTGGTTTTGATCAACACACCTTCATCATTTTCAGGGACACGCTGTTCTGCTATGAGTATCTGCTGCTGCACCTTTTCATCCGGCCATGGCGCACCAGCCGCAACCCAACGCTCAACAACAGTGAGCTGCTCAGCGGTCAATCGGTCATTTTCTTTCGGTGGCATTTCCAAGCCATCCCATCTGACAGCCTGAATCAAAGTACTGCCGTCCAAATCACCTGGCATCACGCCAGGCTCCCCCGACTCGCCTCCTGCCAATAAACCAGCACGTGTACGCACATCAAATTCTCCCTTGATGTCGTCCTCTACCGCACCGTGACAGCCCAAGCACTTGGACTTCAACAACGGCAACACTTTCAAGGTAAAGTGCTTTTGCATATCAGTAGCATCACGTTTCTGATCAAGCTCATGTTCCTCATTACTCACCTGTGTCTTTGCTGGTGAAGGTTCTTCGGTCTGGGCTTGGGTCTGTCTTTCACCTAGAAAACAAACGCAATGACACCAGATCAATGCGGCAACCACCTTAGAACACCAGTTCGGTCTCATTTGAAGCATTTTATTTTTAAGGACAATGCAGTAAAGTTCTGGACATTAACGGATGGGTTATCCCGACGCAAATCAGGGTTTGCCTTGGACGAATAGGTCACGGATTTCCTCAGGTTTCAGTGCGGCCTGAAAGAGCACAAATTCATCCATGCTGCCATTGAGGTTGCGGATCGCAAAATCAGCCTCAGGTCGAGTCGGCGATGACCAATTTCCAATGGTTGCCTTGCCCACGCAAGTTTGGTGGACAAACAACTCATCTGGTATCCGCTCTTCATTCAGTTTCTCGCCGTTGAGAAAGTGAGTGGTGGTTTTTGTTGCAACATCGTAGGTCGTGGCAAGATGCAACCATCGCCCGCTGAGGGAAGCGTCCCAGAACGGTGGTGAAAGCACTTTGTGGTGACCCTTACCTGGCCCCCCTCCCAAACGGACAGAAAAAAACAACTGGCCCGTATCCAGTATTTGCCAGTGTGGCTCACCTCGCTGGTAACTATCGGTAAGAAAGAGCGAGTTGTACCAACGATCAAGACTATCAATTTTGACCCAGCAGGCAAAAGTGAGCGATCCAAATTGCCCAGGAATATTCACACGCACCCGATCACCAGGTCTTTTGAACTCGATTCCGCTTTTTTGTGGCCAGCGTCCAGCGACACGCTTAGCACCAACAATGGCACCATCGAGATCTCGGTTCTCCGGGACTACCGAACTCGCAATTTTCCGCTTCCAGTAGCGATCCTGTTCCATTGAATAATAGGTAATGATGCGAGGATCTTTCCGCAGTTTCATGGAATGGTCCAGCCAACGCTGATATCGACCCTCTTTCTGATTTCGAACACGATCATCGAGCGCTTCAAGCCCGAGGAACTCATCCGGCGTCAGCTCTGCAGGTTCAACCACCCCGCTGGCGGCATGAGTGATCGCGTTGCCCGCAGTCACAAGACGTTGTTCGCCGTTTGGCTGATGCAACTCCACTTCACCATCGAAGACTTGCACGTCAGCCTCACCTTCACTGACCGCAACGCCGAACTCAGTTCCCAGATCCACGACTCGTAGATCATCAGCATGTATCTGAAATCCTCTAGCAGCTGGTGGCACCTGTGCCCGCAGCCGCCCCGACTCCAAGTGTGCAACCGTCGATGATTCCAGGACCAATCTTGCAGGACCTTCAAGGATCACCGTTGCTCCACAGAAGAACTCGATTTGGGCGACACCACTCTCCAATCCGACGACACCAGCAGACAAAGCATCGCCGACTGTCAAATGCTTCTCTGATTCTTTCCATGTAACATCAACCAACCGAGTTACTAGAGCGATTCCAGCCGAGGTGGCTTCCTGTTTTTCTGGCAATGCTTTAATTACTGCAGGCTGCCCCTGCTCTGCAGATTGCAAACGCGACTCAACAAGCAACCAGCGCCCCAGCACAATGCAAAACAGAATCGAGGCGGCAATGACAAGCAAAACACTCGCATAACGACGAGGCGTCACCTCACCTGAGTCTGCCAAATCCTTCAAGACCCCAGAAACATCAGCTGTGTCCTTGTCAGCTCCGGCTGGTAGCAGCATGTCTGCCTGACTCAAAGCGAAGGGTTCAGCTTCGTTTCCTCCGTGTTCAGCGGTGGACGAAGCGATTCCAGCGTCACCATCCAACTGTAAAATCGCGCCGAACATCTGCCTCTGGACGTATAGTTTCCGCACCTCGGGACTTGTCCGCAACAAGTCTTGAAGCTTCGTGGTTCCCGTTGCATCAAGGGTTCCGTCTTCCCAGTCAAAAAGCAGACGCTCAAATTCATCAATTTCCGGTGATGCCAACTTCAAGTCTCCTGCATTCGACGGTGCATACAATCAGCAAGCCCACGGCGCAATCGGAGCAATGCAACTTTCACTGCATCTGCTTTGCGTCCCACCGACTTTGCAATCTCGGCAATCGGCATAGCACGATAATAACGCAACTGCAGCAACTCCATCTTCTCACGCGGCAAATCGCTCATGCCCCTACGCAAAGCAAGTCGCATCGTTTCAAGTTGATCAACCTGCCGTTCTGTCTCGTCCGATAACGCCGCAACCAACTCCGTATCCAACAAGCACTTATCTCGACCTTGGTCGCGCACGTGCGCCAAAACTTGAAATCTGGCGATTGCCAATGCCCACGGCATGAAGGGAGCCCCCTCACGAAACTCAGCCTTCTTGCGCCACAGGACGAGATTCGTCTCCTGCACCACGTCCATCGCTCTTGAATGCTCACCAAGCATCGAGTAGGCATATCCAAACAGCCTTCCCTGACACTCAGTCAACTGCTGGACAAAAATTTCGGTCTGCTCTGTATCGCTCATGTAATATCGCTCGCGGAATCTCCGAGTGTAAGGAGTTACCAGACCCACTGCGAAGGTTACGCGAAAAACCGAAAAACTCTCTCTTCGCGGCCATACACAGCAAACCGAGTGCACAATTGGCGTCCAGGAAAGGCACGCGTTCTGCAAAAACCATCAGAATGTAAGGAACAGCTCATGCCAAGCTTCTGAGACAGCGTCACGGTGACTCAAGCACCATCGCGATCGCATTCCCTTCGGATGTGTGCGACAGGCAGAGAACGTGATTTGATGACATTGCTTTGGGCGCGTCACGAAATCCTACTTGTGCGTTTGTTGCTTTCAGCTGCACTGTTGGCGGTACTTGGCGTTTCACCAATGCCAGAGTTCCCGCAACAAGATCGACCATTCCACTAGCCGCGCCACTGTGCCCCAGCGATGCGATCGTAGCAACAACAGGAGCGTCGGGAACCACCTCTTCGAGTGCCGTACGTTCGGCCAAATCAATGACAGGATCCCCCATCCCGTGCGAAACCACCAAACCGACCTGCGAAGCTTCGATCCCTGCATCCGCCAGAGCGGTGACCATCGAACGCTTCATTGCCTCTGCTGAGCCCCTGAGTTGTGGATCTGAGTTGGATGACCTCCGGCCTGCTCGCATTCCACCCGATGCGATGAAGCATGATGCGTAGGAAGCAATCCTTGCCAAAACGACTGTCTCCCGTTTCTCTGCGTCCTCGCGAAGTTCAAGAACAAGTGCAGCCGCGGCCTCACCGCCAACGACTCCCTGCGACTCAGGGTCATGCGGTCGCGAACTTAGCTCCACTGGATCTGCAACAGCAGCCAGAGGCAAATCAGCTCGATAGTTCATGCGTGTTGTGTTGATGCGAGTGCCAGTTGCGCCCGCGATCATCACCTTAGCGGCGCCACGCTCAAGACAGGAAATAGACTCGACCACTGCTGCCATGCCCGATACGTCACCTTGCACCAGCGTATTGTTTGGCCCATGGGCGTTCATCGAGATACCAACATGACAAGCTGGCATGTTGGGTAGATGCTTCAACATCCATAAAGGGGTGACCTTTTTCATTGCAGCACCACCGAACATGGCGGGGTCAAATTTCCCATCCTCGGTCACACTCGCCTTAATGGCATCCTCCATCTCGACAGGCGAGCCGTAAAACATCTCACTGCCAAAGACCGTTCCCACATCGGCCGGCTTCAGACTGCCGGTATCGCTCAATGGTAGCTGAGCATTCAGGCCTGACTGCTCAATTGCCAAATGGGAGGCTGCAAACGCTGTCTGTATCTCCCGGCACATCACTTTCAACGACTTACGCGGACGCACAAACTGCTTGGGCTCAAAATCGACGACAGGTCCACCGATCCAATGACCCGTTAACAAATCCGAGGACGACGGCACAGCACAACCATCAGTACGGTTGGCCAGTGAAGTGATCCCAGAACGCCTCTGCAATAATCCTTCAAAGAATGCATCGCCACCGATGCCTATAGAAGACACCACTCCCAATCCGGTTATAACAACGTTGCTGCGGGGCATTGTGAGGATGGAGCGAAGAAGTGACGGGGTAAAACCCAAAGTATGATTTGCGAACGCACGATTGGATAGGTAATCCACCACAAATCATGACGATAGTGCTATCAATCGTCTAGCAGCGACCGATCGTACAGGCGATGCACCTTAGTCTTGGTGGCCCCGCCTCGCTCAATCGTGCCCCGAGAAAGCTGATTACTCTCCAACACCCACGAAAACTCCCCAATCTGGATCCCAAAAGCAATGGCATCTGGCAAGACTCGCGCCAGTGTAACAAGCCCCAGACCCCATTTCTGATACTCAGGCAGCACATTCGTGCTGATCATACGAACCCGATCAATCGAATGCTTTTTCGTCTTGATGTGATACCAGCCGAACGGGAATAAGCGCCCGTTGATTTTTTTGATGAGCTGATTGAAGTCCAGGAGCCCGAAACCAGCCCCGACAGGCTTCCCGTCAATTTCTGCGATACTGGTTAACTCGGGGACAATGAGATGTTTTAGACCTTTGCCCTGATGGTCGATCTCCGCCTCACTCATGGGGACGTAACCCCACGTTTGCTGAAGCGACAAATTGTAGATTTCGAGAAAAGATCTTACGTCAGCGGTAAAATTACTTCGATCAATTGGCCGGCAATTTACCTTGAATCGACGGGTTGCCTCATCAACAACGAACATCAATTTCGGATCAAGGTCATTCAATATGTCGATATGGGCATCGTAGCTGTAAAGATCCTGCACTTTGGTGAAGCCATAACCCTCGATCAGGCGCGCATAGTAGGGATGATTGTGGGGAATCATGTACGTAGGCGGAGTATCAAACCCCTCCACAAGCAAGCCACACTCATAATTCAGGCTTGGATTTACCGGTCCTCTGACATCTGTCATTCCCTGGTTTCGAAGCCACTGGGACGCGGTTGAAAACAGCTCATTACTGGCGTCAATGTCGTCCGCACACTCATAAAAGCCGAAGAAACCCCGTTTCTCTCGATAGCGACGATTATGCTCATGATTGACAATAGCAAGCAAACGTCCGACAACCCGGTTCCCACGACGGACAAGAAATGCTTGCCTGTCGGCCTGATCATAGAACGGGTGAGGTTTAAAACCCACCATTTCACGACGAACTCCCCACAGGGGTGGAACCCAGCAGTCGTCGTTCTGATATAAGTCCCGCTCCAATTTCAGGAACGCTTTTTCATCTCGCCGGTTCAGAACCGGTTCACATCGAAGCACATCATTCATAATGAAATCATTTTGCTGACGGTCCAATATCCGATTAATTGCTCCACGCAGGCCATGTCAGCGTTGGCCTACCCAAACCGTCTGGTTCGAAATCATAGAGTGAATGGATGAGCGAGTCTAAGCCTGTCATTTTTCGAAGTTCTGCCAACCCAACCCTACGTCACTTGATCCGGATGCGGGACAATCGTTCTCGGCGAAAAGCAAATCGTGTGCTCGTTGACGGATGGCGTGAAACATCTCAGGCCATTCGAGCGGGTATGGAATTATGTGGGATTTATGTCCCCGAATCGCTCATTTACGGGAAAAACGATGAATTTAGAGACTCAACCCAACCGGTAATGGCCTTTGCCCAAGACCAACAAAAGCTGAATTGGGTGGCTGACTCACTGATGGAAAAGATCAGTTACGGGCAGTCTGCGAGGGGTGTTGTTGCGGAATTCATCAGGCCCAGTGCTTCCCTAAAGTGCCTGTCTTTGCCAAAAAACCCTTTAATTTTGGTCCTAGATGAAATTGAAAAGCCGGGAAATATTGGGGCGGTGTTCCGATCTGCCGACGCTGCCGGGGTCGATTGCATTTTTCTGAGTGACTGTGTCGATCAGTACAACCCAAACTCGATTCGCAGCAGCTTGGGAACTGTTTTTCAAATACCCTCGTTCAATGCGACTGAAGTGGAGTTCAGAGATTTCTTAGTTTCGCAATCCGTCAAGATACTCGCCGCCCGTGTGGAATCATCTAAAAACCTCTGGAAATGCGAACTCAAGTCCCCCACGGCCATCGTGCTGGGTAGTGAGGCTCGCGGCTTAAAGAACCGTTGGCAGTCGTCTGCCACATCGCCAATCGATGGAATTCGGATCCCCATGACAGGTGAAGCTGACAGCCTAAACATCGCAGCCTCTGCCGCCATCATCGCATTTGAGGCGGCTCGCCAGCGATCGGAGAGGTAAAGCGGGACGGTCCAGACCACCGTTACACATTCAGGAAACGCGAGAATCGTTAATGTCCCACCAATCGGAACCCGATACCACTTTTACAGCTTGGTGGCTCTCATGAGCCGCAAATAAAGCTTTTGCGCCTTCACGGCGTTTACAAACGTATTCGTACGGACGCAAGGATGCGGCATGCGTGACCCACAAGAAGCACAGAACGATCGCGCAAAGCGTAGCCAACGCCAGTGGCTTTTCACGCTTATTTTGGCTGCCTCGCCGTGTCTGGCACAAGAGCCCGAAAACGGTGGGTTAGGAGTTCTGCCTCCACTTCCGTTGAATACAAACACAATGCCGTCGAACGCCGACACGAGGGCGTCTGCAGTCCGCAACAACCCTTATGTTGCTTCCGAGAACGAGTCTACCAAGGCAGCAGTCGGTCAGACATGGCGTTCTGCTCAACTCAGCCCCATCGGTGCCGCGATTGGGCTAAATCCGATTGGTGCAGGTCAGAGCATCACTCAGCCTGCTGATCGCGACCCGATCATGATCATTGAACCAGCTCATGTATCGACAGTGCAGCTCAATCCACTCCTGCAGTCTGTTCACCGTCAAAACAATGACCTGGTAGAAGCAAAGCTGGCACCCGTACAACCGGTGTCCCATTCCGCACCGCCGTTAAACCAAAAAGGAAGCAAGCCAGGAAACAGTGCCGGCGAGGCTTCGATTCTCGTGGTAACTCCAGCGAAAAAGCCACTTTTAGTGGTCAAGCCACAAACCGCCGTCGTTCCACCAACATCAGTGCAACCTCGCACTGCAGTGACACAGCCGACCAAAGCATCGATACCAGCAACAGCCACCGATGCGAAGCTGCTGCCTGCGAAGGTGACGACAGACGCGATTCAACGGGGGACAGACGAGCCATCTCCAACCCCACCGACAACAGCTACCGCAAAAACAGAGAAGCAAAGTCCGAACATGGCTTCGGTTGCCAAGGCAAAGCAGAAAGTAACGGCTGACAAACGTGTCGAGGGCGCATCCATTGCCGCGATGCTCGGCCAGAATCCGCAGACCGCCGTTGCGGCTTTGAACCAGGAAAAGGCTGCCCCCATCTTCTTCTCCCTTTCAGACAGCACAGAGATTGCTCCCTCCAAGGAAGCCCTGCCTCAGAACGAGACAATTAACCTGTCAGATCCGGATACCACAAAGGCTCAGCCTGGGAAACCGCTGGTACCACTGAAGGTAACAGTCAGGGAGGATGGCAGCATCATCACAACTGAACGTCAAAAGCCTACAACATCTGCCAGCAGGAAAAACACGATACCCAAGCCTATCTTGGCGGAAACCAACCAACTCGGTATCGGCTTGGGTCTTCCTGCTCCCACGTCTCTACCTAAGACTATTTCAAGCCCGAAGCAATTGCCAACGCCGTCCAGCAATGCAAAACAGATCACTCCGAATGGAAAATCGATTTTGTCGACTGCTGGACCATCTTCATCGGGCGAGCACGAAAAACTGTCTGTGGCGCCAGTCAAGAATTTCAGGCCGAGAACCGTTCTCGAAAATGCAAGAGCCATCAAACCTGCAAAGCCGTTTTCAATCTTTGGCGAGAAAGCCAAACCGATGGACGAAGCCCAGCCGTTGGAAAAAACAGCATCCACGGTTGCTCCATCAACCTCAGTTGCAGAACCCGATCCGACGACCGAACCGGATGACAACAAACTCACCCTGCCGACACCAGTCAGCATTTCGAATGTTGTCGCATCGCCTAAGTCAAATGACAAATCAGGTCGATCTGTCATGAAAGTTGAAAGCGTTTCTTCAAAGATTGGTACTAAGAAAAATCCGCATGCCGAGGTTGCAAGCACAGGTTCCAAGAGTGAACTGCTGAACCCTTTCAACCGGCAACGGAACGATCACACCGCAGCACCCGAACAGCAGAAACCACCTGAAACCGAGAAAATGAACCAGGTTGTCCGGGTAGAAAAGTTCAAACTCAGCAAGGACCGGCCAAGAGTCCCAGTGAATTTGGAATCAGTGCTTGAAACCGAAAAGAACGCGAAACAAGTCCCAATCGCCAGCGGTGTCGTTGCTCCCATTGCTCTACCCGAGTCCGTAGAACCGAAACCGGCATCTGCCGGCGTGGCTACGGCGAAGCCGGCGACGACAATCACCCCACAAAAAACATCGTCAACACCAAAGAAACCAACGGCGGATGTGAATGCGGCAACTCCCGCAAGCATTGTGACAAATGCGAAGAATCCGTTGGTAAAAGAACCAAAATCCAATGCGGACGAACCTTCCGGAACTACGATTCTTCGAAAAAGATATCGCCCGCCTGTTGCGGTTCAAGCGATCCCCGGAACAGTCACGCGACAAAACCCCATCGCATCGAAAACCGCGCCCAAAGTTCAAGCCGTCCCCGAGATGGTCATCGACGTTACAAAAACGCAGCCGCCGGCTCCTGATCTTCAACAGGGAATGCGTCTCGATACTGCCAGCGAGTTGAAAGACAGGGGCTTGATTCTGGGTCCTGACGTTAAGCTCACCCAACTTCACATGAATCAAGCACAAGTACGCTCACTGACACTTGGGGGTTCCGTTCGTGGTATGCGAGTGGGTGACAAAGGCGTTTGCCAGGCGTTCGCTTCGGGCCCGAACCAACTTAAGTTGATTGGTACCGGAATCGGAACGACTCGCTTGGTAGTGTGGGCTCAGAATAACGGTAAGGACGACGAAGTTCTTATGCGTGCTTTTGAGATACATGTTGACGAATTTGTTCCCAGCGAAGGCAACTCCATCAAAAGCACCACCGTGCTCCTGAACCAGTCCATCCAAAAAGTGTTCCCGCAAAGCCGAGCCAAAGTTCAACTTGTACGAGGCGAATTGTGGGTCACTGGAACCTGTGAGTCTCAGGAATCAGCCGAGAAGATACTACGCATGGTACGCAAATCTTGCCTGATTCCAGTTCGAGATCAGCTAACCGTTAAATAAGTCAGTCCGTTTCCGTCTCCACGTGGGAAACCACTTTGGTTACCCACACCGCGGCATCACGCCGTATCGATTTAAGAGGTTTGATCATGAGGATTCGTTTGAATCTCCCGAGCAACTTTGTTGCTTCCGGTGAACACGGTAATGGTGTCTGGTACATCGGCACCCAAACCATCGCAATTTTGATAATGATTGCTGGGTGCAATTCTGCGTGGGGCCAAACCGCCTTGGTCGGGGTTTCCCCGACGCAAGCTACAGCTTCTGACACAGCTAACACCGGCAATGGCGTCATCACGCTGGGAACAGAAAACTACAAAGTGGTTGACGCAAGCAACTTTGCAGTCACGACTTCTGTAGGCCAAGCAGAACAAAGCAATGTCATTCAGGTCGGATGCCAGTCCTGCCAAACGCATGGCTGTCGTGGCAACTGTCGTGGTGGGCGTGGTGCGGCTTACCCCTTGGGCAACCTGTGTGCTCCATGCGAACCCTTTTGGTACGCATCGATTGAGACGCTTTTCATGCAGCGACAGGATGGAAACTATTCAGCAAGCCCTAGCTTTGAGATGAATGGTTACGACTTTGAGGGCATTCCCCGGCTTACCATTGGCTGCGTACCTGACTGCATCAACGGATGTGAATTGTCTTTCACTGGCGTCGCAGAATGGAAACAGTCTGGGGCAGCGAGCAACCCGGGCGGAGGAATAGGAACATTCCTGACCACAGCCTCACCTTTTGGTCCCGATGATATTTCAGCCTTTTCTAACTCCACTGATCAGAGCCAGAGTCTTGAGGCTCGATATTGGTCTGTCGAAGCCAACAAAACAATGGTGGGTTACGACGTTGCAAGATGCCTATGCGGCATTCGATACATTGATTACCAGGAACTCTATAGTTACGCGGCAGAAGACGCGAATACCGAAGGCGGAATCACCCCGACAGTCCTCGGCTCACTCACCAGTGAAACCAAAAACCACCTTATTGGCGGTCAAGTTGGAATCGATCTGCTCTATCCAATCTGTCGGCGTGGTTACACGGACTTTCGAGCACGTGCAGGGGTTTTCGCAAACTTCGCAGATATGAACTTTGATTTTCGCAACAATCTCGATACCACCTTATTCGCCGATGATGACACGATCACTGTCTCGGGGCTGGTCGAGTTAGCGGGTGGACTTCGCTTCCAGGTCACTAAGTGCATCAGCATCCGAGCAGGCGGTGAATTGTGGTGGTTGAGTGGCGTCGCCACGGCAACAGATCAATTCCGCAAGCAAATTGGCAACACCAGTAAAGTGCGAACCGGAAGCGACTTCTTCGTGGCTGGCGGAACCTTGGGAGCGGAATTCCGCTATTAGCGGACCCCATAGCAAGCTCCGTTGATCGCACCCAGCTTGCAACATCCAACATAAGACGAAAAAGCCTGTTCAGAATCATCCGTCAAGGATGGTGCTCAACAGGCTATTTCAATGCGGCACACAGTTTTCAACACATTTCAACACAACAACGCGACTTCAAATCCGGCATCGATCAATTTGACTCGTTCTCACGCTTCTTGACGATACGCTTCTTTTTAAGCCAATTTTTGACGGAGTTACCGGCATTACCTACAACCGTTTGATCTGCCGGATTTAGAATCGTGTTCTCAGTGATCTGTGTGAGTGCCCGTTGGATTTCGCGACCACATTCATGGCAATTGACAGGTGGTTCTGTTACCTCCGTTTCGCATTGAGGACAAAAATAGCGAATTGTAGGTCGCATCGCAGCTTCAAAGAGGCCTCCAACATTCGAAGCTGAAAACCAATTCGAATCGTCTTTCCGTAGCATGGACTCGGACGTAACCTTCCCTCCGCGAACCATCTCCAGTAACTCGCTAGGTCGCAGCGGCCCAAGGTCTTCCTGCCCCTCGTCCTGTTGCACAAACCACTTGGTCACCTGATCATTCCTCCGTTGCCTGACAACGCTAAATAGGACTATTCGCTGCTAGATCGCCTCAATGTGCAGACTGCGTCGACGCCTCTCTTTTCTTCGCACATCATCAATCAAGCCAGCCACACCCTTCACATCAGCAATACCTATCATATGTAAAAGTGGGTGTGACCTGTCACTGCTGGTAACCGTAATTCTACCAACTCCCAGCACCCTCTGTACCGGTCCCTGAGTAAAGCTAACGTCATCGATGTCGATCACTTCGATTCGATCTGTATTACGAGTCAAGATTCCGGTTTGGTGGATAAAACGCTGACTTGTAAGCTCATAATGCACCCCAAACCGCCTCCAGCCGTAAATGACGGCCCCAACCAACCAGATCAAAAGGATCACACCAAGCGAAATGGGGAGGGTGAGAAATCCAAAAAATGGCACAAAAAACGGCAGAATCAGCGTGGCTACCGAAAGAACCCCGAGCAGGATCCACGTCCCGACCATGGCCTTGCCGCTGTAGCCTCCGTTCCAAAGCTCTTCCTCAGGTTCATAATCTTCAACGGGTTCCTGTGTGCTCTGAACTTGCTCACGAAACTTGTCAGCAGCGTTCATTGTGGGTGGTTGCCTTGTTTTCTCGGCCTCAGGTGCGTCTTGTTGAGCTTCCTCGCGTTCACTTTCGTTATTCACCGCACGTTTCCTTTTCATCGAGAGTTGTTTTCTGCACCCGAAATCGTGATTGTTAAAAACACGAAATTTCTGGAACGGTTGCAGGTTTTGGACGCACCTCCGATACTATACAGACTCCGGAGTTGCCCGTCATTTCCCAGGTGCTGCATGCGTTGCCCCTATTGCCATGTCGATAATGATCGCGTCCTAGACACGCGTGCCGCCGAAGGTGGCTACATGGTCCGCCGCAAACGCCTCTGCAGTTCATGCCAGCGGAAGTTTGCGACTGCCGAGAAAATTGAAAGCCTCAGCGTTCGGGTCGTCAAAACAGATGAAACACGACAACCACTCGATCGCGAGAAAATCCGCCGCGGGATCGAACGGGCCTGCTCCAAACGCCCCATCAAAAGCGACATCATTGAACGTGTTGTCCAAGACATCGAAACTGACATCTACGCGAACTTCGACTCCGAGGTAACCTCCTCCCAGGTAGGCGATATCGTGATGCGTCACTTGGCGAAGCTTGACGAGGTCGCTTACATACGCTTTGCAAGCGTCTATCGCGATTTTGATGATACCCAAGACTTCGTCCGAGCAATATCAACGATCATGGGCCCAAAAGTGAACCCTCCGGGTCGCTAAAAATTTGCAATCTCCCTGCAGCAATGATGCATGGTCTGACTCGGCGTTTGCCCGAGACCAAATTGGGATTGCCACCACAGCTCATTTGTTCTTAACAAACACAATGTGCTTTGTCCCTAATTCCATGCTGTCCAACCGACGTCATGGTGCGCGTCCCAGAGGATTCCCATGCAAACACCTGACAAGTTCCTCATTTTTTGTCGACGCACTTCCAAGCTAATACTTTTTATCACTGCAGCCCTTCTATACACCGCACCAAACGAGATTGCTGCGCAAGGTCCTACCCAGACTGCTGCGCGGGGGAATACACAGCGTGGTGCAACTGTAGGCGGTATTGCTGGCGCGATTACGGGTGCCGCCATTGGTGATCACAACGGCGAGACCGGTGCTGGAGCAGCCATCGGTGGAATTATTGGCGCATTTGCTGGTGGACTTCTTGGGAACGCAGAGGACAAACGCCAAGCGTATCAAAGTCAGAGGCATTATCATGAATCTCAACAGCAACTGCAGCAATATCAAAGAACTGCCGTTTCCTCTCAGGACATCGTGGCAATGACCCGCAATGGCCTTAGCGAACAGGTGATCATCAACCAGATTCAACAACTTGGCGTGCAAACACAACCTCAGGTTGCCGATATCATCGCGTTACATCAGCAAGGTGTCAGTGAAAACATCATCACTGCTATGCAGCAAGCTCGGCACCGCCCCAGTTCGTACAACCGCGTCACAGTTCCTGCAAGAAGAAACCCCCAACCGCAAAATTGGCAGGGGTCAGTCATCGCACCCACATACAGATATCATGCAGTTCCCCACTATCCCCCACCGGGATGCTACTACCCTGAACGGATCTACCACCATCACCAAGGTTACTCGAGTGGAATACACATCCGATTCTGACACTCGAGGTTTTTCCCTGAAATCAAGTCAGGCCCCGTAGCGTCGATGGAAGCGACCTCTTTAAGGCTGGTCCTCTTCAACACCTTTGGCAAATTTCTTGATTTGCTCGTGCAGGTGCCATTGGCCAGGATCATCGAGAAGACAGGCCTGCTCAATTTGCAACGCTTCTTTCGTCCTTCCCAGCAAGAAAAGTATTTCGGCAAGCGTGTCCCGGTAAGTTGTGCTTTCCGGCTCCACCCTTACTGCCAACGTTGCCAGTTTCAAGGCATCATTCAGACGTCGCTTGTTCTTTGCGGCAACCCAAGCAACATTGTTACAAGTCATTGCGTCGCAAGAAAAACGCTCGGCATAGTCTACACCAGCATCCAGAATCTGATCCAACACAGTATCCGCAAGCTGCTCCATCCCAGCCATCCGCATCAAAGGCAACTGCTCTTCGGAGAAACTGATGTCCAGCGGATCTAATTGAAGAATACGCTTCAGGCTTCGAGCCACCGTCTCACGATCTTTTTCGCGAATTCCGGCCTCCAATCGCCACTCCTGAATCATCAGGGGTAGAGACACGTAGGCGGTTGCTCGATAACGTTCAGAATCAACCATATCAATCACGGCAACATCAAACAAACGAGCAGCTTCGGAAGGCTGTTCCTTCTCGATGGTCAGCACGTACTTGCGGATCACGTCGTACAAAATTAATCCTGCATACGTCGCCTGCGTTGAATCGACGGTTAACGCTGCCAGTGGCAACATTCCTTTGTAAACCTCGGTTGCCAAATCGGTTTCCCCATGTTCACGCAGGTAATCGGCGATTGCCATCCGAAATCGAAACGATGGAGAGCAAAGAACAACTTCCAGTTTGTTTCTCAAAGAATTGGCCAATGCCTGATCCCCGATGCGCCGTGCACTAACCCAACGTCCAATTAGCGTCTTCACCGTAGCAGCATCCAAGTCTCCAACGCTGCCAAATTTCGGGTCTTCAATCGTTGCAGATTTCCTTGCAGCCAACGTCTCTATTTTCTCGAACCATCCCTTCGCTTCCACCATGCTTCCGGTCGACAATTCTGCTTCAGCCAGTCGCAGCATCGCATTAACCTGCCCTCGCTCAGCAAATCTCCGCAAGTAAGCAGCAGCAATTTGATACTTCCCATGTTTAAGCAACAGTCCGTAAATATTATCCATGAAGAAAACTGGTGTTCCCGTTTTCGGCTGAATCACGTCGAGGCGACGAAAGATGCTATCCATCATCAACTCCAAAACCTGATCGACATTAACCCCAGCGGCAGTATTCCCACGAGCAATCTGACAAACCACAGAAAGCTGCTTACTGAGAGCTGCAGATTTATAAACTTGCTGCACCGAGTCATGCAGCAGTGACAATGTCGCGATGTCACAGTCACCAATTGAATCTGCAAGCCAACGCTCGTCATTCATCTGCAACTGCGTTGGATTACCAAAAAGCACCACTTGTTCAACCCACTGCCTACGAATGACTGGGGAGATGCGATTTAGCAAATACTCCTTGATCTCTCGTTCCTTACCAAATCGCCAATTTTCGCATAGCCGTTTCGCAATAAGAAATCCGACATCGTCACGACCGACTGCATTTAGACAGTTAATAAGCATCACCAACTTGTCTACTTCATCACACATGGATCCTCTGTTCAAACCCTGCGACTTCTGAAGTATCTTCTGACTCTCCAAAGCTTGGTCGACCCACTCAAGGTACTTAGAGTCAACCAACTCAACAGGATGTCCCAAGAGACCGAAGGTACGTTCCGGCCTCGATGCTGCGAGCGCAACCTCCGTTGAAGAAGCAGGACTTTGCTGATCCAAAATCGCGAGAGCCGTATCAAGCTGACCGTGCATGGCCAGCGTTTTCCATCGGATCCCTCGAACCTTGTTCGACTCATCAAATACAGGCGTCGAAAGTTTCTCAGTTGCCTTACGAATCAGGGACTGGTCCCCCGATCGATCGGCAGCTATCAAGATCTTCGACCAACCTTTGACATAGGATTCACTGCCGACCTCTGAATCCTTCACAATCGTCATGGCATCATCTGCGAGCTCATTCCAGCGAGATGCAAGTATCAAACAGGAATGATGTAACTGCTTGTTTTCCAGGTTCTTTGCTCGAGCAATCGCTGCCTCGATCTCACCAAGTTGGTACAGCAACAAGACTGTTATTTCATCACGTTGACTTGGAGTCCAACCTTTGGCGGCTTTAGGTAGCAGGCCCTGCACATCCAAGTCGGCTTCCATCCATTGAAGCAATTGCAGACGACACAGAGCAAGTTCACGACTCTCTGCAACCAAGTCAAGAATTTCCACCAATTTTGAAACCTGCTGACTCTCAACGGCCAGTTGCGCCAATACCGCAAATCGAACCGAAATCAGCCCTGCGACTTTTTTTCTCAATCGGCTGGAGGCTTCCCCATCCTGTGCTACTCCAAGCGCGAAAAGTACAGCATCAAAACGCCCTTGACCAAGTAACGAACCAAGACGCGAAGTAGTCATCCCATTGCGCAAGCCCCCATACTCGTCACCAAACAGGATGCCACCTTGCCAAACTCGCTCAATCCATTCGGCACGTGCAACTACTTCCGGAACAAAGCTCTGCTTCGCTTGCCGAACTAGGCTAGCCGTCTTCTCTGGGTTTTCCCCAAGAAGCCACATAGCACGCTGGCGATCAGCAAATTTCCCTGACGACAAGGCCTCCTCGATCCACCGAAGATTCAACTCGCCGATTTCATCCGACTGTTGCACTAATTTCGGTATTTCAGAATCCGAAGACTGTGATCTCTGCCCCAACACCTGCATGACATGAAATGAGGAGAGACCGCTGATTACGATGGCAATGACTGCGACTCGGTTCATAACTGCCTTTTTTCTTCGCTCGTTCAATGAATTGAATCCTGACCACCAAAAAACGCAATCACCCTCATGGGGAGCAGCACGCCATATTACTCTCACAGTATAAGTTAGAAGGCCAACAAGAGCCCACCGAGAAACGTCACTCCACCAAATGAATCTAACCCAAGCAGCTACCGCTCCCACCAAGCAGTCACCAGTCATTATGATCTTATTATCGTGTTCCAGCTTCGTTTATCAGACGACCACGCCCTGGTAATGAATGTCGTACTTGGCACACCTATCTTGCCCCCCACTCCTGAAGAGAAATCCCCACCATGCGGCGTCGACTTTCCCAAGCGTTTTCTAAAGTTCTCTGTATCATACCTTTCTTGGCAACGACTGCCTCAGCGGTAGACTCGTGGCCGCAATGGCGAGGAGAATTTCAAAATGGTGTAGCAAGTGGAGACAAATTCCCGACCAAATGGTCTCAAGATCAGGGCATTGCATGGCAAGCGGAGTTGCCTGGACTAGGCGGCAGCACACCCGTCACCGCCGACAAAACCGCCTATATTACATCCGGCGTACAAGGTAAAAATCAATTGCTTGCCGTTGACATGGAAACAGGCAAGCAGAAATGGACAGTATCTCTGGGAAATGATCGAGGCGGTAAGCATCGAAAAGGTAGCGGCAGCAATCCGTCCCCAGTTGTCGATGGTGATCTTATCTTTGCCTACTTCCGCAGTGGCGATCTGGCATCAGTCGACTCCAGTGGAAAAATCCGCTGGTCAAAAAATCTCCAGTCCTTGTTTGGCGAAGACACTCTCTGGTGGGATCTCGGATCGTCACCTGCACTTACAGAATCAGCGATTGTGGTTGCAGTCATGCAATCTGGCCCCAGTTACCTGGTCGCGTTCGATAAAAACACCGGTGAAGAGCTATGGAAATTTAACCGGGCCCTGAATGCTCCCGAGGAAGCTGCTCAAAGTTACTCAACACCGATTGTTGTTTCAGTCAAAGGCGAAGAGGCAATCGCAGTCATGGGTGCAGACCACTTGACGATCAACCGTGCCCGAGACGGGAAACTACTTGGTAAGCTCGGCGGCTTCAACCCAAATCAGGAGCAATACTGGCGATCTATTTCTTCGCCTGTTGCCGACGGCAACATCATTCTCTGCCCCTACGCGAGAGGAGACACGCTAACCGCAGTTAATATCGACTCCCTTAGCGACGGTAAAGGAAAAGATGCGATCCTTTGGTTTCGCGATGATCTGGGCAGTGACGTCCCCACACCCGCTGCTCACATGGGTCGTGCCTACGTCGTATCCGATGGCAAATCATCCAAAGGCACAGTCACATGCGTTAATCTCACAAATGGCCAATCAGAATGGACTGTAAAACTACCCAAGTCACGCGGCGGCTACAGCAGCTCACCGCTAGTTGCGGGCAACCACCTCTATGTGACCCAGGAAAACGGAACCACGTTCGTACTCGGACCACTCAATGAGGGCCAACCCACCATTATTTCCAAGAACATGATCGCAGATGACGAGCCCTTCACAGTCGCTAGTCCGATTCCCTACCGAGAATCCTTGCTGCTACGCAGTCGCCACAAACTCTATCGCATCACGGAGTGAAACTCTTAGCTGAGTGCCGGGACGGAACAAAGGACAATGCAGTAAAAAACGCCGTCGTCGTGAACGCCAAGATGCTATCCACGACGTGCCACGAAAGGATCACAACCACCAGAGCAGAACCAGTTTTGGCCAAATACCAATTCAGAGTGTTGAAGAATAACACCAGTCCTGAAAAGGATCGGTTTAATAGTCTCTGGTGCCAAAGTAGATGCAGTTGATCACCAACATGATGCCGATGAAAAGAGAGCAACTGAAGACAGGACGAAGAATGTCATAACGCACCACTTGTTCTTCACCGGATGCATCACGCATGGTCATTGCAGACTTGCCACTTACGATTGAGCCAATCGTCTCCCCCAATTCGCCTGTCTGCGGGATCACAAAACGCAGTGGGCCAATGGCATACTTGTCGACCCGTCGCCACACGCTCAGCGATGGATTTATCTCACCCTGCTTCGATAAGTCATCGGCTTTCAGCATGTCCATCTGGTCCGTGTGATGGGCCACATAGACAAGATTTTGCTCAGCATTAAAGGTGATTGCTTCGACAGCGTTTGGGCCCACCTGCTCACTTAATACGAATGTTTTCTCAGTATCAGACTCAGGGGTAACAAGTCTGCACCTGCCATCACTTGCAAGCAGCATGAATCGGCTATTCCCAAGACCAACAACCGAAGTTGGCAACAAGCGATCCGAAAAATCCACCTGAGCAATTGATTCGAGTGTCTTGCTGTCAAACAGCTCAATGGGTTGTTCAGCCCGTGAAACCATCACCACGGCCCCTGAAACCGCAATGACTCCCGCAATCGATGGATCGCCTTCCAACTCATGCTCAGCGGATTGTGTCCATGACTGGCCATCCTCGGACCGAACAAACCGAAGCAACCTCGCTCGACTCAGAAGGTACAACTCACTCTCGCTAGCACCAACAATGACGACCGTGGGCGGGGCAACAGCCATTCCCCGTGGAAGAACCGACGTAAAACCGGTGGGCGCGACTCCCAACATGCTGCTCAAACGGCCGAGCAAACCACCCGTCAAGTCAGGTGTTTGAGGTGTCTTTTCTTTCTTTTCTTTCTTTTCTTCTTCGGCAGAATTTTCGCCCGCAGCCGCAAGAACACTCGCAATATCAGTTTGATTCAGGTTGCTTCCACTCAAAGTCAGCAAAGAATCAGAAGCCTTGTAGAGTCGCACGGTTGCCGGTGGCAGACTCAGGCTCGGCTCTGGTTCCCAATCGTTGCCAGCACTTAACACCAACAAATCTGCCGAACCTGAACCGAACGGATTCATCCGGCCTCCCTTGGTTCTTGCTGTGAAAATCGTATCTTCATCGATGACTACAGGCGGAATGATGCGATCCATGCGGAACGCATCGCTGCTAAAGATCTCGACCCACTCATTGGCATCTTTGTCAAACCGAATCAGACCATTGCCTTGCGTGCTGGCAAACGTCACATCTCCCACAACCGCAATGGATTGGATCCGTGCCGGTCCTGTTACAAATCCATCAAATACTTCGCCAATGATCCCCACAACGAAACAGAACCCGCCAAACATGGTTGTGACACCAATCGCCAAAATCGGTGATCGCCAACGCATTCCAGCAAGCACAGAGACGCTGTAAAAAACTGAGAAGAGGAAGACAGAAACAGGAATGCACCACAACAGCCTGGCATTCCATATATCAAGTCGTAACCCAGCCACGAGATACAGTCCAACAACAAGCTGAATGACACATAAGAAGACAAAGGCACAACCTCCAATGAACTTGCTGATCAAGAGCATGGATCTCGACACGGGCTTACTGAGCAGCAAGTGGAGCGAGCCAGGTTGCAACATGTCGGGGATCATGGAGGCGGTGACAAGTATTCCAAGAAAAATCAGGATGAACCCGAGCAACCAGTCAATGATGAGTCGAACAACCCACTGATTAATGATCCCCACAAAGCGTGTTTTGTCGACAGCGAGCTCGGCGGGGAAATCGAAACCGGCATAGGTGAGACTGATGGACTTGTCTGAGCGTGTTGCGAAGACCCCTGGCATAGCGGCTTCGATTCTCAGCCGCGCACGACGACGACGCATCGATTCATCGAGCTCACCATCTGGCAATTCATCAAGTTCCCGCAGTTCAGAAAGTCGCAACGTAGACTCCCAAGCCTCTTTGTCGTACCAACTTTCATCATCGAGACACTTGTTCAAAGCATCTGCATATTCCGAGGTCCGGAGCGTGGTCTCCCCGCCTTCGCTGACCTCAGTCAGTTCGTCAACAATTTTCTCGGGCATTGCCGCAGCTAATCGCCCCACCGCGGTGTCTACTAATTCAGGATCCTTCAAGCCCTGAGCCAGCAGCCCCCTGAGTCGACTTCGATTCTCTAGATCACGGGCCCCCCGGAATTCAGCAGTGAGATCCTCCTGGTACCCGAACGGGGCCAAGGCAGCCAAGACACACCAAATCGCCACAAACGCAATCCACAGAACACGCGACGAGAGTGCGGCACGAAAAGAATCTCGGATGATTGCTAGATATGGTTTCATGAGCCAGAATCCTCTTGTGTCGCTTTTCCGACTAGTTTCATGAAAGTGTCTTCCAAGCTTGGCCGCTTGACGTCGAGTCTTGTTATCGACACTCCGTCAGCCCGCACAAGATCAACAATTTGATCAACAGAATGCTGCTGACTCACCTTGCCAATGAGTCGATGTGTACCTCGGGGCGAACCATTGGGATCTAGGCCCAAACCTAAATCCGGATGACTTTCCGATGCTCCCTCGATGAACTGCTTCGCAGCATCTTCATCATCGAAACAGACGTCCAACAGAACGACATCGGCATCCTGTTTGCCAGCCAGATCGGCAATCGTGCCAGAACCTCGTATTTCGCCGCTGGCTAGAACCGCGACGCGAGTACAGACGACTTCAACTTCCTGCAAGATATGACTATTGAGAAAGATTGTCTTGCCTGCCGCACTCAAACGCTCGATCACCTTCCTGACTTCGCTCCGGCCTACGGGGTCCAAACCGTCTGTGGGTTCATCCAGCACGAGTAAATCCGGGTCATGAATTAACGCCTGGGCTAAGCCAAGACGTTGATTCATACCCTTACTGAATCGCTTCAAAGGCTCCCGATCACGCCCTTGCAAACCAACCAGCTCCAGCAGCTCGTCGCTTCGCTTGTCGATTTGCTGCTTGGACATGTTGCTCAAGCGACCGTAAAACCTTAGCGCTGAACGAGCGGTGTGATGCCGGTCCACACGCAAAGTCTCGGGCAAATAGCCGATTTTGCTGCGAGCAAATTTAGAACCTGCCACTTTTCCGAAGACAGCCGCTTTACCTGACGTCGGGCGAACGACACCTAGCAATACTTTTACAAGCGTTGTTTTCCCGGCCCCGTTTGGACCGAGCAGGCCGAACACCTCACCACGAGCCGCCTCAAGCGATATGCCCTTCAACGCATGAACTCTGCGGCTCCCGCGAAGAGACCATTTGCTATAACACTTTGCGACGTTTTCGACGTGAACAATTGGGGTGCCAGTAGAAGATTTCGAATTCACGTAAGCGTCGCGATCATCAAATAGGTCAAGCTAATAACGGCCATCAAAACTACACCCAAAGCAAGCCAGCGATGAGACGGGTGGTGCCACGTTGGTTTCTGCTTTTCATCGTCATACATCTGGCGATAACGTGCACGCTGATCTTCCGACTCAAACACCGCATCTTCGAGCAATTCGTGCAATCCGAATTGAAGCGAGTACTCCACAACACCGAAAACAGTATGTCGCTGATCATAAATGTCGACTCCCCAACCCTCGAAATACCAAAGTTGGCTCCCGAAGGACTGGTCGGTCTCATGTTGATCAGCAACACAACGCTGTTGCGCAACTTCACTCCGATCAGGGCAGAACCTGCCACGGATCATCGCGCGTCTGCAGTCAAGATTGACTTGACGAATCGTTCTTTCTGAGAAGCGTCGCGTTCGGGTTTCGGCGGTCACCATCACTCTCCGTTCAACCAAACTAACACAGCGTGTTTGCGGTATTATTACGCTTCGGCGAGCCTTCGTCACGCCCCAAGTGTGCTAAATGCCTAGAGTTACACGAAATAGCCGAGCGAATTGATTCTGATTCCGGAGAAAAGGCAATCCGTTACATTGTGTTACCAAAGTCCTCGACTCATGAACTCCATCGAGAACTTCACCCCATACTGAACTTTTGTCTGCACACTTCCTCAAATATCTCCACGACGTCGAACTCTGCATTTCAATCCACATCTCGCCCTCAAATGACTTAACCATGCTTGAACGCCGCAGTCTGAAAGCCCCTATCACGCTCGGGGTTGTCATGATCGTGCTGGTTGTTGTTTTGGCCGGCGTATGGATTCTGGGCAATGTGCTGGGAGCAACCGGAAATCTCGAATCCTCGGTTGCTTTTTGGGTGATCCTCTCCACGGGAACCGTACTTCTCATTGGTGTTCTCGCTGGTGTGATCGCGTACTTAACGCTAACCGTCAAGGCATTCAAACTGAACCAGCGGCAGTCCAACTTCATTGACGCTGTCACCCATGAACTCAAAAGCCCAATCGCGTCATTGAAACTGTATTTACAAACCATGACCCGACACAGTGTTGATGCCCAACAACAAGAAGACTTTCACCAGTTTATGCTGGAGGATGTCGAGCGACTTGATCTGCTGATCAACCACCTCTTGGATGCGGCACGCATCGACCGGGGTGGTGATGTTGCCGACGACGAAGTGGTTCATCTCGATGAACTTCTCAAGCAGTGTGGATCGGCGACTTGTGTCCGCTATCGGTTGCCAGAAGAAACTGTCACCATTGAGTGCGGGAAAATTAAGCTAAGAAGTCGGTTGATACAGCTAGAAATTCTCTTCCGAAATCTGATTGATAATGCTGTCAAATACTCCAGCTCTCAACCTGAGGTGAAAATCCAAGTACAGCTGACAGATGATCAGAATGTAGTTGTCTCCATCATTGACAACGGTCCCGGCATTCCAGCCAACCAAAGACGTAAGATTTTCGGGCGTTTCATCCGCCTTGGCAATGAACTGGAACGCAGCACTCCGGGCACCGGCCTAGGACTCTATTTGGTGCGAAATGTAGTCAAGAGCCTGGGAGGATCGATTCGCCTGCAAGACCGAGAAACCGGCACTGGAACAAAGTTTGAAGTGACGCTCGACGGCGTCATTCCCGCAGAGCCGCCAGGCAACCTAGAGACAAGTCACGCAAATTAATTTGAGAATGAGACTGTCATGCGTCAACACATCCTCGTCGTTGAAGACGAAAAACATCTCGGAGTCGGCATCAAGTACAACCTTGAGGCCGAAAATTATCGTGTCACACTTGTCGAAGATGGTGCCACTGCGTTACGCATCGTCAACAACAGCGGTGATTCAATCGACCTCATTGTTCTGGACCTTATGCTGCCTGGCTTGAGTGGTTACACCGTTTGCGAAACGATCCGCGATGCAGGAGTGACGATTCCGGTTCTGATGCTCTCAGCGAGAACTCTCGCCGAAGATCGGACGCGCGGTTTTGATGTCGGCGCAAACCAATACATGAGCAAGCCATTTGAATTAGACGAACTTCTAAGTCGCATCAAGAATTTGCTTCAAATTGGTCGAAGCAAAACAGCGCCTGTAAAAGTCATCAAGACACCCGATGCGATTGTCGAACTTGATTTCGGCAACATCAAAGTCAATTTCGAAACACATGAAGTGACCGTCTCCGACCAAGCTGTGCGGATGACTCCAAAGGAATTGAAATTGCTCAAATACTTTGCGGAACACAAAGATCGAGTTATCAGCCGAAACGAATTGCTAACGGAAGTCTGGGATTTACCCGGCAATATTCAAACAAGAGCCGTCGACCAGTTCATCGCACGATTACGAAAAATCATCGAACCCGACACGACAACTCCTGTCCACCTACTGACCATCCGAGATGCCGGATACCGATTCATCCAGCATCCTGCCAACTCCTCCGAAGCCGAAAATCCCGAAGAAAACTCCAGCGCCGAAAAGAGCAGACGGGATACCAAAACGTCTACGCTGAACGATGAGAAACCGCCACGCAGCGAAGAGGGTCCCACAGGCCCTGCGGAAGAACCCTGAGCCAATACCCGATGATAAATTTGCTGCCAGCAAAGTAAGCATTCACAACTCGAGCGTTGCAATCACATTTTGGCTAGCGTAGGTAAACTCGCTTGTGGTGCCGCATGCAAAAAGCCTGCAGCGGCAAACGTGCTACCAACACAACGTGCTACCAACACAACGTGCTGGCAACACAACGTCCCTGGCGTGCAAGCTTTGATCCCAAAACAGAGATCGAAGTAAAATTGCAACACACCAGCGGCAACCAGATTAAATGTCGGCGCATAAAAAAAGCTCCCGGAAAGTACGTTGTCCTAGGGGGGCGGAGGACGACGCGCTTGAAATCCCGGGAGCCGGTGGATTGGAGTTCGATATAGAATCCGGCATCCTTGCCATCACTGATCGAACGCTCTTCTATTCCAATACTACTGTCGCATGCCCACATCCGTGTGAACAAAAAACAGTTTGTCCGCAGCAACTGACGAGTCAATTACCAATGCAGAACCGTCTTGAAATTGAAAACCAAATGTTGGGTGTTTGTTGCCAATCACTCAACATGTTTCAAAGGATAGGAGGTTGCATTTCCGAAGGTCAAGATGGATTAGCAACCGAAATCATTTTTTTTCAAGACTGAAAGTTTCACAGTGAAATGCGAGCATCACGTACTCGACAATCCTAATCAAATCCGTTACTGAAAAAACGTTATATGCCGAGCATTTCCATTGGTTCCATGATACTGCCCTGACTCATCGCATCCTGCAATGCTCGTGAAACGATCCCATTAAAATCTTCTCACTGAAGAGCTTCCGCAAGTCCAACACGCACCGGATGAACCTAATCATCCGAGGCTTTGATACCCAACGACGTGATCACCTGGCAAATTTGCCCGCAACGTTGACGTGCCAAGCCTGCACTCACGCTCGGCATGCAGACTAGCAACGTTGTGTCGTCAATCGCTCCGAGCCTGTCTACTGACCTTACTGGCATTCGAACCACCTGCAGGATCGAACGAACGGAGGAGTCACTCAGGCCTGAATCGCACGCCACTGCCATCAAATGAACCGAAACAGACTCTTGCGTTTGCCTACGAATGTTGTTGAATGATTTTTCTAGTGAGGATCGATTTCCAACGAAGCAAAGACTCCGTTGCGTTTGACCGACCTGAGAACAGCAGTGTCTCCCTCACCTCGATCCGATCCTGAATCGATGGGTGACGATCATTGCAACTTCGGAACAGAAAACCTCTCGGAACTCAACTCAATTAACGTTGGCTTCTTTCCGAGCATTCGATGCGCACAATTCCCACCCTGACTCTTGGAATGATACAACGCATCATCTGTGCGTTGTAGCCAGCTTTCCACGGTCTCATTCTCCATCAACGTCGCAACCCCAGCCGAGGCCGCAACCTTCAGTGACTGCCCTTCCATTTCAATGACCAACTGACCGATTGCTGCACGAGCCTGCTCTATTTTCAAAGTTGCTTCGATGGTGGAACCGCCATCGAATATGATGGCAAATTCTTCTCCACCGAATCTTGCTACCAGCCCGGCGGGCAGTAAGTGTGATTGCAGTACATCCGCTACGACACAAAGCACTTCATCACCAAACCCTTGACCATAGACATCATTGAACCGCCTGAACAAATCAACATTCAATAGGGCAAGAGTTCCTGCGGCACCTGCCCCCGCTGCATGGCGTTGTTTCAAATGAGCGTCAAACGCGCGACGGTTGAGAACTTGCGTGAGGGCATCTATCTCATCTCTTCGTTCTCCTGAGTTCATTTGCATTGTTTGCTGCTCAATGCGATCTCGTGCACTCTGCAGCTGATTCTGGACGGACGCATTCGACTGAATCAGTTGGGTAACGGCGGCGAACACAACCTCCGAAGACGGGCAAGCTGCTTCCTGAAGTTCTTCGTTTACTGCCTGCACCCGGGTCTGGTACGAGTCAACATTCTCCACCATCGTTGTCGTGAATTCATGCAATGTGCTTGCAACCCGGCAGAGTTGATCAGCAGACATTTCTTCCCCCTGACCATTTACCCCGCATTCTTTAATCCTCGGATGATAATGACCAGCGTCAAAACCTGTTATCGCGCACATGATCCAACCGCAGACAAGCCCGCAGCCGGTACAACTAAGCATGATAACCACGTCAAACCACATGATGCGATGTGCTCCTATGTCCGGCAGATTGAATAGCTAGTATCCGGGGAATGCATGACTGCCAAGATCGCTCGGGAAAAAATAATGCAGCCTCCTAGCAGGGATTTAGTTCGCCAATGGCGGCAGTCAAACACCCCTTGATCCCCCACCTTGGATTCATACAGCTTCGCTAAAAAACTATGCAATATTCGTTGCAATCCACACAGTCGACATTTTCATTCTTACACCTCTGCACCCACTGAGGCCAACCTACAATCACTACGCGTTATTCGTCCAGGCAAGTCAAGCGTTCAACCCGATGCATCGTGGCAACCGCCAGTCCCACCCCCATTAACCGCCGCATGTTTCGACTTTGTCGATATAAATCGGTTATGTGTGTGGAAGAGTTGATCATTGCAGTAGCGGACCAGGCTTTTCACTCAGTGTTCGCAACATACAGCAAAATCCAAAGGTTGAAATCCACGTCTTCACACCAACTGACTACCTTGTCACGGAAAGCAAGCATGAAAGCTGACAGCCGAAACGAAATTACGAGAGCCGCCAGAGAGGTCCTTTCTGCCAGTTCGGTACGCGAATTGCGTTTCCTCCGTGTTGACGGCAATACAAGTCATCTAGAACTGACAGGGCGAGTCGGCAGTTATTACCACAAGCAACTCGCTCAGGAAACAATTCGTCAAGTCGCCCGCGGTATGCAAATGGTCAATCGTGTCCAAGTGACGGCATGATACTGCCGAACTCTTGCATTGATAGAAATTTTGAATGGACTCGAGACTTGCAATAAGGGAACCACGGCAAACCCCATCAAGCCTGAGTGTCTTCATCAGGGGCATACTTCTGATGGAACTCATCCTCAGTCATGATTTCGACGCCGAGATCCTTGGCCTTTGTCAACTTACTTCCAGCTTTTTCACCAGCAATCAGAAAGTCCGTTTTCTTACTTACACCTGAAGACGCTCGGCCTCCTAGTTGTTCGATCAGCGTTTTGATGCCATCTCGATTAAATTTCTTGAGCGTCCCAGTGACGACGACTGACTTGCCCGAGAGCGGTGAACTTTCATCGACCACCGCGACTGCCTCTGTAAGTTCCACTCTGACTGCCTGAAATTCGTCAAAGGTTCGTTTCCCGTATTCACTTTGGCAAAAATGATGAACGCTTTCCGCGATCGCGTCTCCAATCTCATGAATCGCTGCAAGATCCTCAATGCTGGCGTTCATCAATGCATCAATACTGGGGTACTCTCTTGTAATCAGCTTGGAAACACGTGGTCCAACATGCCGAATCGAGATTGATGCCAGCACCTTGGCCAATCCACGCGTTCTACTTTGGTCTATTCCTTCGATTAACTTGGCTGCGTTTGCCTCACCGACCAGAACATCAATCAATGCCCCGTCTTTTCCTTTACGTTTCCGCAACCAATTGACATTGGCAATCTGGTCAACGCTGAGGCGATAGAGATCGGCATAATTAGTGACCAGACGCTCGGCCAACAAGACGTCAACCAGTTCCTCACCCAGTCCATCAATGTCCATTCCCGGTCGACTACCAAAGTAAATCAAACGTTGCTTTAGCTGCGCCGGGCAGGCTGGATTGGGACAACGGATATAGACTCCACCCGAGTCACGCTCTAGTCCGGTTTGACACTCCGGACACTCTGTGGGGAACTCCCAACGCGGCAACTCACGACAACGTTCATGTTTTTCCACCCGCACCACTTTCGGAATGATTTTCCCTGCTTTTTCGACAACCACCACATCACCTTCGCGAACGTCAAGGCGTTCTATTTCATCGACGTTATGCAATGATGCTCTTGACACAGTGGTGTCTGCGATGTCGACGGGCATGAGATTCGCCACTGGAGTAATGGTTCCAGTTTTTCCAACTTGAACAGTGATGGTCTCGAGTCTTGTTACGGCTTCATACTTTTCAAACTTATAAGCGATCAACCAACGCGGACTCTTGCTCGTCATCCCAAGACGTTCTCGCTGTTTGAAGTCATTGACTTTGAAAACGATCCCATCCACCTCGAAGGGAAGATCCGGCATCCCCTCCTCCAGCAGTGCAACCGTCTCCATTACGGCATCTGCGTTGGGCAACAATTGCACGGAGGGTGTGGGCGGAATACCCATCGCACCAACCTCCGCCAGAAACTCCATGTGATTGGTCGCCTTCAGACCTTCAATTTCACCAATCCCATGGCAAAAGAAACGCAAGCTTCGTTCAGCAGCAAGGGCTGGATTGAGTAAACGAATCGTACCCGCTGTCACATTCCTCGTATTCTTGAAAGGCTCAGCACCCGCTTGAATCTGTCGGAGATTCAAATCAGCAAGATCAGCGTTGGTCATGTAAACCTCGCCACGAACCTCAAGTACGCCTGGCTGTTGCTCACCGACCATCTGAAGGGGAAGGTCACGGACCGTCCGGATATTGTGGGTAATATCATCCCCCACTTCTCCATTTCCCCGAGTCAGGGCAAGCACCATGCGTCCCAGCTCATAGCGGACTGATGCCGCAACGCCATCAATTTTGTACTCCATCACCCACTCGACCGGTTCACCATCGAGCAACTTCTCTGTTCGATCAAAGTACGCTTTCAGATCTTCCCGGCTGTAAGTATTGTCAATCGACAGCATGGGAACGCTGTGTGGAACTTGAACCAAGTGATCTACGGGCGCATCGCCGATTCGTTTTGTTGGCGAATCTGAAGTTTGAAGATCCGGATATTGCTGCTCGAGATCCCGCAACTCCTCAAGCAATCGATCATATTCAAGATCAGATGCACCGGGGGTTGCCTCGACGTAGTACAGACGATCCAGCCGCCGAATCTCATCCCGTAGAGTCTCTACCCGTTGCGCATTTGATGACACCATCGACTCTTCCGACATTGTTCGGGAGCGTAAAAAAACCCGGCAGTTCACTTCGCATGCCGCCGCCCCACTATATTCCTCTTTGTTCGCCTTGGAAGCAACGAGTCTGGATTCAGAAACAGCACTCACCCAGAAGACAGCGCGAACACCGAAAGCCCAATTCAGAAATTGACATCCCGCTAAAAAGCCTTGGAATGGACGTCCGATTGCACCTTGTGTAACCGTGCAGGTACCTTGGAGAGATTCTCTTCAACAACAGCCCCGGCCAATGCGTTGAGCAAAGATTTTATTTCGATTCGAGGATGCCGCGTTCACAACCTGCGGGACGTGGATATCGACATTCCGCGTGGAAAGCTGGTTGCCATTTGCGGTCTTTCAGGCAGTGGCAAGACCTCTTTGGCACTCGACACGCTCTACGCCGAGGGACAACGCTGCTATATCGAGAGTTTCTCTGCCTACACACGACAATTCCTGCAGCGGTTGGACAAACCCGATTGTGATGCGATCACAGGAATACCACCAGCCATCGCTGTCACGCGTGCGGGAGGCTCCCGGACGAATCGCAGCACGGTCGGCACCGCAACGGAAATTGCTGACCATCTACGCCTGCTGTTCGCAAAAGCCGCCAGCCTTTTCTGTTGTGGCTGTAGTGAGCCAGTCCTCCGAGACGACCCTGCAACGATCGCGGAAACCCTGCAGCAACTTCCCATTGGCAGCCGCACCATGATCGGCTTTCCGGTCTGGATGCCCAGCCGAAAAGATGCCAGTGAAATCCTGCTTGGCTTACAGCAGGAAGGTTACCTAAGACTCGTTGCAGGCGGTGAAATGTTTCACCTATCCGAAAGTGACCGTTCCCGGCTTGCCAAGAAAGTGGGCCGAAATGGAAATGAATTCATTGTCGTCGTCGACCGCGTCACAAGCGACGCAGACCTTTCCCGTCTCACAGAGTCCCTTGAAACAGCGATGGGCGAGGGCCATGGACGGGCGGTTCTTCTCGCTTCCAACGAATCGAACATGCCAGGAAAATCGTTCGAGATCGACGGTAAAGAGTGGATCAAACGTGTCGTCAGCGAGTCTCGTCGCTGTGATGGGTGTGACATTGATTACCCAGCCCCGGTTCCAAGACTGTTCAATTTCAACAACCCGCTAGGAGCGTGCCCTACCTGTGAAGGGTTCGGGGACATTGTTGACTTTGACATGGACCTGGTCGTCCCTGACAAGTCACTTTCGCTGGCAGAGGGAGCTATCGCCCCTTGGAACAGTCCCGCCTACCAGCATGAATTAGATGAACTGCTGGAACTCTCCGATGATTATGAAATACCAACCGACATCCCCTTCAAGAGACTGAAGAAAAAACACCTGAAATTAATCCGGCATGGAGTGCCTGAACGGAAGTTCGGGGGCTTGGACGGATTTTTTGCTTGGTTGGAACGCAAAAAGTACAAAATGCATGTCCGTATCTTTGCTTCGCGTTATAAGAGTTACCGACCGTGTGAAGACTGCAGCGGGAAACGATTCAAACCCGAGGCGCTCGCATATCGTCTCGAGGATCAAAACATCGCCGATGTACTAACGATGCAGGCTGATGAGGCAGCCACTTTTTTTCAACAGCTGGATCTCGAAACACGTGAATCCAAGATTGCTGACGAACCGATTCGTCAGTTAACAGATCGCATTCGTTATTTACAGGAAGTCGGACTCGGTTATTTGCAACTCGATCGCACACTCCGAACGCTCTCGGGTGGCGAAACACAGCGTGTTGCACTGACATCCGCACTTGGAAGCAGCCTTGTCAACATGCTTTACGTACTTGATGAACCCACTGCCGGCTTACACGGTTCCGACGTCGAGCGTCTCTCGAAGGCAATCCTGGGCTTGCGAGACCGAGGAAACACTGTGATCGTCGTCGAGCATGATGAAACGATGATCCGAATTGCTGATCACCTTATTGAAGTGGGCCCCGCTGCCGGCAATGATGGGGGCAAAATTACGTTTGAAGGCACCCAAGCAGAAATGCTCGCCAACAAGAAGAGCCTGACGGGGCAGTTTCTGACGGGTGAACGTGGTTGGTCGCTCCGAGATCGCGAACCTCGTAAACCTCGCGGTTTCATTTCCCTCAAAGGAGCAAGTGGCCATAATTTAAAGAGTATCGACGTCGAATTTCCGCTCGGACTACTTTGCCTTGTGACCGGAATATCAGGGAGTGGCAAAAGCTCATTGGTGCAGGACACACTCTATGGAGCTATTCGGCAAACAAAACATGCAGAAGCAGCCAAAACGCTCCCGTTCAAATCAATCACAGGACTGAGCCAAATCGAAGACTGCATGCTAATCGACCAATCTCCAATCAGCCGAAGCCCACGCAGTGCTCCAGTGACTTATGTCAAGGCCTTTGATCCCATACGAAAAGTATTTGCGGATACAGTGGATGCGCGGACACGCAATTTTGGCCCCGGTCACTTCAGTTACAACAGCGCAAAAGGCCAATGTCCGCAGTGCGAGGGTGCAGGGGTCATCCAGATCGACATGCAATTCCTCGCGGATGTCTCCATGCAATGCCCCGCCTGTCGAGGAAGCCGATACCGAGAAGAAATACTTAGTGCTCGCTATCGTGACCGGTCAATTGCAGACGTGCTGGAGATGAGTGTTCGCGAAGCTTCGACCTTCTTCCGTGGTCACGAGAAAGTCCAACAACGACTTAAACGAATGCTCGATGTGGGACTTGAATACATCAAACTTGGACAACCCGCCACAACCCTTTCCAGCGGAGAAGGGCAACGTTTGAAACTTGCCGCTTTCCTTTCAACAACAGCTCGAAAGCGAACGCTGTTCATACTCGATGAACCCACGACCGGCCTTCACTTCGCAGACATCGTCCGTTTAGTGGACTGTTTTGATGCTCTATTAAAAGACGGACATGGATTGGTGATCGTCGAACATAATTCTCTTTTAATGCAGGCGGCTGACTATCTCATCGACCTTGGCCCCGAAGCGGCAGAAAAAGGCGGAACGATCGTCGCCAAGGGAACACCAAAGCAGGTTGCAGCAACACAGGGCAGCCTAACTGGTGAAATTCTGAGGCAGCAATACGCAGCATTCCCTGCCGAATGACAACCTTGACATAGACTTGGCACACAATGCCACACGCTTTTGACATGAATAATAAAGGTGTTTGGCTGATCTTTCCGTGATGACTACAATGTTCGGATACCGCAGCGAATTCCGTTTGCGATCCCACCTTACTCATGTTTGAACGCCGCCCCCACGCGTCCCTTGAAACATCAGTCCCCACACCGCTGACTGTCAATCTGTGCCTTTTTTTTGCAAATCCACCGTTCTCGCTTGCCTGATAACGGCGTTTGCGCTCGACGCCTCCAAAGAAGTATCCGGGCAAACGCCATCCACACCAACCGACAGTAGCAAGATTGATTTTTTTGAGAAGCACATCCGTCCGCTGTTGATCCAGAAATGCTACGAATGCCATTCCCATGAAAGCGGAGAGTCTGACGGTGATCTTTTCCTGGACTCTGCTGCTGCCATGCTGAAAGGAGGTAGTCGAGGCGCCGTGCTCGTTCCCGGCAAACCAGACCAAAGTTTGTTGATGCGAGTCATTAATTACAGGGATCGGAATCTGCAGATGCCTCCTAGTGGAAAACTATCTGAATCACAAATTGATTTACTACGAGCATGGATTGAGGCAGGCGCCCTCGATCCAAGAATGGAAGAACCGAACAAGATAGACAACACCCACGATATCGCAAACACTTCACCAATAGATCGTGACCCAAGTACACACTGGGCCTTCAATCTTCCCACACGCCAGAGGGCAAATGCAGTCTTACACGCTGATGTTGAAGACACAATTGATGTACTAGCCGCCTCCGCTGCAGAGGAAGCGAACATCGTAGTCAGCTCGCGAGCTGACCGGGCAACACTGTTACGACGTCTTTACTACGACCTGACAGGTCTGCCACCAAGTCTCGACACAATACAAACATTCACCGAGTCCAAACGACCAGATGCCTACCATCGCCTTGTTGACCAATTACTTGCTTCGCCTGGGTTTGGTGAGCGGTTTGGTCGACATTGGCTGGATGTCGCGAGGTATGCGGACACAGTGGGCTACGCGTTAGGAGGCAAGGAACGACGCTACAAAGGTAGCGAACGATATCGTGATTGGACAATTCGCTCATTTGCACAGGACATGCCATACGACGAAATGGTCTATCACCAATTGGCTGCTGATCGTACGGACCCATCTAACGAGAACGGAAATCTAGAAGCGATGGGTTTCCTGACCTTAGGTCGTCAATTTCTAAATCCACTAGACACGATTGATGACCGCATCGATGTCATCACTCGCGGTCTACTCGGCCTGACAGTCGCGTGTGCAAGATGCCACGATCACAAGTTCGACCCCATCCCCACGGAAGACTACTACGCCCTTGGCGGCATCATTGCCAGCAGCCAACGTCCCAAGAATGGTGCCAGTCCATTGATGCTCGTCGACAAACCAAATCCGATTGACAGCCCCGTTCTGGTTCGTGGGCAAATTGGTAATCGAGGCCCAATTGTGCCGCGACGGTTCCTGACCGCACTACGCTCAGAACAAGAGAAACGCTTTACTGATGGCAGTGGACGCAAAGAGTTGGCTGATAAGATCGCCACGCCAGACAATCCGCTGACCGCAAGGGTCATGGTCAATCGAGTTTGGAGTTACCTGATCGGTAAACCCCTCGTTTCTAATCCCAGTGACTTCGGATTCCGCACCAAGCCACCAGCTATTCCAGAAATCCTCGATGAACTGGCTGCCACTTTTTCGGAAGATTGGAGCATCAAGAAGTTGGTGCGTAGAATCGTTCTTTCGAAAATTTACCAACAGCGTGTTACAACCGACGCGGCATCATTGACCGCCGACCCAGAAAACCAGCTGCTTGCAAGAGGAAATCGAAAAAGGCGTGATTTCGAATCACTACGAGATTCGATCCTAGCTGTTTCAGGGACCCTCGACCACGCACTGGGTGGGCCTCCCGTGAGCATCACTTCAAACAAACCCACGCACCGAAGAACCATCTATGCGATGATTGATCGGCAAAATCTTCCAGCGTTATTCCGAACTTTTGATTTTGCTAGCCCTGACACTCACTCACCCGGACGATATTTCACAACAGTACCACAGCAGGCACTGTTCTTGATGAACAGTCCCGAGATGATGGCAATCGCGAGAGCAACCGCTGGTGTCATCCGACAGCAGAAGAAGTCCCCCGGTGTAACCCATACACGGGCAATTTTCAGGCGGATTCTGGGCCGTGACCCTTCACAGCACGAACTCGTCATGGCGACTGCTTTTATTCAAACGCCAATTCAAAAGCCAAAACCCACAACCGACCCCAGATCATTGTGGTCCTATGGGACAACCACAATGTCACCTGAGAGAAAAGAAGGGCAGCCTTCTGAATTCTCAGCACTAGAACGATACCGCGATGGCCGCTGGCAAGCATCTGACGAGTTTCCAACCACAGCTCCTTTTGGCCACGCGTACCTTGGCAAGAGTGGAGGACATACCACCAGCGACCCATCCCTTGGCGTCGTCCGGCGCTACACTGCTCCACAAAATGAGACAATCACTCTGGAAGGGAACATCCGCCACAAGAGTGACCAAGGTGATGGTGTTACTTTCGTAATTCACGTCAATGGACAAGAAGTTTACGAGTCAACACAACTGAATTCTCAACAGACGCACGGCCCCCACCAATTCCGACTGAAAGCGGGCGACACAGTTGATCTGATCGCAACTCCTGGACGCACAAGTTCGTTTGATTCATTTGAATGGACTGCAAAGCTACAGACTGCGAACGCGCAAGAAGAACGAGATTCAATGAAGCACTTCAGCGGACCATTCGAAAAAAAGAAAATTCAGTCGTTGGATCGACTGGAACAGTTAGCACAAATACTGATCCTTAGTAATGAATTTGCCTTCATCGACTAGAAGATCCGAAAAATGCAACCTATGAATCCCACACCAGTCACCACAGCAAACGGTACGCACTCACCCCCTGCAGACTGATCACTGAACTGCAAAACACTCATCTCCACCAAGTACCCTCCATGGAACGTGCTACAAGAACGATGTCAAACCTCTGCCCGTCTACACGCCGCAACTTCCTCAAGTCATGCGGTGCAGGTATTGGCAGTGTTGCCATGACAGATCTACTTGCTCAAGAGAATTCTTCGATCGGTGAAGTGCCTCTTCATTTTCCTGCGAAAGCCAAGCATGTCATCCATCTTTTCATGAATGGGGGCCCCAGTCATGTCGACACTTTTGACCCTAAGATTGCCTTGGAGAAATATCATGGTCAAACAGCCCCCACTAAGAATCTTCGAACGGAGCGTCCGACGGGAAACGTTCTAAAATCACCGTACAAGTTCAAGCAGTACGGTGAATGCGGCCTTCCTGTGAGCGAAATCTTTTCACATACAGCGGAACATATGGACGATATCTGTGTGATCCGATCCATGCACGCCGACGTACCAAACCACGAACCATCGTTAATGCTGATGAATACTGGTGAATCACGTTTGGTACGACCAAGCATGGGATCCTGGATTTCTTATGGACTGGGCAGCGCCAACGAAAACCTGCCCTCCTTTGTCACCATGTGCCCAGGCGGATATCCGATCAAGGAGTCTCAAAACTGGCAGAATGCATTTTTACCCGGGAAGTACCAAGCGACGTACATCGACACGAGTGGACAACGAGTCGAAGAACTGATCGACCACATTCGAAACAACAGCGTCTCCGAGAGAGACCAACGCCAACAACTGGACTTACTCAAAGAACTCAATCTCCAGCATTCCAGCGTCCGAGATGATGACGAACGCTTGGCTTCACGCCTCGAGTCTTTTGAATTGGCCTATCGAATGCAAAGCGAAGCCTCTACGGCCTTCGACATACAGCAGGAATCTCTTTCAACTCGCAAGATGTATGGAAAGGGTGCATTTGCGAGGCAGGCACTGATCGCACGGCGTCTAGTCGAACGCGGTGTTCGATTTGTCCAACTTTACACAGGGGCTGGGCAACCTTGGGATAACCACGATGACCTCGCTAAAAGACACCGTGATGTCGCGCAGGGAGTGGATCAGGCCATTGGCGCTCTGTTGAGCGATTTGAAACGTACAGGGATGCTCGACTCAACACTTGTCTTGTGGGGAGGTGAATTCGGCAGAACGCCTGTGGTTGAGATGCCCAAGGAGGGCTCCAACCAGGGCAAGATGAACGGCCGGGACCACAATCACTACGGTTTCACCTGCTGGATGGCCGGAGGAGGCGTCAAAGGCGGGCAGGCGATCGGGTGCACCGATGAACTAGGTTTCCAAGCCGTCGAAAATCGCGTGCATGTGCATGACCTGCATGCCACGATCCTAAGATTACTGGGTTACGATCACGAACGCCTGACTTACCGCTACGCCGGGCGAGACTTCCGACTAACCGACGTGCACGGCAAGGTCGTCGAAGATATTTTTTCCTAGGGCACACTCGCACGGCCCCAGCACACTCTCCCAACTTCAGCTCCAGTAAAGTTCTGTGCGATTCAGGATGCTGGTGTCGACCAAGCTGCTCTTGTCGTATAGAACGCACCGTGCCAGCGGCAAACTCCGTGTTGTGACTCAGCAGCGACACGGCATTATCCGTCCCGTTAACATCAACGTCTGCCAGTTCGAGATCCCCGCTCGAATTCAAAAACAAACACATCACAGGTACCTTGACCATGCCAAGATTCATCTTCATTTTTGCTCTTCTGGCAGTCGTGACCAGTACGATCCTGCCGTCTCAACAAGCCAATGCCGACTGGCCGGCATTCCTAGGTGGCAAATCCCGCCCCTTGGCGGAGGATTTCGCGCCACCACTCAAGTGGACTCCTGATGAAGGGATCGAATGGCAATCCGAATTAACCGGTCATGGGCAATCCAGCCCGATCATCATTGCTAACCGTATCTACCTGACGGCGGTAGAAGGACCGATGAAAAACAACAACATTGTTTCGTGCCACAATCTGGCCACCGGCGAGCTGATTTGGAAGAAATCATTTCCCAGCAGTCTGCTTGTTGCCAACAATGTTTACACCAGTCGGGCAGCACCCACACCGTCTGCAGACGACTCAGGTATCTTTGCCTTTTTTGAAAGCGGAAATCTCATCGCGTTGACGCCGGATGGTGAGGTGCGTTGGGAAAGAGATCTGGTCAAGGATTATGGAAAGTTCGTTGGCCGATTCGGCCTGGGAGGTTCGATTGCTCAACTTGAGAATCAAATATTCATCGTCGCTGACAATGATGGCCCTTCTTACATAGCAGGCTTTGACAAGGAGACAGGCGAGACAACCTGGAAGACTGATCGGGCAAGCCGAATTTCCTGGTCGTCACCGATGATAGTCAATATCGGGGGCAAAGATCAGATCGTGATTTCGTCCTCCGGGTCAGTGGACGGGTATGATCCTGAAAATGGAAAACTACTCTGGAACTACGACAATGTCGGTGGCAATACGGTCCCTTCAACCATCGATGCGGGCCAAGGCACATTCTTGGTGGGTGCTTCTCCCGGCCGGAATGGCGAAGCATCAGAGGGAGCAAAAGAATCGAATCTATTGATGAAAATCATTCCCTCGGATGACGGCTTCACTCCGGATGTCGTTTGGAAAAGCACCGATGCAACCAGTTCATTCGGGTCGCCAATCATATACAAAGGGCATGCATACTACACGAATCGTGCGGGAGTTCTGTATTGCATGGATGCAGTCACCGGTGAAACCAGATACACCGCGAGATTGGCAGACAGCAACTGGGCAACTCCCGTCGGTGTCGGCGAACATGTTTTCTTCTTTGGTAAAGACGGACGTACTTCGGTTGTGCAAGCGGGACCCAAAAAAGAGATTCTTGACGAGAACCGACTATGGGCCTCGGCAGGTGGAGGTGGACCGGGTGGATTTGCAGGAGAGATCCAGTATGGGGTTGCTCCTACTCCAAACGGCTTCGTCGTCCGAACGGGTACCCAACTTTTCCTGATTGGCAAGCCATAGTCTGCCAACGACTGGCGAAAACGAAAGGCAGACTCGACGTTAACCGGTGTTCGAGGCAACTGAAATTCTGCTATCGGAGCGCAAGTTGATCCTGACATGAACCGGGTGTTGAGCCGGATTTTCGGTCTCGCCCTCATCCTGTTGCAACGCCGCGTCTGCATCCGTTGCTGTATCCGCCCAACAAGCGACATCACCGTGCTCATACAGTAGAACATTGTTTTCCGTCGGATCCAGCTCACAACCAAGAGCGTGATAAACCAACGATGCACCCGTTTTAACATCGAAGGCCGATTTTTTCGCTGGTTGCATAATGATATACAGCCCTTGCCGAGCTCGTGTCATTGCTACATACAACAAACACAAAGCTTCTGTCATACCACCGGCTGCCTGCGCGCCGAAGACACGTTGCCAGTGCCCCGACAAAAAGTGCCAGGCTTTCTGATTCAGGTAACGTGTCATTCCCTCAGGCGGCTCGCCAATTTCTTTGATGTCCGATACGGAGCTGCCCGAAGCTCGTGTCAGTGCACCGTCGAGTTCCGGCAATACAACGGCATCGAATTCCAAGCCCTTGGATTGGTGAACCGTCATGACTCGAACAGGTGCCATCTGCGGTCGTTCGACACGTTTTTCACGCACAAGCCTGACAAAGTCCCTGATTCTTGGAGCTGCCTGCATTTGATAACTGATCGCAAGGCGGGTCAGTTGCTTTAACCTCAGTGTTTCCCGCCCGTCACAGGCAGGTGCCAACACTCCGGCAAAAAACTCAATCGATTCAGCCAGACCTCTTTCCTCAACCATATCTCGCACATAGTCAGGCCCAAATTCCGTTAACTCGCCCAGCGGCGTTGACCTAGCGTGAAATTCCCAGCGTCCATCGCCAGGATGCTCTGCCATCATCAGCGTGGACAGGATTGTTTCGACAGCTGCTGCATCGGTGAGCGGATTCCCTCCCTCCTGACTAACTTCAACTCCAAGGTTTTCCAGCATAAAAATCAGCTGAGCCACACCACGATTGGTACGAGTCAGAATGCCAATGGACTTCCTTGGAGCGTTACGGTTCAGATCCGCAACTAGGCTGGCTGCGCGTTCATAACAGGCCTGCTGCCGCATCTCGCTATCTGAATTCTCGGGATTTGCAGAAGTCATCACCTGAACATGACCGGGCAAATCTTGCTTGAAAGCCTTGTGTTCCGGAAACCGTCTGCAGAAGGTTTTCAACGCAGCTGCTTCATAAGTTGCCTTGCTGGTTGGATCAGCATCAACCACATCTGCAATGGGGTGCCGCATTAGATTTTTGAAGGTTTGATTTACAACATCAACAATAACTTGACTGCTCCGATAGCTTTTATTCTGCTCAGTCTCGACCACATCGGGTATCTGGTCGGCCACAGCGTCAAAAATTTCAGCCACGCCACCGCGCCAACCATAAATTGCCTGCTTGGTATCGCCAACACAAAAGAACGACTGCCGCACGGAACGCCCGTCCTGACCCTGGTCACTTGCTGTTTCCGGATTGGTCACTCGCATCGCGAGCGGTCGCAGCACCTGCCATTGTACCGGGGAAGTATCTTGAAACTCATCCAACAGCACATGATTGATTGCTCCGTCCATACGATCACCCAGCAGTCTTTGATCCAACGAGGCGAATCGCGACGCGAGCCGAATGGATACATCCTCAAATCCCAGCACTCGAGCAGACTGTTTCAGGTCTGTCACGTTATTATTGTAAACATCTAGCACCTTGCCTGTCGCGACATTCTGGCCTTTCAAAAGTCCCAGGACATTCGTGCGCACTGCTGCATAAAGTGTGTCGAACGCGCCATCAAGTTCCTCAGGAAATGGCGAGCGAAAGTACTTTACTTCCGTATTCAATCTTCGTGCAGTAGCAATGTTTGCAATCAGAGTGTCGTCAGCAAGCGCAGCAAAGTCTTTCGCTTCAATTTGTTGCGCCAGCTTTTCCAGACGAGTCATCAAACGTTTCTGTGGTAACTGGACAGACCGCATAGCAGCCACAGATTCAGCGAGTTCCTTATCACTCGGCGCCTTCGGTGCTGCCAATTTCTCCCATACTTCCAAACCACACTGGCGCTGTCCGCTATAGGCAGTATCGACAACCTGCAGCAATTCCCTTGCGATTGACCGTCGGTTCTCACCTCTCCCAAGCATCGAAAGAAGAGCCATCATTTCAGCTGGATCCAGCGTTGCAATGAGGGCATCAACCGCTTGTTCACGAAGCCAAACCTCCTCAATCTCATCCGTCAGACGCCACGCTGGCGGCAGCCCCAATTCGAATGAAAATGACCTTGCCAATTGCGAAAAGAGACTGTCCAAGGTGCAAATACGCAGGCGGTGCACATTACGCAGCAACTTGTCAAACATCTGCAGGCATGCAGAGCGAGGTAGCGTTGGTATGGCGACCTGTTCACGCAACGCTTCCAGGGCTGCTGGATCACTCTCATTGGCGGCATGGGCAAGCGTCAATAGAACCCGATCGAGAATCTCGCCTGCTGCTTTTCTGGTGAACGTGGTCGCCAAAATCGACTCAGGCGGGGCACCCTGCAAAAGAATCCGCATCAGACGAGCTGTCAGTTGATATGTTTTTCCCGTTCCAGCAGAGGCTCGCACCACAGTCGGCAACAACATCCCATCGCAAGCCACAACATCGTTCTCTTCCGAGTCTTCATCGGAAGAGAGCCCTTCTGCGAGAACCAAGGATTCCTTGGGGAGAGCTTTTTCACCGTGGTCATTGTTGGTTTCTTGCTCACCTGCAGATGCGTGCTTCATCGACGCCACTTGTTGATTCTGCAAACGGTCCCGATCGCCTCGCATTGATTCCCTCTGTTGAACAATGTCGCTACGCTTTGCATTGACTTCACTTCCACCACTCTTTTTCGATTCACTCATGACTGCAGTTCCTTAGTTGAGGCGTCCACCTCATCCGCCAATCGCCGTGTGATTCCTGTCTGCAAAACCATGTCGTAATCATCATACTGCACACGCTCTTTCGTAGGCTCGAATTGTTCTGCCCAAATTCCGCGGACACATCCCTCAATGATCTCCACAGCCTCAGCCATTTGTTCCTCAGTAAAGTCAGCAATATTAATTTTCGTTTCGTCATCTTTTTCGCTGATATTGAAGTAACCCAACTCCACAGTACTTGGATCCTCCTTGATACCCAGAAAGGGCACCATCATGCGATACAGAGGCAATTGCAGATCAATCCATTGATAAACTCCATCCACTTTTTTGAGATGTTTCTTTTCCGGGCGGTGTCCGTGAGTTTTATAGTCAAGAATTGCATAGCGTCCTGTCTGTGCATGAAAATCGATTCGGTCAAACCGCCCTCGCAACCCCATCGTCATCCCATCGACTTCAATCCCGGCGCCGTCACTCTCATTCACAGCAGCTTCCGACGCATGGATCGTCCATCCCTGAGCAATTCGTGCGGCCTGCTGCTTGGCAACAGCCTTGAGCCGACGTTCAGCTTGAGCTACTTGCAAGGTCACAGCAGAGGACACTGCGTTTCCATAATGTTCTGCGACGTAGCTATGAAGGTGCGACAACAACGCCTCCTCGATCTTTCCCAGTTGCGTTTCATCTCGATCCGACGAATCACCAAACGTTTCCAATGCTCCATGAACCATGTCACCAAACTGATTCGCCGCTAATTCCCCTGTAGCGTCATCCATTGGCCGGAGTTTCAATACATGCCGTAAGTAAAAGCGGTAAGGGCAATCAAGATAGTCACGAAACGCAGTGACACTCATCGTTCGGACGCGTCCTTCCTTTCCTAACTTGGGCAACGCAGGAATTGCCAATGCCAGCCCATCCGTTTTCTGATCCCATTCATGTTGCACAACAATTGAATCACGTTCCCCATCGAGAAGATTCCGGACCCTTCGAGCCGCATTAACAGGCTCAGTAGCAGCCAGCAGGCGACTGGGGGGGGTTGGCGTCTGATCTGCCGCACGGCGACCGACAATAAAACGGATGGACTTGCGAGAACACAACATGACATGCATGGCGTAAAGATCACGTGCATACCGCCGTTCATTGTCTGACATACGGAGCTTGCTACGCAGTGCCCCGGGCAAAAATGGATCACTCGTCACTGCACCGGGTACAAAAGGATGGTTGAGTCCCATGACTACCATCGCTTCCGAATCATCCAAGGAAAGATCAAGCCACCCTAGAATCATGACATCATTGTCCCCGCGTTGATCAGATACACGAGCATCAGCAAGACGCCCAGAAAGCATCTCCAATGCAGCTGAACCTGACACAATCAAGTCGAGACCTGCGTTAAGATTTTCGAACCGCTGCGTCAACCGCTTGACCGTTTCAAACGCTCGTTGTGTTCGCGTCAGCGTACCGAACACGACATCCGAGTCAGCCTCCTGCAATTCATGCCCAGAGGAGCCAGCACTGTCAACTTGCACGTCTGTCTCGTCGGCATTGTTACTCTTCTCCTCGCCGTACAAGACTTCCAGCCACGATTCAATCACACGACTCCACTGGGCAATCGAGCGATCTGCGCTCGTAAACTCGACGAGCCAGTCTTCGACAACATTCAACACTCGACTCGCCATAGGGTAGGCTTTCACAGCCCCAGGAGAGAGAGCATTTCGTGTTTTGATAGGGTAGTGATTGGACAGCAGTCGATCCAATTCGATCAACCAATCTGACGTATTGCCCTCACCCAATCGCTTGGTAATGTAACGCGCAACGTCGGCATGCCTCACCAGAGATGCAAGAGACTGCCAGTTTCGTCGTTGCAAGAACGTCGAAGTCAAATTCAAAAGACGCCCAACAGCTGTTTGAGAAATTGGCCATCCCAGATTTCGGGAAGTGCCCAATCCACACCCCCGCAACTCAATTTCAACGGGGCCAACCTGCGACTCATCAGTTACTCCAACAGTAACCTGGTCGATTGAGAATTCATCTCCAAGATCAGCCAAAGACACAGTAACCGCCATCGCTTGCTCAGCCACATCGCCGGCACTGAGCAATTGTTCGTCCTGTAGTGGAAGGCAATGTTCTAGCCAGCCTTTCGTTTCAACACAACCGAATTCATCAAAGCGGCGTGAATCACTTTCTGGCGCGGCAACCAGTGAAATCAGTTCCTCATCCTGCGCACGCAGCATGGCAACCATTGCATTACTCAGGTCACTCGTCCCCACCAGAACTACCTTGCCCTGCGCGTGGCAAGCACCTTGCAACACCGCTTCCCGCCTTGCCCAATGTGGATCGCAAACGCCCGCCTCGGAGAGAACGAGAAGGTATTGATCAAACAGTCCGCTCAAGAGTTCCCAACGTCGCTTTTCTGAATCGGTCTCCGTCACATCCACAACACTACGAAATGTCATTTCATTGGCAGAGAGATCCTCGTGCAGACGCCTCATGGTCGAGGCAAGATCTAACCATGCCCCAATCGGCTCAGGAGCAGGAATGACTGGAAACAGCGGTTTCAGGTCATCAGGATGCTTGGCCCGCAGCACACTGGCCCAAGCCAACGTTTGCTCGAGCTCCAATGCAACCGGAATTTCGTGTGTGTGCAAGAACTCCGCCAATTGCCCAATGGTAATGATCTTGGGAAGCGAATACTGCAAGCTGTGTGAAACCATTTCATGACGCAAAAGTTGCTTGAAACGCTGCACACCTCGAGAAGACGGCAGCACGCAAATCGTGCTACTCAGATCACAATCAGTCTTGACTGAGAACCTCTGCCGCAGAAAGCTGGCAGCACGCGGAAGCAAGGGAGCGTCCCAACCCAGATAAACAGTTTCACAGGAAGTCGAAAAGAGTTTCACGCGTTTCTATTACCCTCGTTTAATTGCCACGGTCAGTTTTTTCCAAAGCTCATTTCCTCAACCCAGCGTTCCAGACCGACGTTCCAGACCGACGTTCCAGACCGAC
The DNA here is from genome assembly GCA_002690925.1 of Rhodopirellula sp. Taxonomy (GTDB): domain Bacteria; phylum Planctomycetota; class Planctomycetia; order Pirellulales; family Pirellulaceae; genus Rubripirellula. Next base: position 71,476 of record NZGD01000279.1, read on the forward strand.
GAACCACACCGACTAATGCGGGCAGTCTTACCGCGATTCCCTCAAACCGATCCTCTGGGCTGACCAAGTCACACAAAATACCAGCCACATCATTCAAACGAGAATCATATCCGAGATGCCTCGGTCAGTTACACTCCCAAACAAAAAGCCTCGGTCAGACTTTTGACACGTCTGGTCAGTGGAACGTAGAAACGGGAAATTTGCACACCTTCTCACGCATTTCTCACCTCATTGCGGCCCATGCCTGAACCAACAGAAATCAAGTCCAACTCAAATAGCTTATCAAAGCGAACATGACTGGAGCACTATCCTCACTCACCCCCTGAAAAGAGGGAAATGACGAGTCGGAAAACCAGCAGGATCATAGAAATTGATCTGGTTTGGGAAAAGCTAATGGCTGTACTGAATTTATCAGCGACGATGTGCCGATACTAAAATCGGAAAGTGTCTGTGGAAAAGTGCATGCGCACAGAGTCCATGGAAATCGGTATGCGCACGGAGGCGCGAAAAAATGCTTTTTTGGATCGTAAAACTTGCCAACAGCGTGCGTCGAGCGATCGAGGGGCGTAGATACCCGCATCAACTCGCATGGGCAGTATCGTTGGGGCTGTTGCTGGGTGTTGTACCGCATGGAAATTTGCTTGCATTCGCCTTGGTGATTCTCGTTCTGTCGCTGAAGATCAATCATGCGATGGCAGGTCTGACCGCAGTTTGCGTGACTTTTCTCGCGGTGTACCTCGATCCGTATTCCCATGAAGTTGGCACCTTCATCCTGACTCATCCGCAACTGCAGCAGGCTAGCCAAACGGCATGGAGCCTTCCATTTATTCCGTGGACGGATCTCAACAACACGATTGTAATGGGCAGTTTCGCGATTGGTCTGACATCAGTCGTCCCGATTTTCCTGATCACCTATCCAATCTTTCGTCTTGTCGCTCCGCCCGAGAACAGCGGTGAGCAGAGCAGCACAAGCCCCATGCTAACTGCAAGATCCAAACATCAGGAAAGTGCACACCAAGTGGTTTTGATAAACCACGGGCAAACCGTGGCAAAGCAAACTAGCCACTCACCTTCAATGAGCACCCAACCCCACTCCAACGTTTCCCAACCAACACCACGTCAAATTTCCACCGGTGTTTCAAAGGGACAGGCCGACGAGCCGGTTGACTTCATCGAAATTGAACCCGAGTCAACCGAGGAACCGCAAGTTGCAATTGAAACACGCATCGATGTCATTCGAATGACAAATCACAGCGATGCACCGGAACAGAAAGCAACGCCTGAGAAAAGACCAAATGATTCGGAACCAATGGACGAAGCGTTGAACTATTTGCTTCGGCAACTGCGTGACTCTCAGCAAAGGAAAGCAGCATGATCCGCTGGCGATTTGTATTGACGCGGCTTTTGATTGTCGTTGCGTTCTTGGCGTTGTTACGTTGGGGAATGGGACCAGTTGCACAGTATGTCACCGTACGCAGTTTGGAAACGGCAACAGGATCCAAAGTTGACATCAAAGACACGCAGGTGGGCTTGTTTCCACCAAGCATTCATTTTTCTGATGTGTGTGTTACTGACCCAAGAGATGGCAAGGAAATGCGAGATGCATTTCGTGCCAGCTCTATTGAGCTCGTCATGGACGGAGAGGCCTTGCTTCGTCGTCGCTGGGTTGCAAACCGAGGGCTGATCTCTGGAATAGAGATTGGGGCAAAACGCAACACAAGCGGCCAGCTAAGCCGACTGGAAAAAGCTGAAACCGGTGACAGCAACGCTGGCCCATCGCTTGACCAGCTCATCGGCACAACGAAGAGTCGCCTTGGGGACGAAGCGAAAACACTTTTGGTCGACCTTGAAACGATTAAATGCAGTCAGCAAATCCGAGCTCAATGGGAAGCCGAATACAAATCACTGGTGATCCGAGCCAAGAAGTTGGAGGAACAGATTCGGGGTGTTCGAGACGAGGCAAGAGTCGTCCAGAATCCACTGCGTGATCTCCCAGAACTGCAACTAACTTTGGCACGTGCTCGCAATGCGCGATCTGAGTTGAGCAGTGTGCACCGTGCAATTGACTCGCTACCCAACAGACTTCAAGCAGATCTTGTACGCCTCGATCAGGCAAAACAAGCTGACTTGGCCAAGGTGGAGCATTACGTTCCGGAAGGCCTAACGTCGTCAGGCGATCTGGGCATCGAAATGCTCAGTGATGCCGTACGCGATCAGATCCAACAGATACGTTCCTACATGGATGGCGGCCGAACTCTGGCGAATTACACCGTTGTGGCCCCGGAAAGCGTACGCATCCGAGGTGTCAACCATGACCTCACTCCACATCCCTCACCGGGATTGCTGGTGCGTCATTGCGAAATTAGCGGATCATTACGGGCAGATGGTCGACGCTACCAGATGACAGGCTTCCTCGAGAACCTGACACCAAATCCCGAGAAGCTCGATAAACCCACTCGAGTCAGCCTACGCCTGGAAGGCCCGGAAGTCGTCCGTGCCGAATACGTTCGTGATCGTCGGCAAAATGCTAATGTGGATCTCCTGACGCTGCATTGGCCAGAAATCCAATCCGAACCACTCCGCATCGGAAAAGACGGAGAGACTTCGATTCAAATCAACGGCGGGCAACGTGAATTGTGGGTCCAAATCAAGACAGAAGGTGACCAACTGCAGGGACGCCTCGTTAGTAAACAGACCGGAGTCTCATTGGACCTGAGCACACCGGAGAAATTTTCTGACTTCGCTGCAGTGGAATCCTTGCGAGAAAGCCTGTCATTTGTAGATCGTATTGAAATTGATGCTAGATTCTCAGGAACCTGGCGTGACCTGAACCTAAACCTGACCTCAAACCTGGGGCAAGTCCTACGTCGCGCGGGAGAAGACGCGGTCGCAAGACAGGTCGCTGACTCCAAGCGACAGCTGGCTACAACCATCCGCCAGGAACACAGCAACCAGTCTCTGGCCTTAAAGCAATGGCTCGGCTCTCAGCAGAATGAGGCACAATCACTTCTCGCAAATGCAGAAAAATTCATCGACGAAATGGGCCGCAAGGTTCAAAACGAAGTAGGGGATGCTGACGCTTACCTTGGAAAACTTCGCGGTGCCATTCGTGGCAAACTACGATAGTGTCGAGCGTTCGCGACCACGGCCCACTTGTGTCAAAATGCGAACTCATGTTCGCCGCCAACCCCGAGTGGCAGTTTTTCTGCCCCCAACATCGCAGACATGGGGATCATGCCATAGACGTGCGGAAAAAGTGCGCCGGCACGTGATTCTTCCCAACGCAGGGTGTCTTCCAAACAGCTGCTATCAACGCTGACCAACATCAGATCTTCTCGTCCAGAAAAATAAAGTCGCGCAGTCTCTTTCACCTGATCCGCAGTCGACAGATGAATGAACCCATCTACCAGGTCGACACCAAATCCTTCCAACACCTGCGTCTCAAGTACTTGCTGCCATTCTCGTTTCGACAATAGCTTATAAAGCGGTTGCGACATACCAACTCTCTCTGATTTCATTCGGGTAATTGGTCGAGTACCAGGCAATTAAAAACAATGTACTTAGCTCCCAGCTGACAGCTTCCATTGCCGCTTGCGATACAAGCAGCCGTCGCTCTGACACGAAAACACACACTCAACGGTTCTCACTCTGAACGTGGTTCGCGTCCCCAGAGCTTCCTCACAAAAAAGTCAGCTTGACGTCGACGTGCGTAAGGATGCCCAGCAGCACCATGTCCCGCGCCGGGAACAACCAACTGAACGAAATCCTTATTCGCCTTGATGAGAGCATTGACGACTTGCATCGTGCTAGCCGGGTCAACATTTCGATCCAACTCGCCCCAGATCAACATCAAGTCACCTTGCAAACGATGAGCCTGCGTAACGTTGGACTGCTCTTCATAATGCGAGCCAATGGGCCATCCCATCCATTGCTCATTCCACCAGATTTTGTCCACACGATTGTCGTGGCAACCACAGTCCGCAACAGCTGCATGATAGAAATCTCCATGGGCAAGCAAAGCTCGCATGGCACTCTGACCACCGGCAGACCCACCCCAAACACCAACTCGCTGAAGATTCATTTCCGGTCGACTCTTGGCGGCCGCCCGGATCCATTCGATGCGATCAGGGAAACCACTGTCTCCAAGATTCTTCCAACACACGTCATGAAATGCCTTGCTACGGTTACTCGTTCCCATGCCATCTATTTTGACAACGATGAACCCCAACTCTGCCATAGCGTACAGCCCTGCATGCAAGCCAAATGACTTGGGAACGAACGAAGAGTGCGGCCCCGCATAGATCTGCTCCAGCACCGGATATTTTTTCTCAGGATCAAAGTTGGTTGGACGAATAATAATGCCATAAATGTCTGTTTCACCGTCTCTTCCTTTGGAAACAAAACGCTCCGGTGGTTGCCAGCCCGTAGAGACTAACTGACTCATATCCCCCTCTTCCAAGACACAAATCTCACGTCCAGTCATTGCATCTCTCAACACCGTAACCGCTGGCATGTCGACACGGGAATACCGATCCAACAAGTATCTTCGGTTGGGTGAATACTCCCATGTGTGATCCCCATCTCCCGCTGTTAATCTGATCATGTCACCGGTATCCAGATCGACACGAATCAGATGGCGGTAATAAGGATCCTGTCCGGCATCCAAACCAGACACCTCTAATTCAATCGTTCTCGCACTCGGATCGAAACCCTGCACTTTCCTCACAACCCACTCACCTTGGGTCAAGCAACGTTTAACACTTCCAGTAATAGCATCAAGCAGGTACAGATGGTTCCAACCACTTCGCTCACTCATCCAAATCAATTCATTCGTTTCGTACAAACGGCGAAGATACGACTTTCCCGAATAGCAAATGAAAGTATCAGTTCGTTCGTCAATGGTGAGATTAGATTTTGCCGTTACAGCATCAACAGTAACCAGAGAAAGTCGCTGATGCCCGCGCTGATTGTGCAGGAAAGAGAACGAGCGACTGTCGGGATTCCATGCAAGGTCACGAGTGCTGTAAGGATTTGAAAACTCAGCATTGTCCACTAAACGAGGTTTCCAATTTTCCGCGAACGAAAACAAAACAGGTCGTCTTTGATCGATCCGATCACCAGGCTTGGCATAAGACATTGTTAACAGTTTCGCATGGATGGAATCACGAGGTGCCGATTCGATGAGGTGAATCGTCCGTTTCAAACCCGGCGATAAACGCATCACAGCAAAGTGCTTGGAATCAGGCGACCACCAGACTTGCCCTTGGTAAACGTTCTCTGCATCACCGTCATCTGTAAGCTTTCGATCTTTGCCCGTATCAAGGTCTCGCAGCCACAGATTTTCGTCCCGAAACGTCACGGACCACTTCTGATCAGGTGAGCGATTGGGACCACTATAAGGTCGCTTGGTAATGGAATCCTTACCCTCAAGCTTGGGCTTGGTTTTGGCCGGAATGTTCTTCCGCGTTTGAGGTGGGCTTGTTGATTGATCCACAATCGCCATATCCTCATCCCGAGTCGCGACAAAGACGGCCACCTCGCGGCCATCGAGATCTTTCAACAACCATGAATCTCCGACAAAGGTCGAGATTTCATATTCACTACCTGGATCGACAGAACCGTAGCGTTTCAACTCACCATTTGACCTGATCCAATGGACCTCCAAAACCTTTGCCAAACGGTTTACAAATCGGATGGGTGCTCGCTCTCCCTGACTGTTGCTTCGTACCAGACGTGTTTCTACTGACAATCCCTCGGTCGCCCCGGAATTTCCCAAGTTCGCAGCGGAGATTAGTACGGCCTCCGGTAGCCTCAAACGCCAACTTCGTCCCCCGTATCGAAACGAGCAACTTTCTGCGTCCGACGCGATAGTAAATTCAGCAAGCCTCGATTTTGTGACGTCAACTTTGCGTTTCAACTGGCGTGAAAGAACTTCACTTACCTTTCCATGGTCGAAAACCAACTCTCGTTTTCCAAGTTCGGTATCGACCAATACATACTCGTGGGTATCCACACCGGTTGACACCCGGTACCAGAACTTGCGGCCAGCATCGAACCAATTCGGCTTTACCGAATCACGAAAGACAAGATTTCGCACCCGTGCTGGATAGGTTTTTGCCCGTTCATAATCGCTCGTACGGCCCTGCCCAGCGGCTGAGTTGCTCAAGGACAATAAGACAAGACCACTCAGCAAACCGATACGAATGAGGCGAGCAGATTCCACGCTCAAAGCGAACATAGGCATTCTTATGACTCTCTGTAGGACAAAGGTACGATGAAGCATCGAAAGGAGAGCAAATCGTGTCGACTAACCCTTGGAACGGAACGCACACTCACACCGCCAGCGGAGCCACTACAGCCGTATTGTTGTTTCCCCGAACCGTATTTCGAATAGTCCACAGTCTAGTGGGTACCGGTGATTTCACCATCCTCAAAGAGAAATCGAGTGACCCCTCGTGCGCCACTTGGTAGCTGACCGGTCAGCGTCACTGCTTCGACAGGGTACTTGACCGGATTGAATCGGTGACTACTACGTTTGTCCGTGAATACACGCTGGGGCAACTCCAACCGCTCGTTCGCTGCCAGGGGCGCGTCGCGAATCAGCAGATACTGGTCATTGATCTCAATAGAAAATCTTGGGATCGGATGATCAGTCAGGTTGGTCAAAACAATCACTTCTGTCAGCAGTTTCCCGGCACCATCGGCGGTCGGCATTGCCCCCTTCCCAAGCTCCACCACAACTGGCAAGGGTGGCCCCCCAACCCGTTCCGGGAACATGGCGTAGACAGATAATCCAGCGGCAACCATCAGTACCAGGCAAACACACAAGCCTCGCCGCGACAGATGCAACCGAGGAACCACGGCAGACTTGTCTTGGATACTCACCGGAGATTCGCTGGAATCGGACATTTAATTTTCTCGCTCAAATTGACATGGCCACGCACAAATTTCCCGCAGGCCGTCACGGGCTAGGATACCATCCGCAGCCAACCTCGATACGTTGGAAGCTACCTGTGCAGATAAACAGACCCTGATTTTGAATCCGTGACCAAGCCACAACCGCGTGCGCATCGGGGGGACTTCGATCACAATAGTCCGAGGCTAGCCATTGACAGGCCGACTAATCCGTTGTGTCCAACGAACACCTGACAGGCCCTTAAGTATTGGATTGCGACAAGTGACGATGCCTGTAACACCAATTCGAGGCCAAACGAACCGCAAGTAAGCTTAACAACCACCGCCACAGCAGCGTGGGGCGCCGCAGGAATCACCTCCTCCAGCCATCGGCAAACTGGATTTAGTTGCGGTAGTGTGACTGGAAGGTACGCTGAAGACACGTTGTAAGTTGGCCTCGCCGCAATCCGGGCATGCTTTTATTTCCGACGCCGACCGGACAAGGACTTCGACAAGACTGTCGCAGGACTTACACTCAAATTCATAAAGCGGCATGATTCAACTCGTGTAGCACCAAATTTTGTTCGTTCACGTATACCGACGACCTGATCATGGTCCGCGCTTCGATATCGCAAGAACCCTCAGTATTGCACAGGTTCCCAGTATCGCACAAATTTTTTTGTATCGCACGCACCTTGGAATTTGAAAATGATAAAGTTGCCGGCATTGACCCGAGCGCAGGTTAGATCCATCGACCAAACTGCGATCAGGGAATATGGAATTCCCGGCGTCGTTCTGATGGAGAATGCCGGATCCCGCGCCGCTGAGATCATTCATCAATTAGTTCCGGAAGGTCCAATCGCAGTATTGTGCGGTGGCGGAAACAATGGTGGTGACGGGTATGTGATTGCCAGACACCTCCAGCTCATGGACCGAAAAGTTCGCATAATTTGCGCTATCGACGTGAACAAACTAAGTGGCGACGCGCACATCAACGCCATGATTGCAGTCCGTTCAGATATCCCAATGCAAATTGTCGATCCGAAAGCGTCTCCAGCTAACTTACCTTCACTCGATCATTGCGTTGCTGTTGTGGACGCTCTGCTCGGGACCGGCGCACGTGGACCTCTCCGGGGTTGCTATCGTGACTTAGTCAAAATGGCAAACATTCATTCAGGAGAACGAATCGCAATCGACATCCCGACCGGTTTGGACTGCGACACGGGCGAAGCTTCCGAACCAACCTTTATCGCTGATCACACCATCACGTTTGTTGCAGAAAAATCTGGTTTCAAAAAAAACAGCGCCGACGATTACGTCGGCGCTGTTCATGTTGTTGGAATCGGAGTGCCTGAAAAACTACTCAACGCAATCAAGTCAGGTGATGCTCTGTAAACCTGCACTGCTCAGGGAAGCCTTCCCTGATTCACCACGGGAAAGTCACCGGTCAGTCCCTCTACCATATAGGCTACGAGATCCGCTTTCTCTTGGTCGCTAAGGTTCAGAACCTTCATCTTGTCACTGAGGCCGTCATTCTTGTGGCCGCCTTTATCGTACCAGTCTACCACTTCCTCCAACGTGCTTTGACTGCCGTCATGCATGTAAGGCGGCGACATCACAACATTTCGGAGAGTAGGTGTCTTGAAAGCGCCCCAATCCTTCTTGTCCTTCGTGACCGCATATCGACCAAGATCGGGCTTGTCAGCGGCCATGCCAACACCGAGATTGTGATACTGTTCATCGGTGAAATTCGCCCCAGCATGACACGCAGTGCAGTTTGCTTTTCCGGAGAACAGAACCATACCGCGCTGTGCAGACTCGCTCATCGGTGACTCTGCAGCGGCCTTCTTCAGCTTGGCGTACTTTGCCTTGAGTTCAGGCTCTTCGTCGAGGTACTCAAGATCATCAGCAAATACTTTCTCGAACTTCTTCACGGCTTCGTATGCGTCGGCAGGTGCGGGCCCAGTCACGATCGCTCGTTCGAAAGTGGCGATTGCCATGCCAACATTATCGATGGTCACACCATCACCAAAGACAACGTCGAATTGCTTCTTGTACCCGGGGATGTTCTTCAAGGTTTCAACACATGCAGCGTGAGTGTTTCCCATCTCGATGGGATTCGCAACTGGCCCGACCGCTTGCTCCTCGAGCGATCCAGCTCTTCCATCCCAGAACTGGCCTTTACTCAGGATTCGGTTGTACGAGATCGGTGAATTCCTGCCACCTTGCTGCCCCCGTACACCGATGCCGAAAGCAGTTTCCGCGCCATAGCCCTGCAGCGGATCATGGCACGACGCGCACGAAATGGTGTTATCGGAAGACAAACGCTCGTCGAAATACAGCTGTCGCCCCAACTCGATCTTGGCACGAGTCATCGGATTGTTCTCGGGAATATAAATATTTGCCTCAGCAGCATCGAGTCCCGCCGGCAGTTGGACGGTCAGCGTCCGATGATTCGCAGGATCTTTCAACCACGCGTCGAGTGCTTTCGACGTCAGCAAACCAACACCGGGAACACCGGCAGTCAAAGCCGGATCACCTAATACAACTTGATCAGACTCGCCACGAGGCGAAACCGCAACGGCGGTCACGCTGAGAACGGCTGTCGCTAACAAAGAAGAAAACGCAATTAATCTCATTTTTCAACTCTTTTTCAAAGCGTACTCAAACTGAGCTCGCGTTAATGGATGAAGATCATCGGCAGGCAGTTTTATGCGAGCTTTCAGATACCTCTCGGAAGTATAATCGAATGCGGCCTGAGTTGGACTAGGACATCGGCAATCGCAGTTGGGAATCCTCGTTGAGAATTTTGACGATTTTTCGACCAGTCACACTCATTGGCATTTCCGCCAAATCCGCCAGTGAAACGTATTTCCAAGGTTTTCCTGGATTCTCACCCGTCTCGAGTAAGTCCGCCTGAAAAACCTGTAGAGAAATGCGGTACTTCGTTACTGCATGCCTCATGGTGGTTAACCGAATCCCCGGAACAAGATTCACACCCACCTCAACCGACAATTGCTTTACGGCCTCAGTAATACTGCCAAGTGAGGCCTGCGTAGTCCGGGGGAAATCCCAAAGTCCTGCCCAACGACCTCCCTCCGGCAACGGACGGACCAAAAACTGCTGTTGTCCAGTATCTACGTCACCTAAATCTGCTGCAGCAGAACGGTGAAGACCACGCCGGGAGCGACGATCTGACTTTTTCGCGGGCCGCTGAACCACCAGGACGTACTCGGTCCGATTTTCATAAGCTACCCGTGTCACCTTTCCGGGTATTTCCTTCTCCAATCCGGCTTGATGTGCACAGCAGGCAGATGCCACCGGACACTGATCGCAGGAAGGTTCTTTAGGTGTACAAACCAACGCTCCAAGCTCCATCGCTGCCTGATTGAAGCTTCCAGCATCCTTACGCGGCAACATTTTCTCGGCGACTTGCCACAACAATCGATTATTGGAGGTGTCTGCGGGGGTTCCCCTCAATGCGATCCAGCGACTGAAAACTCTTTGTGTATTTCCTTCCAGAATAGGCTGCCTCTGTCCATCGGAGATCGAAAGAATCGCACCTGCGGTGTATCGTCCGACACCTGGTAAAGCGAGCACGTCGTCGAACTGGAGGGGAAACTCACCACCATGATCTGCCATGATCAGTTTTGCAGCCGCATGAAGTGATCGAGCTCTTCGGTAATACCCCAGCCCCTCCCAATGAGATAGCAGGATTTGTTCATCGGCAGTCGCCAGTTCCTGCACGGTGGGAAAAGATTTCATGAACCTCGCATAGTACGGCAGCACCGTAGCCACCTGTGTCTGCTGCAACATGATTTCACTGACCCACACACGATAGGGCGTGGGATCAGAACGCCACGGCAGTTCTCGTGCATGCTTGGCAAACCAGTTTAATAGACTTCTTCGCACACGCGATCGCCACCGCGTTTGGTGCCAAACGTCATCATGCTGCGGATCTTGATCTCTTTTTTTCGCCGCGTCAGAATCGTTCAATTTTCTTCCAACCGCCTCAAAGTCACCTTGGCCTTCAATAGCTTACCACCACGCAAAAACCTGATTTCGATCTCATCACCCGCCTGATACTTGTTAATGGTTTTCTGCAGAGTACTGAAATCCGAAATTTCATTTTCACCAGCACCTATGATGATATCTCGGAACATCAGACCGGCGTCAGCTGCAGCCGTGTTTGGATAAACCATGTTGACTCGACATTCCCGTTCTTCGGGATAACACGAGACGCCAAGAAACCCACCCTGTCGGAACTGAATTTCAAGTCCCGGAAGTCGGCTTCTAATTTTTTCAACCGCAGCCGACGTAATATTGGTTCCCATCAACGTCAGCGACGTCCGTAGCGGCAAGCGAGAAATGATCTCGCCCTGTTGCTCGCTAAGATTCACATACCGAATATCGAGCGACTCGATACGCTCCATATCACTCAGCGACGAGAAGACCTCATCATCAACGGCGGCGTCGGAATTGACAATTGCGATGGCTGTTAAATCAGGCATTCGGGCAACGTTGCGAAGCACACCTCCCTGAATCGCCTTGCCAGAGATACGCACGTGACCAATGCCGCCAGCCCACTCCAACCAACGAAGAACCTTGACGTCTCCATTCCACCCGTCGCCCACTTCAACGAGAGGTAACAATCTTTGCGAGGCAGCGACTGAAAAATCTCCGTCCCCGATAAACAGGCCTGCAGCAACGAGTAACCCTTCAGCCCGCTCAGACCGTGACTCGGCAACCTCATCCATGGCAGCCTTGGCAGCCAGCGCACGACGCCCCACTGAATTTTCAGCCATGTTTTTCAGTGTAATCCATGCGTTGCCATCATCAGCCGGCTCAAGCGAGATCGCGAATTCTGAAATCACCGCAACAGAACGTTCAAGCACCTCCAAGTCACCCTGGTTCATCGCGGTGACCAAATCGGGAATCACCGCAGGCCCAAGTTGCTTGATTTTCTGGCTAGCCTTCTCACGTCGCAAGTAATGCTCATGCGACAACTGAGTGATCCAGTAAGCCGCCGTATCTTTGGATGCGGTCGCGACTGTCACCTCACCCGACTGTTCCTCACCCGACAGTTCCTGAGCAGCAGCTTTGTCAGCAGGCACAACAGAAATCAAGAGCAGGATGAACCCGAGAAGAAGCAAGCCAGCAAATCTCGAACTGTGAATGGATAAAATCATTAGAAACCCGCCAGTGGTTAACACGTCAGCATTTCAGAGCAGCCGCCACTCGTTCCACGCCGAGCAAGTGGTGCCTTCAGTTCAGACAGACAATTCAGCGCCCTGCAAAATCACGATCTTTCCCGAAAGCTGATTAAAAACACGCCTGCTCGTACGTGAAACTCCCTTCTCACCGGCACCCTTTTCTAAATGCCGGGCGAAACACATGCCTCAGTCTTGTGTTGCAGTATAGCCTACGCAGCAAATCGACTCATATCGCAACCCAAACCTACCAGACGCTGCACATTAACGCCGCGTGAAACGACTGACTAGCGATATTGCCACAGCAGAACAAGCGACCGCCTCTTCAGGTAGATAAAACATACAGGAAGCAATCTTAAACCAACTTCGGCAAAGCCGAAATTCGCGGTCGTTACAGCCTCTCCTTGGCCGAATCCACGACCATCGGGGCGTTGCCAACGCATAGCAGGCAAACCTGCGTCGTCTCACGGGTTCCCACTTTTTTTGAATCGTGATTTCCCGCGGACACTCCCTAGCAAAAACATATTTTCCGCCGAGCTCAGCCCGTTATTTTTGCTAAGATTTGCCCGGTTGCCACCTGCTCACCGACTCCGACAGAGATTTCGGAAACATGACCATCCACTGGCGAGGCAACCTCCATTTCCATCTTCATTGCTTCAAGAATCAAGATCGCTTCCCCAGCACGGACGCGATCACCCTTCTTCACTAGCTGCTTAAAAACAGCACCAGGCATTTGCGATGTGACTTCGGTTACATTTGTACCAGCAGCACTCGCCCGGTCATTAGCTCCACTCTCAGTTTGAGGCTTAATCTCAACACGATAGACCTTGCCATCGACAGTCACCATATTGCCTTCAAAAGCCATGAAGACGTCCTCACCATTAACCGAGACCACATACTCGGCCGGCCCTTGCTTAGGTGCTGCGGGAACTGGCTGGCTAGTCTGAGTCTTGTCCACCTTACGGACCGCGGTCTCAGCGTCTCCCTTGAGAAAGCGGATTCCTTTCTCTTTGCAAGCAGCGGCAATGAAGACATTCTCATCGCTAACTTCAAGTCCCTCGTCCTCGAGCATTTTCTTGGCAGCAGGAATGCCCTTGCTGGGATCCTCATCATTCAACTCCAGTACGGGTCGGGTTGTCGGCTCAAGCCCCAATTGCTCGCGGGCCAGTTCCACGATACTTTCATCGGGAGGGACAGGCGTCTTGCCGAAGTAACCTAGAACCATCTTACCGTAGGGTTCAGCTATCTTCTTCCAAGGACCGAACATGACGTTATTAAACGCTTGTTGAAAATAGAATTGGGACACAGGCGTCACCGAGGTTCCAAATCCACCTTTGCGAACAACATCACTCATCGCCATGATGATCTCTGGGTACTTCTCCATGATATTGTTGTCACGCAGCATTTGCGTATTGGCCGTCAAAGCTCCACCGGGCATGGGACTCCAGGGAATGAGTGGCTCCACTGCGGTAGCCTCTGGCGGCAGGAAGTAATCGCTCATGCAATCTTTGAAAACTTCTTCAGCCTCGCGAACTTTCTCAACGTCCACATCCAGCTCAAAATCGCTACCACGCAAAGCGTGCCACATCACAAGAATGTCGGGCTGGCACGTGCCACCGGAACAGGGAGCCATCGACAAATCAATTGCATCAGCCCCTGCATCCAAGGCTGCTTTGTTCGCCAGCACACTTACACCGGCTGTTTCGTGCGTGTGGAAATGAATGAAGGTATCGACAGGTAACATTTTCCGCGCACGGCGAATCGTTTCGTAAACCTTGGATGGCACCGCAGTCCCAGAGGCATCCTTGAAACAAATCGCATCAAAAGGGATGTCAGCGTCGAGAATCTGCTGCAATGTGTCTGCATAGAAATCTGCATCGTGTGCCCCGGAGCACCCTGGGGGCAACTCCATCAACGTGACGCAAACTTGATGCTTCAAGCCTGCCTCAACGATGCACTTGCCGCTGTAAATGAGATTGTTGACGTCATTCAACGCATCGAAATTGCGAATGGTTGTCATTCCATGCTTTTTAAATAGCTGAGCATGCAGTTTGACAATATCGCTGGACTGCGAATCCAGCCCCACCACGTTGACGCCTCTTGCAAGCGTCTGCAAATTGGCATCCGGACCGGCGGTCTCCCGAAATGCATCCATCATGTCGAATGCATTTTCGTTGCAATAGAAATACAACGACTGGAATCGGGCCCCCCCGCCTGCCTCGAACCAACTGATGCCTGCATCACGAGCAGCTGCAACCGCTGGAAGGAAATCGGGTGTGAATACACGCGCGCCAAAGACGGATTGGAAACCGTCCCTGAATGCGGTGCACATGAACTGGACTTTCTTTTTCGCCACGGTTCAAAATCTTCCGAATGTATCTGGAAAAAAGCTTGTACTAAAAACGAGTTATCAGGTCAGTGCAGACCAAAGCACGCCAGCAGCAATCGCTGAGCCAACCACCCCAGCCACGTTGGGTGCCATTGCGTGCATCAGCAAGAAATTGTGCGGATCTTCCTGCTGCCCCACCATTTGAACAACGCGTGCTGAGTCCGGCACCGCAGAAACACCTGCGGCCCCGACCAAAGGATTAATTTTTTCGGTGAGAAACAAATTCATGAACTTGGCGAACAAGACTCCGCCTGCCGTCGCAATCGCGAAAGACAGTGCCCCTAAACCAAAGATTTGCAGGGATTCCTGAGTCAGGAAGTTACCTGCCCTAGTGCTGGCACCGACAGCGAATCCGAGCAAAATGGTGACGATATCGATCATCGCTGTCCGAGCAGTCTGAGCCAAACGCTCGGTGACAAGGCTTTCTTTCAGCAAATTCCCAAAGAACAGCATCCCCAACAGGACCACTGCCCCGGGGGCGATCATTGTCGAAATCAAAAAAGCGGCAACGGGGAAGATCATCTTCTCCCGTTTGGACACCTTCCGAGGAGGCTTCATCCGAATCAATCTTTCTTCACGCGTGGTGAGTAACTTCATGATCGGGGGCTGAATAATTGGCACCAAAGCCATGTATGAGTAGGCTGCAATCGCAATCGCACTAAGGAGATTTTCAGCCAGCTTTGAGGCCAGGAAAATGGCGGTCGGACCATCAGCACCACCAATGATCCCAATCGCCCCGGCTTCTTTCGGACTGAATCCCAGCCAAAGAGCCCCGAAAAAAGTCAGAAACACACCGATCTGTGCAGCAGCACCAAGTAAGACCAACTTGGGGTTGGACAGCATGGTGGAAAAGTCGGTCATCGCGCCGATACCGAGGAATATCAGCGGAGGATAAACGCCGTACTCAACGCCAAAATAAAGGTAGCTGAGCACGCTGCCCTCATCGTATACGCTCATCCCCATGTCGGCGGCCACCGGGATATTACCCACGATAGCCCCCATCCCGATCGGTACCAGGAGTAGCGGTTCATAATCCTTGGTGATTGCTAGAAAGATGAACACAATCCCGATCAGGATCATGATCAAATTTCCCCAAGTCAAAGTCACGAAACCTGTCGTGCCAAAAAAATCAGTAAGTATTTCCATCAGTTCAGTTGTGGCCCGTACGCCAAATTCTCCTGCAATTCCAGTTCAGCTATTCTGCCCCGACGAATCCTGCGTTTCCAACTGTCGCTGGAACTCCGTATGCAATACGTACCCAATGGCAGCCAACACAGCCCCATCATCGGCTACAAGACTATCCGTGTGACTTGCATTGCCGGCAGGCTCATCAACCTCAGGCCAAACCGTGGATAGCATTGCGAGGACACGTGGCAAGGCTGCGATAAACAGGGTCAGCAGAATCAATGCGGTGAAAACAATCATCAATCCGACAAACGCCTGCACAGCACCCTCAGCCAATTTGCTGGAATTAGATCCCGGCAGCGATGAATCAACTTGGCCGAGAAGCGTAAGGCCAGTCTGTTTCAGGAGCATTGGCATTGCGTATGTATGAGACTCGGATTGGAGGGAAAACGATTGGAGGCAGTTGGACCAATGCATCACAAACGCGACGATTCACGCACTTGTTCGAATCGCAAGGAGACCAGCACCCCGTCGGCTTTCCACTGGAACAGATTGTTCCAATGGAGCAGAGAAGATGCGAACTCGCATGGCAATCATCGGCTCAACCGATGCCGCCCAACCCCGATCCCGCCCCCACATAGGGACGTTAGCTAATGTGACGGCAAATCGATTCACGACATTTCGGCCGTGTCAGCAGGCCATTCCGCTCGAGGTCCCCGAACACTGTGGTGGCGTGCGTGCAGAGGATATCGCATCGAAAGGTTTTCTTCACCCCCCCGACGCGTAATTTGCGGGTTCAAAAGGCATGAATAACCGAGGCAAACCGCGGTTTTCTCGATCAAACGCTCTCGAGCGTGGGAACTTCAAACCCTTTGTTATTGGGATCTTTCAGCAAGGCGTTGGCAGCCTCGGCATGATCACCGGTATGAAGCTCGGTTTTCGGATCAAAGGTCAACCACGGACCGACGGTATATTCAGCCTTGTTTTCGGGAATCCCGACGCCATCCCGCATCACTTCATGCAACTTCATGAAATGCTCGGATGCGTCTGAATTGTCACCGAATTTACCGGCTTTAGCGTTGAACGGCGCCTTCTCACCCAATCGGTAGGAGTTGTTCATGAGATGCCCCATAACGCAACCATAGTGCGCGTCCTCAACGTTTCCGTTGGCCATACTAGGGTCATTCGCGCGAATCGCAGCGATGAATGCTCCCCAGTTGCCACCTGGGGTTACTTTCCCAGGAGGTAGCTCGAGAGGCTCTGCTTTGGATGCGCCCGGTCGCAAAATCTTGTAATTACCCTCTCCGGTGATTTTACTGCCATCCTCAAGGTAATACTCGTTAAATACTTGCCGCTCGTATTTGGGATAATTCACATTGCGGACATTGAAAATCACCATCTGTCCATTGGGGTACTCAGCGAGCCCGAACATCGTGTTTGGGGTTTCTCCCTGATCGTCCCATTGAAACCGACCACCAAGTGCCATCACGCGAACCGGATGAGTCTGGTCTTTGTCAAGCGCCCAACGAGCGACATCAAGCTGGTGCGTTCCTTGATTGTTAAGATCGCCGTTGCCTGTCTTCCAGAACCAGTGCCAATCATAGGGGTGGTAATTAGCGTGAAAATCACTAATGACCGCTGGTCCCTTCCATAAATCCCAATCGAGGTTCGCCGGCGGCGGCCCGACAGGCTCGTGCCCGATCCCACCGCGTGGTTTACAGCAATAGCCGTATGAAATTTTCAAACGGGGCAGGTCACCATTTTGCAATGCCTCATGCAAGCCGGCGATACCGGCGCTGCTGCGTCGCTGCGTACCATGCTGGATAACGACGCCATACTTTTTCTGGGCAGCAACCGCGATTCGCCCCTCACGCACGTCGTGACTCATTGGTTTTTCAACATAGACGTGCTTACCAGCTTGGGCGCCCCAAATGGTCATCAAAGAATGCCAATGATTAGGGGTCGCGACGGAAATAGCATCAACCGACTTGTCATCCAACGCTTCACGAACATCGCTGATCGCTTTGGTTTGGAATTTACCTTCGGTACGTTTTTCCAGGCTCTGCATCCGTTTTGCAAGCACATCAGCATCAGGGTCGATCACATAAGCCACCTCGACGTTATCCTGCCCCAGCCAACCAGCCAAATGACTTTGCCCGCGACCATTCAAACCAGCGACGGCGATTCTGACGCGATTACTGGCACCATCAACTGCCCCGGAAGCTCGAGTGCCGGTAAGTAGCAAGGACCCACTTGCAGCTGCAGAGGTCGCCAAAAAGTCACGTCGGCTTGGTTTGGACATCGAAGATCTCACACAAAGACGGGAAAGAGGTCAGAAATGACGGGAAGGGACATTCTAACGAAACTAATGCGTCTTGGGGGTAGGCAAACTACCGCTAAGAATCCTCGTCGGCTAAGCCGAGCTTTGCTAACCAGCGGCGAGAACCGCTGCTTCCTGTTGCGTTAGCCTGCCGGTATTCCCGCTGCAATTGCTCTAATTGCAATTCCAGCTCCTGCTTTGTCGCGGAAACTTCCTGCCGCTCTCGTGAGAGCTTTGCCCGCTCCAATGAAGCATCGATCTCGCCCTTACGAAATTTCTCTTTCCACTCGGCTTGAAGCTTCTGCAATTTCACGCGTTCACCGGCAATCAGCTCATCCGCGTCCAACATATCAGCGATCGCAGACGCACCGATCGCGGTGCCATCGGAGCGAGTCTCTGCTTGCTGATCCAACAGATTACGCAACTCAGCAATCTCATCATCCCGTTGCTCAATCTCCAGTCGTAGACGATCGATGAAGGCACCCGGCGTTTCTTTGCCGGATTCAATTTCGTTTTTCAAGGAAGCTGCAAATTGATTCGCATCGAAGGAATCTTCCTCCATCTGAAGCAAAATCAGCTGTTTTCGCTCCTCCCAAGACAACATTTCCGCCACCTCCACAGAATTCTCGGGCGTGGTTTCCTGAATCCTGGAAGTGGCGATTTTGGCCGCCAAGTCCTCATTTTGTGCATGGAGCTCTGCATTCTCTGCTTCCAGCCGCCGAATTTTCTGCCTTAGCCCTCCGGCCGCCATTTCCAATTCGGGATCATTGAACTGCAAACCAAGATCGTTACCGTCCTCCGCATCACCGCTAGCCAAACCGCGGCCCGCAGCGTCAACAAGCAGTCGCACGTCCGTCAGTTGTGCCAGCAAAGCATGCAGTAAATCCGTATTCGAACGCACCGCATCCATGACCGTGGGGTCATGTCGCTTATGCTCGTCGCGGACTTGCGTTGAATCGCTCAATGAATTGCCTGATGCCCTGAAAGTTTCGTTCCGCTGATTAACAATGATTCTTTTTCACTGCCCAAATCTCGCTGCTGCCACCACACCCGTTGCAGATGTACATTAAATCGGACACACGAGACTTTGAATCAGACGGCCCGCGAGCCAAAGTCACCCGAGTGCGATCGTTCTAGTTCGCGTGATATCAGGGGTACAAACGATTTAAAATTAAAACGCCCCCGGTCGATCAGGGACGTGGAATGGATTGGTTCAACATGGCACAATGCCGGCGTCGAGGAACCACTACGATCGATCCAATCTCTCCAATTGCACGCGACAGTCATGACAATGCTTTCCGTCATGTAATGCGTAGGTCGAAATAACCGTTGAGTCAAAATAGAAACATGGCGAAAAAGAAACTGAAGACTTCCTCGACAGACGACAAATCCGATGACAAGAACTTCGATTTCGAGGAATCACTCGGCGAAGTCGAGGGAATCGTGAGTCAGCTGGAAGGCGGTGAATTGGGGCTTACTGCATCACTGCAGAAATACGAACAAGGCATTCGCGAGCTGAAGCAATGCCAGACCTTGCTTGATGCAGCTGAACAAAAGATCAGCCAACTGTCTGGTTTCGATGCCGACGGGAACCCCGTTAGCACCCCGCAGCCAAACACCCAAACGGCCGCTCGAGGTGGCAAAACTGCGAGCCGCTCGAAAAAGTCATCGAAATCGTCGACTGCCGACACACCACCGGTCAACACGAATGAAAATGCCAGTAGCGTGGACGACTCGCCCGGCCTCTTCTAGACTCTGGGGGCCTCGTATTTCCAGCTACCGCAGTGAATCGCAGTCTTGCAGATGTCCTCTACTAGCCCGAAAGTCCAAGTCGATTGCGGCTTTGATGACCTGCGTCCAAGGATCGAGCAGGCCCTTGAGCAGGCTTGCGAATTTGGCAGCGGCTGCCCAGATCGGCTGAGTGAGGCGATGGGCTATGCCCTTCTAGCACCGGGCAAGCGTTTGCGGCCTGCTCTGGTGTTGATGGCCGCGGAGTGCTGCGGCGGATCGATGGAAGACGCAATGCCCGGGGCAGTGGCTGTAGAAATGATACATGCCTATTCGCTGATCCATGACGATTTACCAGCCATGGATGATGACGACCTGCGACGGGGCAGACCCACGGTTCACATTCAATACGACCAAGCGACGGCGATTTTGGCCGGTGATGGGCTGCTAACTCAAGCATTTGCTCATCTGAGCCACCACGTCACGGAGCCTAGCAAGGCGATTTCTGCAATCCAGGCCCTATCGGTCGCCGCAGGCGCATCCCGTCTGGTTGGTGGCCAAGCCGACGACTTGGCCGCTGAGCAGGACACCCACGTCCCTGAACCAAGCCACCGTAAATCAGCGGGTTGTCAGGAAGAAATACTTGATAACCGGGAAAACCTCGACTTACCACGGCTGCAGCATTTGGAATCGATTCATCGCCGAAAGACCGGGGCCTTATTTTCGGTCTCACTCGATTTAGGTGCGATTTTGGTCGATGCGAATGACAAGCAGCGTCATTTGTTGGGCAGCTACTCAGCGGCCATCGGATTGGCCTTCCAAGTCGTCGATGACTTGCTTGATTACACGGCGGAAGCAACCACACTGGGGAAAAGGACGGGAAAGGACGCCGATCGAGGCAAGCTGACCTATCCCAGCCTCTTGGGGCTTAATGAGGCTCGGCAGAAGGCTCAGGAACTGGTCGCGTCCGCCCGCCGCGACGCCGAGAAATTCGGGGATGCCGGTCGACGCTTACGATTGTTGGCAGATTTTGTACTGGAGCGATCACATTGAATGAAAAAACGACAGAAAGTGTCCATCACCCGCTAGGCGAGCACCCGCTGCTTGCCAGCCTCGATGATGCCACGCCGCTTCGAGAATTTTCGCCTCAGCAACTAGAACAGGCTGCGTCTGAAATCCGAGATGTATTGTGCAACTTACTGGCGACTCGAACTGCTCACTTCGCATCGAATCTCGGAGTCGTTGAACTTTGCCTGGCTCTACATGCCGAATTTGACTTCCGTACCGACCGTTTGATCTGGGATACAGGACACCAAGTGTATCCTCACAAACTGGTGACAGGCCGCTACAAGGAGTTTGCAGGGATACGCACCGCAGGCGGTTTGATGGGCTATCCCAACCCCGCCGAAAGTGTCTACGACCTGTTCATGACAGGACACGCGGGCTGCAGCGTCAGCACTGCCGTGGGCTTAAGAAGCGGCGATGTGGTTGGTGGACAAGCAGAACGACGAACCGTCGCAGTCATCGGAGATGGTGCGTTTCCCAGTGGCATCGTTTTCGAAGCTCTGAACAACGCGGGCGAACTTGGCGATGACCTGACCATCGTTCTCAACGACAACAAAATGTCAATTTGCCCGCGAGTCGGAGCGGTAGCCAATTACCTAGATCGGTTGCGATCCAACCCCTTCTACACAGGTCTCAAAAGCGAGGTCGTGCGTCTTCTGGATCATGTACCAATGTTCGGCGACCCGACAGAACGCTTCCTCGCTCAGATGAAAGAGGGAGTGAAGGCGGGACTGCTGGGTGGGATGCTGTTTGAAGAACTGAACATCCGCTACATCGGCCCCATTGATGGGCACGATTTGGCACTCACCAGAAAGTATCTGGCGATGGCCAAGGAAATCAAAGGCCCAGTTCTACTCCACGTCGTGACAGAAAAGGGTCATGGCTACAAGCCTGCTGCTGAAGATCCCGTATTTTTTCACACGCCACCTGTCTTCACAGATGATGATGGCAAAGCGATCACGCAAAAAAGTGAAGGCCTACCACCCTACACACTGCATGCTCGTGAAGCGATCCGAAAACAGATGGCTGCAGATCCCCGCGTGACAGTCATCACCGCAGCGATGTGCCAAGGAAACAAACTGGAACCGCTTCGTGAAGAATACCCGGAAAGATTCTTCGATGTGGGGATCTGTGAATCTCATGCCGTTGCATTCGCCGCCGGGCAGTGCAAAACCGGTCTGCGGCCCATAGTGGATATCTACAGCACATTTCTACAAAGAAGCTACGATCAGATTTTCCAGGAGGCCGCTCTGCAGAATCTTCCAGTTGTATTCATGCTCGACCGGGCAGGTCTCACTGGCCCGGACGGCCCAACGCATCATGGCCTCTTTGACATTGGCTACATGCGACTGTTCCCGAATATGGTTTGCATGGCACCGGGATACGCCACTGAAGTCGACGCGATGTTGGCTGCTGCCCTGGCGCACGATCAACCGTGCAGCATTCGCTATCCGAAAGCTTCGGCCTTGCAACTCGAACATACCCCCGCTCCGGTCGAAATAGGAAAGAGCGAGAGGATTCGAGAGGGAAGTGATGGAACAATCATCGCTTTTGGTGCAATGCTTGAACAGGCAATTGCCGCTGCCGATGCATTGAAAGATGAATTGGATGTCGCTGTCATAAACGCTCGGTTCGTCAAGCCAATGGATCTCGAAATGGTCCGCAATTCGCTAGCCGATGGCAAGTTTGTAGTCACCCTCGAGGAAGGTGCAAAAATGGGGGGCTTTGGTTCAGCTTTTATCGAATGTGCCGTAGCTGAGAATTTTGACACCCGTTCCATCCGAGTGCTCGCATTGCCCGATGAATTCATTGAACATGGTGATCGTGGAGATTTGTTTGACCAACATGGCCTAAGCGTGCCTAAAATCCAACAAACATGCCGTGAAATCGCCGACTCAAGCTTGTCTTCGAACCACTAGTCGGTCATTCAAAACAGGGCAACAGTAGTGCAAACGCAGTGCTCCGTGATCTTCACAAAGTACGCGGCCTTTGCAAAATCTGAAGTGCTCATGATGTACGATAAAACGAACTGAAGCGTGCAACACTTTGGGGGGTAGGACAGGCAGCTGCCTACTGAATCGTCAACTTCAGTGCTCCCACAAACACAAACCTGTCGTTGATCGGAAACCAAATTCCATGTCCGTCGAATCGGCCCACACTTGGATCAAAGATCATTCCAAACGGCCAAAAGTGGTTATTCTGGGTGTTCCCGAGCGTGACACCGTGCGTGCCGCATTAGAACGCTTGAGACCGGCGATCGCCGAGCATGCTGAGATCATTGCTGAAGATTTGAATTTCAGTTACGACTTCTCGATGGCGAAGCCCGACCTTGTGATCGTATTAGGCGGTGATGGCTCCATCCTGCAAACAGCTCGCCAAATGGGGGCTCAGCAGTCACCTGTGCTCGGCATCAATTGTGGTCGTCTCGGTTTTCTTGCCGCTCTGTCGCCCGATGATTTTCTCAATGTTTGGCCTGAAGTTTCCCGTGGGGGATTTAAAGTTGTAAAACACCTCATGCTGCAAACGTCACTAATCAGAGAAGGGCGTATCATCGCACAGCAACTTGCCCTGAACGAGGCTGCCGTCCTTGGGGGGCCCCCCTATCGGATTCTTGACATTGATCTTTATGCAGATGGAGCTCTCGCAACGCGATACCGATGCGACGGCCTGATCGTTGCGACTCCTATCGGCTCAACTGCACACAACTTGTCTGCGGGCGGCCCGATTCTCAGAAGACAACTGCAAGCGATTGTCGTATCCCCCATCAGCCCTCACACCCTCACCTACCGACCACTGGTCGACTCGGCTGACACGGTACTGGAACTAACAGTCACAGAACCCAACGAATCAACCAGCATCGTGGTCGATGGACGTATATTAAGCCGCTTACTCCCTGGTGACCGTGTGCGGATCGAGCGTGCTGAACAGACGTTTCAAATGCTAGCAGTCAAGGGTCATGACGATTACCGCGCTCTGCGAGACAAGCTCGGTTGGGGCGGATCTGTTCCCGTGAATCGCTCCCCACTGTAGCGAAGATTCGACCGCTCTGATCTCGCACATTCACTCTTGCCCTGCGGGACCCGATCTGCCAAATTTTCAGGGTCGTGAAACACACCTCGTTTGCCGCGTATGGAGACCGCAACTGTGAATCGTCTTATTGTCACTGCTGCAATTTTGACCATTTGCCTCCCTGCCCTTGGACTACCTGCAAATGGGGAAGATGCAAAAAGCAAGAATGATTTGCCCAAGTATCTGCTGCGTTACACCCTGAATGTGGGCGAGGATCTGCATTACGAGGTGACTCATGTCGCCAAAACGAAAACCAGGATTCGAGGTGCTGAAGAGATATCTCAAGTGCACACGATCAGCCAAAGACACTGGGCAGTCAAAAAAGCAAACAACGAGGAAATGACATTTGATCATGTCGTCGATGCGGTTGAGATGACTCAGCAACAAGGAGACTCCAAGGAAATTCGCTGGGACAGCAACAGCGGTGAAAAACCTCCAGCGCTCTTCAAACGTGTCTCAGATCAAATCGGCAAAACAATTTCTACGATCACGATCTCGGCTCAGGGTAAAGAGACGGGCCGCGAAAACAACATCGGTAGTAAGGCTTCCCTAGGCATGGGAACACTTGCAGTAGCTTTCCCGAAAGAACCCATCGCGGTAGGCGAGTCATGGTCAATCCCACGTGAAGTCAAAGCAAGAACCGACAATGGTGAGATCAAAGTCATCAAGATTCGAGAGCTTTACACACTCGAGCGAGTCAAAACAGGTGTCGCGACCCTTTCTGTCCGCAGCCAACCATTGACGCCATTGAATGAAGAATCAATTCGAGCACAAGTGGTGCAACAAATGAGCAACGGTGAGATACGTTTTGACTTGGACAGTGGTTACATGTTGAGTAAGCAACTTGATTGGGACGAAACGATTGTCGGTTTTCAGGGTGCCAATAGCCTGATGGAATACCGAGCCAGATTCAACGAAAAGCTCGTCGACGGTGTCCCCAAAACTGCCCGTCGCTGAGTTCTGAGAAACCAATGGGAATTAGGCATCGCTTGCGTGCTGCAGTTGCTGGCGTGCGGCCCGCCTTTCGAACAGCAAGACTCCGCCAACAGCAGTGAGTTGAACCAACGCGACGACCCACGGTGGCACACTTCGTACTCGGGCCAGAAAATTCTGAAACCAATCTGATTCCCGATCCTGCTGCTGACGCACAATATCTCCAAGAGATGTTCGCCAGTTCGCCGTGTTTTCCCACCCGTTTCGGGTTCTTCTCCAGCCTGTCGGCCGCACGGCACTATTCAGATTGAGAGAGTCCGGTCTCTTCTTCGCATTGATTGCCACAAGTGAATCGGGGTCGACCGCGTTGACCGAATTCAGCGGTAACTCAACCAGGTTTGTTGCCTGCGGATCATGTTCAACCCAACCCACCACCTCACTTTGATTCCCAACAGTGGAACTCGCTCCCAACAGCTCTGTAGCGCCATTGAGATGAACCGCATCCGCGCCATCTACCAAAGAAATGGGAGTCTCTGCTTTGGGCCACGCATTCAAAATCAACCAGAAGCAAAGAATCAAAACAACAAGAAACGCATGCTTCAACAGCCAGCTTTTCAGCCAATCGCGATCATCTGGACATAAATAGAAAAAGTTCATTTTGGACACCGGATGCACGTCACGGTCCAACCCACCAGCAAACTGCAAAATGATGACACAAGTCTCTCGTCATTAACGACTTAGAAAAAAAACGTCGTATTCCATGCAAGACCCGACGTTGTTTTTTTGCAACATCAGAAGCCGACTGATGGTGAGGCTGGCCAACACGATCCCAAAATCCAACCCGCAAAACCGGACCAAGGGAACGTCAGACGTGGCTTTAAGTATGGAAAAGGTCCAAATTCACGGAACGTGCGAGGTAGGTTTCAACCAATGGCACGGTTCGCAGACGCGGCCCTCCCGCGGTTCAAGGTCGCCAGGATGACAAGACGCCCTCGGCAATGCAAAACATGACGACGATCACAACCTCACTCGAAGACGTATTTCACTCCGAAGTACTTCCAGCACTTCCACATACCGCCATAACATTGCTGCAACTTTCGCAAAATCCGGAGTCCGGACCAGCGGAATTCACGAAACCGATCGAGGCCGATCCGGGATTGATGGGGCAGATACTGAAATTCGTCAACAGCTCATACTTTGGTTTTAGCCGAGAAATCATGAGCGTTCAGCAGGGGCTGACGCTCGTCGGAACTCGCGCGGTTACCAACTTCGCCTTGTGGAACGCTGTCTTCAGCGTTATCCCCAATCCCAAGTTTGGTCCTTTCGATTTGAAAGCTCTGTGGCAAGATTCTCTTCGCCGAGCCCTGTTCGCACGCAGACTGGGACACACACTGAAACTGAGCAATGCGGAAGACTTATTCGCTGGTGCGCTGCTGCAAGACATGGCGATTCCTCTGCTGCTCAAAGAACTCCCCGAACAATACGAAGTTCTAGTGGAACGTCGTGCCGAAGAAGGTCGCCGTTTGAGTGGCTTAGAGAAGGAAATGTTCGGCTGGGATCACGCAGATGCTTCCGCAATGCTCGCTCAACAATGGAATTTACCTGAAGAATTCGTTGCCCTCATCGCACAACATACAAAGTTGGACGAATTGCTTGAAGCCGGTCCCGAACAACATGACCTTGCATGTGTTGCCTTAGCCTCACTACTGCCTTCATGTAGCGATGAAGGCTGGAATGAATACAACATGTTCATCAAGGGCTATAGCCAACTGACCGAAAAGACCTCTCACATCCTACGGCAGGCTTTTGAACAAGTGGATGCCGACACGATCGAGTTTGCACCGATACTACGTCTGCCTCTTCCGAAAGTGGCTCTCGTCGACTATCTGTAGAACTGTCCCTGTCGCGCTGCGACAGA
>NZGD01000001.1 GCA_002690925.1 Rhodopirellula sp.
CCAAAAGAAAATTACGAGGTTGAACTTGAGGCTCGGCGCCGTGAGGGATTTGACTTCTTTTGCGCCCTTACCTTCCCGGTAGGTGACAAGCACGTCAGTTTCATCTTGGGAGGATGGGGAGGAGGCGTGGTTGGAATCAGCAGTGTTGATGGTTTTGATGCTAGCGAAAATGAAACGACGTCATTCCGGAATTTTGAAACAGACCGCTGGTACAAAATCCGTGCTCGGGTTGATGCCAATCAAATTCAATGCTGGATCGATAACAAACCGGCGGCCGAGCAGACCCGTAAAGGTCATGAATTCGACATTCGCTACGAAATGGATCAGTGTGTTCCACTCGGTGTTGCCGCGTTTCAATGCAAATCCGAAGTACGAAACATCCGAATACGTAAACTGACAATGACAGAAATCAAGGCTGCTGAAAAAGAAGCTGCAAAACCAACGGAGTGAGAATCGAGCATGAACGAGGGTATTCAGGATGAGCTTTTTGACGCTGACAACCACTGGATGATGCGAGCATTTGAGCAAGCTAACGAAGCCTTGACAGCGGACGAGGTCCCTGTGGGCGCCGTGATTATCCGTGAGCATGAAATCATCGGTGCTGCGTCCAATCAACGTGAATCACTTCATGACCCAACCGCGCATGCAGAAATGATCGCCATCACACAGGCCGCAGCCGCCATCTCAGACTGGCGGCTGGAACAAACAACGCTGTATGTAACCCTGGAACCCTGTGTGATGTGTGCCGGGGCAATCCTGCAAAGCCGCATTCCCCGTGTGGTGTTCGGTGCCACGGACCCCAAAGCGGGAGCTGTTTGCAGTCTTTATGAATTGCTAGCAGACAGTCGAATGAATCACCAATGCCTCGTCACTGGCGGGGTGCTCGCCGAACCCTGCGGCCAGATTTTGACTGACTTTTTTAGAGCCAAGCGTGCGTTAAAGCGGCAATGACAGCCTCTCGACAGTGTCAACCTTTGCCGGTCCTGCAGATTCTCGGACTTTTAATGCTGCAGCTGCCAAAGAAGCTAACCCTCACCGGTAAAACCGTCCGATACTATCCGCACAACCCGAAATAAGCAGACCGAGGCGCGAAGCGATTGCATCGTCCCCGGCCAACTCTTGTTCGGGGGCACACGGGAATTGCCCACCTGGGTGATGTGTCTAGGGAGGTAGAGCTCAGTTGAACGCTGGACTCTATCGCAAAATTAACTGCAAGACGGTGGAATAAGCGATGTCGGTAAGGAAGCTGGCTTCAGGCGTACTCGCGGCACTAGCTCTTCTGGGCGGTACTATAAGTGCGGACGCCAAAGACCCCATACGAGTGGTCGACCCCTTCGAATTTGACCCAGATTTCCGCTGGTTCGAGCCAGTCTACGATCTGGATCTACTGGATATGAAACCTGAAAAACGGGCTCATACTGGTTGGTTCGCGACCTACGACCGGCTTAATCTCTACGCTGGCAGACCTGACGTCTTCAAGCCTGACACGGGTGAGAACAGGCTCGATGGCGGTTGGGGAAACCGTTACGAGTTAGGTTTCATGCTACCCGGTGAAAAGCATGGGTGGATGTTCAACTGGACCAAGATGAATGTTTTCGCAGCGGATACTTTCCAGCAAGAGAGAGTGAACCGATTCATTCCTCCCGCTGATGATGGTGCTGCGGCCGACTATCCACCGCTGACTCAACCCTTCGGTTTTCCAGTCCGCCTCTCAGAAGCGAATAATCTTGGATCCAATTTTCGCTTTTACAACGTCGGCGAAACACAGAACGTGTTCAAGTACCAAAGTTACGAGCTCAACAAAACATGGCGCATGACTCCTTACCACTATGGCGGAATCATTGAACCACTGGTCGGTCTCCGGTACATGAAACTGAGAGATATCAACGCCTTCAACAACTATACAAGCAGCATTTACCCACCCCCTCCACCGGATCCTGTACCAGAACCCATCGAGGAACAGTTGATCACGCAGAAGGACATCACCCTCAACGACATGTTTGGCGGCCAAATTGGATTCCGTTACTTCAAACCGCACGACCGTTTTGTTTTGTCTACTGACTTCCGCGCCTTCTTCGGTGGCAACTGGCAATCGTCCAAGTTTCAGACGATCTCCGAGTACACCCAGTACGACGATGTTGGAGTCGACGCTGAAGTGATCAACATGGCTACCGAGCAAAGCCCCGCAATCTTTACCGAGAACTCAGAATTCTACTTCGGATATGACGTCCGGGCAGAACTCAGCTATCAAGTCACCAAGATGTTCTCAGTCCGAGCTGGTATGCAAGCCATCCAAATCGGTCGTGGCGTCTGGCGAGGTGGCCAAGGCCGTCCAGGGACGTTGGCAGGCGGTGATAAAGATCAGGGGCTCTTCATGTTCGGTGCAACCTTCGGGATGAACTTCAATCACTGATAGTGCCTCAAGCGACGGACAGCAGCTTCAGACTGCAGGACTCAACGTAAAACGGCCCCGCAAAGGTAACTTTGCAGGGCCGTTTTTCTATAAGTTTTCTGCTGGCACAAAGTCCAACGTTACTGAGCTAGCTCTTCGCGAGCAAGTTACGCAACTCCTCAAGCTCGACGCTCAATCGATGCCGAAGCGGGCTTTCCGGTCGCAACTCTTCTTCAAGCAGTTCCTCTGCCTTCTCGAAGGTCTCTTCATCTCGTTTCGGGTTGTTGATTAATTCCCGGAACATGCTCTCCACAGTTGACTCAGTAAGCAAGACATTCTCCTTCGGTGAATAAAGCCAGATCTAAGTATTTCGCAAACTGGGCGTTTAGAAATTCAGCGTAATCAATAAGTATCACCCAGCGGCCATGAAGCGATTCTAGGGCAGTCCCCAAATGTCGCAAGGTCTATCATGACCCAAGCGGCCCAACTTCGCAAATTCATTGAGCAGAAACAGGAGTGGCTTCAAACCCGAGCTCTGCGAGATGAGTTGCTGTGCGATCCACCGTGAAGCGGATTTGCTCATCCGTATGTTCGCTCGTGATGAAGAAACGCAATCTGGCAGCTGACTCGTCAACCGCGGGGTAGAGAATCGGTTGAACATTCACGCCATCGCCTTTGAGCCGGTGTGACAGACGCAGTGCCACCATCGAATTGCCGGTAATCACCGGGATCACGGGGGTTCCTCCACTGTCTCCCGTATCCAGGCCAGCTTCATGACAGAGGCTCAGGAACAGCTCGCTTTTCGCTCTCAGCGACTCAACACGCTCTGGCTCCGCGTCTAACGTCCTCAAAGCGGCCAAGGCGGCACCGACTTGGCCAGGCGGCATTCCGACGCTAAAGACAAAACCTGGCGCTGTGTATCGCAGCAGCTCAATTAGTTCTTTGCAACCGGCGATGTATCCTCCACAGGACGCTGCCGACTTACTCAAAGTTCCCATCCAGATATCGACGTCGCGGGCATCAATTCCGAAATGCTCGGCCATCCCACGCCCCGTGTCGCCCATCGTGCCAAAGCTGTGAGCTTCATCTACCATCAACAGACTTCGGTGCCGTTTTTTCACCTCAATGAATTTGGGAACGTTAGAAAAGTCCCCATCCATGCTGTACACACCCTCAATAGCGATCAGAACGCGGCGGTACTGCGATCTGATCTCGGCCAGCATCCGGTCCAAGGCTTCATAATCATTGTGTGGAAACGGTCGGCGTCTGGCACCGGATAACAAAGCTCCTTGGACGATGCTGTTGTGCGCGAGCGAATCGTGAATGATCAAGTCGCCGGGGCCAACGAGGTGTCCGATGGTGGTCTCGTTGGTTGCATGCCCCCCGACCATAAGAATCGACCTCTCGACCCCGATCCAGTCCGCGATCATCTGCTCAAGCTCACCATGAATCGGTTTTTCACCTGAAACGAGGCGACTCGCCGAAACACTGGTTCCGTATTCCTGAATCGCGTCCGCTGCACAATTCATCACGGCGGGATGTCCGCTGAGCCCAAGATAGTTGTAGCTCGCAAAACTGATCAGTTCATTCCCATCAACCACGGTATGATCACGCACGATCCCGTCGTGCACGGTGAAATAGGGATTAGGGACGCCCGTCATCAACATCTGCTGCATCGTCGTTTTCAAACGCCGATATTCAGCAAACTGCTCAAAGCTATCTTCAGGCTCGACATCCACGGAGGGCGCAACAGCCGCTTGATCGGCACCCGAGGTGGCAAGCTCAGCATCCACGACCTCACCCCGGAGCAGCGCAGCAGCACGGGCCTCGCCACCAGGTGGCAGATAACGCTCAATCGCCAACGCCGTCTGCCCGATCGTCTCGATGTCATCAAGAACCTGTTCAGGGAACCTGCCACCGAAGGTTTTCTCAAGTTTGCGGGCGATCTCAAGACGTTCCAAACTATCAAGTCCAAGATCCAAGACGATATTCGTGTTCGGTTCCAGAGCAACGGCTCGCTCACCTGCAACCCGCCGGACATGATGCTTGATCGCCTCGATCACAACCGGACTGACATTACTAACATCCACGTCAGCCGAACGCCCACCAGCCGCAGCCGCTTGCATCATTGGAGCAGCATCGAAGCTCATTCGAGCTTCATTGTTCTCTTCCCACCGAACCCATTTTGCAATCAGCTTCAGATCACCATCACGCACAGCGTGCAAACATGCATGCCTCTGGATCTTTCCGCTGCTGGTTTTTGGGACACTGCTGTTACGTACCAGATAGACGGCATCGGGTGGCAGGTCATGTTCCGCCGTCACAGCCCTGCGAATCCTCTGCAGGTTCCCATCTCCGTCGATATTTCGTCTGCGTACCGTCTCCGCAACGATGACCAACTGTTCCCTGCCCTCGTAGTCCATGGCAAATGCAGCGACTGACCCCGCTTGGACAGCATCGCTAGACCTCTCGACCGTTTCTTCAATATCCTGCGGATAACGATTCACCCCGCGGACAATGATCATGTCCTTGACGCGTCCAGAGATGTAAATCTGGCCATCGTACAAGAAGCCGAGGTCGCCAGTTCGCAAGTACGGTCCATCGCCGTCATTGGTGGTCGCGTGAAAGGTGCGCAGTGTGGCATCCTTGCGCTGGTAATAGCCCTGCCCCACCGACGGGCTTTGGACCCAAATCTCGCCGATGCTGTCGCTTGGCAGAATCTTCCGCGTGCTGGGCTCAACAATGATGACCTTTTCATCCGGCAGCACAGTACCACAGCCTACCAGCGTTCGCGCGTTCTCGTGGTCTGCCTGTACAGGACGTACAATTTTCTGATCCAACGAGCTGCGGTCAAACGTGGTCAGCACCGGGCGAGTTTCCGCAGGCCCCCCCGTAACGATCAGTGTCGTTTCTGCCATTCCATAACAGGGAAGGAAGGCCGATCTCCGGAAACCACACTGCTCAAACTTCTCAGCGAAGGAATTCAAAGTAGCGGCCCTGATCGGCTCGGCCCCATTGAATGCGATCTCCCAAGTGGACAAATCAAGACCTTCGAGTTCATGGTCTCGGATTTTGTCGACACACAGCTGGAAGGCAAAATTTGGACCGCCGCTGATAGTAACGCCGTACTTGGTAATTCCTTGCAGCCAACGCACAGGCCGCTGCAAAAACGTCATCGGACTGGTCAATACATTTTGCCGCCCAATGTACAAAGGCATCAGAAGACCACCCACGAGCCCCATGTCGTGGTAGGTCGGCAGCCAACTCATCCCAACGATTTCAACTTGTGGCTCAAAACCATGCAAAATGAGTTCACTGTTCGCGATCAAGTTGGAGTGATTCAGCATCACCCCCTTGGGTGATCCAGTCGAACCTGAAGTGTACTGCAGCACGGCGAGTGTGTTTGGCGTGATTTTGGGCGAACGCCATGCGTCCGCATCCCGTGTTGCCGGATCATCAGTCCCTACTAATTGAACACCAATCAGATCGTCGTGTGGACGATCGCCGGTCAGTTGTTCGGCGAGTGCCTGCGTCGTCAACGCCCAACGCGCATCAGCGTCCACAACAATGGACCGGATCCGCGACGCTTTGCGGTTTCTCCGCGGCGGATAGGCCGGAACGGCAATCGCTCCGGCGGCATGACACGCGTAAAATCCGATGACAAAGTCGAGGCCCGGCGGATAGACCAGCAACACGCGATCACCACTGCGCACACGACAGCGTCCCTGCAAGTAGCCAGCGAGCGAGCGCACTTCGTCCCACAATTGCAGGTATGTCAAACGCTGTTCAACCGACTCGACATCAGTGAAGATGTAAGCGGTTTCGTTAGGTCGATGCTCAGCCCAATAACGCAATACCGAAACGAAATTGTCTCGTGGAGGCGTTTGGGTGCCGAAATATTTGTGCAAATCCACGGTGGATGTCACCGCCTGGGAGCGAAGGGGAGGAAAGGGTACTGCTGGGTTGATTTTTGGGATCTCAACCCGACTTCTAGTCGCCGCTTGGAAAATGTAAGCTCGTAATGCATAGTCTTCTTTGTTTCAGCCGGAATCAGGATAATGATCACTCAAGTTCATTATCCAAGACCCCATATGCTAATTTCGGTAACCATTATCATGTCTGTTGAGGTGTTACTGAACACCTCAACCAACCCGAACAACTCGTTTTACCCGACGATTCATGAGAAAAAACCATCCATCTGCTCAATCAGACGCCCCATTATCGCAAACAGGCGGTTCGTCGATGAATGAACCGCAAAGCTTTCAGGGGCAACCACAGCGGTTGATCGATCGGGTTGTCAATCTTCTCGATCCAGCAGGCAACATCTTACTTGGAACCAGCTTGGACGAAGCGACTGCGTCGGTTAGACGCGGCGACATTGATGCGGTCCGACAGATAGGTGGTCAATTTGCCATTTGTGAGCAAGCGGGAAAAACCATCCGTATGGCACGTTCAATTGGCCGCCCCATGCGGTATTTCCTTGCCAAAAGAGCTGAGGGCCCTGCACTCATCATTGCTGAGCGGATTGACGAAATCGCGGAACAACTGCGTAAGGAAGGCCTGAGTGATCAGTTTAATCCATCCTACACGCGAATGGTCCCCGCTCACCATCTTTTAGAACTCCAGTTGGTGGGCTGCCCGGACCCAAATCCGGTCCTAACGCGGTTTTTCGCCCCCAAGCGAAATCGCCTACCCGCTAACATCGACCAAATCGGAGCAAACTACATTGGCCGGCTTGCCGAAGTTTGCGATCAATGGCTGGAAACTATTCCTGAAACCGAGCCCATTGGGGTCATGTTTAGCGGTGGAATCGACAGCGGAGCTGTACTCGTCGTGCTCGATTACCTGCTGCGTCGCCGCGGGCAATCAACCTCTCGGCTGAAAGCATTCACGCTCGCCGTCGACGGGGATCCCTCCGATAGCGTACAAGCTCGAGAATTTTTGCAAAAAATTGATCGCGAGATGTACCTCGAAGTCATCGATGTCCCCAAGCATGAACTCTCCTGGCAAGATGCCATCCGTGTGATCGAAGACTACAAGCCGCTGGACGTCCAGTCAGCAACGATGGGACTCGCGTTACTGAAAGCACTACGCAACCGGTACCCCGACTGGAAACACCTCATCGATGGTGACGGTGGAGACGAGAACCTGAAAGATTATCCAATCGAAGAAAATCCAGAACTCACCATTCGCAGTGTCTTGGGTAACCGAATGCTCTACCAGGAAGGCTGGGGTGTGGACGCGGTTAAACATTCAATGGTTTACAGCGGCGGCCAAAGCCGTGGCCATGTGCGTACAAGCGCGCCCGCAGCCGCCTTGGGTTTCTCAGGATTTAGCCCATTTGCCGTCCCCAATGTAATTGAAGTTGCCGAGGAAGTTCCGTTCGTAGCACTGACTGACTGGGACCACGAAAAACTTTACGGACTCAAAGGCAGTATCGTGTCTTCAGGAGTACGGCAGGTCACCGGTATCGAAATGCCAACCTATCCGAAACAACGATTTCAGCGAGGAGCTGCCGATGCGGCCACCTTTGAGTCTGTCTTCCCGAAAGAAGATCAGGAATACCGTGACGAGTTCAAAACCAAGTTTATCGATGAAGCCGAGTTGCTCAATTGAAGCTGCTACAGCCCATTCGTGATAACACCAGTTCGACAACGGTCAGCAAATGCTGCACGCCCACGGTTGGTCGAGCAGGTCGCTGTTTATCCTCGTCTCGAAGCACTCACTCATCAATCGAACGCGGCTTCAAGCCAGGAACATTCCTGTCTTTGCCGTTGACTGAGTCGCTGTGCAGCCTCCCCGCTAAATGCGACTCTGGGATCAACCAGTCCATTGGCCGATGCCGACTGCCGTGGC
>NZGD01000002.1 GCA_002690925.1 Rhodopirellula sp.
ATTCACTGGAAGACCTGACGCCATGGGAATACCTGGCGAAACACCAACGGGCGGAAAACTCTAATCAGCGGTGCAACTGAAACAGGGGTGTTTACACTTTCGGAGAAGACTTTTGCTCGCGCTGTTATTGTGCGCAACAACAATCGTGGACTAAGTATCGTATTATCCGAAAAATTCCACCATCTCATTTTATTTTTCAGTATTTCATCGATACCTTCCTCATTTAAAGCATGACCGTGCATCGCGGCTTTATAATCGTCCCAAAGAAAATCTGCTAGCCAGTAGATGCCGACATTTTCAAGCTGATAGTCATGGGGATTGTCAGGGCATGTCAGCCATTCACGTAAACTGTTATGAAAGAGCTGTAAAGTTGCACCACGTTGTGAATGGCGACGAATTAACAGTATTGAACTTTTTTTAAAAACATCATTAAAGGATGCTTGATTCAAGTCTAGTACCGCCATCGCTAACTTTTCAGGCACGGGTACTGGAGAGCTCGCAACAAGTTCGAGAAGTGGCTGAATTTCTTGGCGATAAGTGGGAACGTCGTTACATGCACGTTTCAAATTATCGAAATAAATACCAGCCAGGCCCTGCGGAAAAGCGCTTGGCTGAACCGCAGTTTCACGACCGCGTCGGATGTCTTTAAGCAATTCCACTGCGTAAAGCATTATCCCATCTGATCTACTAACTGCCGTTTTAACAGCGTCGTCTAATGCCCTCTTCCCTCTTTCACCTTGATCGAATTGCGCTCTTAGGCCATTACAAAGGTAATTATACAAATCTTCGTTATTTTCCGTGGTCTGCATCTCTAATCCGAAGATATTTCCCAGCCGTGAGACGATATCTGCCTTTGGCCGAGAGGTAACGACAACGCCCAGCCACTCGGGAAGTTTCGGAAATTCGTTCGCAACCAAATCCAAAATACTGGCTTCACCTTGATTATTAGAATCGTCTACTTCATCAAGGCCATCTATTACGATGATATGGCGATCTCGACCAGCATCGATTGCCATGCGGTCCGTAGCCAACGGGTTGGCGATTAACTCTCGGTAAAGCTCAGACGTTTTTCCCTCTTCCAAGCGCTTGCCTTCAAATTTTTCATCGATGATCTTGACCAATAATGCTCTGTAGTCCGGATGCCGAGAAGCTACCTGAAACGCCATAGTTCGCACAAAGCTCCCCGCATCCTGGGTGGTGGCGTCATTCCACTTGCAAAAGTGAACTCCAACCACAGTGCTTCTCTCGCTATGAGCCAGCCGCCCAGCAACGGCACTCTTACCAATGCCGGCGGGGCCATTAATCCAAAGCACACGCTCAGAACGTCGCTCCCTACGCCAGTATTCGATCTTTTGGAACAACCACTGCCGGCCAGAAAAGTTCGTTGTTTTAGCGGCAATTTCACCAATGAAGCTAGCTGGCTTCAGACGCTGTTTGAGGTATGCAATATCTCCAGCAACCCTACCTTTACCTTCTATACTGTCGATCAATTTCTGCACTTCAGTATCTATCCCTTCTTCCCATTGTTTTCGCTGTATGGGATCAGCTGAGTCCTCCGGCATCTTAGCCTCAAAATCGGCCAAGTCGATCCACTGGATATGCGTTAGGCTCATTGGTGGGCGTACAGTCTTTTCGTTCTCAAGGAGAACTGTGCGTAGAGTATCGTCTCCAGCCTTCTGATTTAATGCGATACCCAGTTCGTTTAGACACACGCCTGGGTCACGCACAGAGTGGGTGGACATAAAGGCTAAAACCCAATCCGATTCTAGGATTCCTCGTGTGATGGCTTCTCGCCAATCTGTACCAGCAGTGATTCTCTCGACATCAATCCAAGGATAGTGGCCTCGTTCCTTGAGGATCTGACAAACCTTCAGTGCGAGTTCGGCATGCCGGGGTGGTTTATGAGGATAACTAATAAAAATAGTTTGCGGGTTGGTTACCTTAACCTCTTGCTGGGACGTATTTTTGCCAAATGATTCATCGCAGTCTTGGCACCGCCATAATTTTTTATGGTCAAAATACTTAGCATTCACGGAGGAGCAACTTGGGCACTTAATAACTACTTCTCTATCTAAAGCCTCTGATCTCAACTCATCCCTCAGTTCTCTATGCTTCACTGGCTCTACCCACCATCTTACTCCGCCACAAAATTTGATTAGTCTTAGAAACCCAACAAATAATACAATATTCAAGCGAATTCACTTCGTATTCCGCTAAAAAGCAAGCGAATTATTTACTTAAACTTTTGGATTATTACTACAGTATTTAAACATTAACCAACCAGGAAATAAAAATTTAGCCAGCCTTTCTACTAAACGTAATTTATAATCAATGCATCTTGTTTTAATATGCTAACGTCTATTACTCGATAAATTTTGGCTAGGAATGGAATAAAGCCCACAGTTGGAATATTCTGCTAAGACTTTTCTTGTTGTTTCGCTTTCAGCCGAACCTTTTCTGGATCAGGCATAAAACTTGAAAGAACAGTCGCGGCAATCCCCTTATCTCTGGCTTCCAGAATTTCGGAAGCCGCGACCTGCCCTCCCCCAAAATAAATCATTTCGCCCTTCCTAGCAGCCTCGACCATATAGCTATCACCGCTTTTTGTCTTTACTTCCCAAGTTCCAGCGGGATCGGAAACGAGCAGTACATTGTCACAAAAAGGAGAAATGTCGCCGGGGTTCACCCGATCGGAAACAACACCCAAGGTTGGTAAGCCCAACTCACTGGCAATCTCATACACCAAGCCAATTCCCACTGAGGTCGCCCCACTCACGACGATTAGGCGGTCGCCATATCTCAACTTGAGATTCTCAAGGGTCTTCCTGACCTCATCTCGCAAAGCTTCGGGATTCTCGTAACCCAAACCACTGTAGCCACCGAATACAATTGGGGACTTCCCTTTTAGAAGTTCCCTGAACTCATCAACATCTATGAGTTTTTTCATGGTCATTCCCTGATGTTAACCAACCTGGATATTTTGCCTGTTTACCATCTCCTTCCACTGCTCGTCCCTGGCCAGAAGAGTCGTATAGACTTTTCTGGACGCCGCCAGCAGCTTGCTTGGATCGTTTCCGTTTTTTAGGCTCTGCTCCAGAACCTTCTTATGCTCTTTAAGCTGCTCAGCCACCTTTTTGTGATCGTCACACAAATCAGACAGCTTGAGAAAGCCATTCAGACCGTGGATTGCACCAATCATGGCAGGCACAAACACCGTCAGAATAAGCAAAGAGTTCCAATGCGAGACAAGGTGTCCAATCGCACCAACTAAAGCAAGCCCAAAGCCAAACCAGCCCAACCTGTCACTGATGGTCTCTATGCTGTGATAGGTATGAGCCTTATTCTGGTTATAGGTAATTTGGCAATCTTCTCCTGACAGATGTGATAGCGTCTCATCGCGAACTGCAGTAACGTTTTCGTGCGTGGGTGCAGCTTCCGCCCTACTCAAAAGCTCTGAAAACTTTTTATAACGAAGTTTCTCAGCCTCACCTCGTGTGTTGCGCCACTTACTTCTAAGCTCTGTTTTTGTGGCGTAAAAAACCAGAGTGATGACTAACACCATGGCTACCACTTCGGTTATACCAAATATCCAGTATAAGACTCCATGAAACTCAAAGGCTGTCGGTGCTATTGCGGAGAAGATAATCAGGCCACTCAAGGTTGCTATTAATACGCCGATTCCTCTGTACGCATTCCCGAGGACGGTTGCCTCGGCATCGAGATCATCGAAGGTTTTGGGTTCAACAGAAGCAGCCTCGTCAGAATTCGATTCTTCGCCACCACCAGTTTTATATCTGGCATTAAAGCTGCTCATCTTCTGGATGTAACTTTTATAAACAGCTGCAAAGAATTTAGTCATCTTTTATTTCCTAAAGATTTATTGAGGTAAATTCTATCTCAACGAACATTCATTGATGTAAACGGACAATGCTTGGCAAAATGATTGACACTGACTCGATCATCAGCAATCGCTCGCCCCACCTCACGTAAAGGTTCTATGAGATTTACCCCATCAAGAAGTTCCAGCGGGAGATCTGCCAAGTGCTCACAATTGATCCGTTTTAAGGCTTTTCGGGTAAGATCAACGTTGTATCTTGCGTAAGTAAACAGCTTTCGTTCTAAAGGAGCCCGCGTCCCTATCAAGGCGCCGATCTCTCCATCAAGTTCATCACCAACTAAGCAGTTGCCCATCAGTCGACACATCTTGTCCTGCTCAACAATATTTGCGTAAATCAGCGCCTTAGGTGCAGATTTTGCGGTATATACAAGATTCATCTTATGAGGATCGAGATCAGGCGCTGAGTCTGGGTGCAACCCTGTACCTACTGATATCAACAGCAAGTCTTCTTCCGTTGCCTTCCAGTTCAGGTTGTACTCAGGAAGTGTCGCATTCATGAACATCATGAACGCTGGGTTGTTATATGGCGTGAGAGCCCCATCGACAAATGTAAACTTATTTTTTCCAAGCTGAATCTCTTCAGCTCGATAGAAAGTTGGTGCCGCGGTACTCGCCCTTACAACACGCCACAGAGGAATGTTAAGGTTATTTTCCTTACCACAGTCCGCCTGATTGTATTTGGCCTTCGGATTGTTTGTCAGTGGCCAGGGCGAATCTGTCGAAGCGTTCCTCAAGACAACCATGAGTAGTGTTTTTAAGCGATCAGTACCTAAGATCGTATCTTCACCGAAAGTTGCCTTTAGAATTTTCTCTAGCTCTTCGTGGCTATACTGGTTATACCAGAGACGTTCCATCAGTCCGGAACGTTTGAACATGGCTCTACCACGCTCGGTGTACAGAGACATCAAATCATCGACTTCCATCCCCATCGAAAGGCCAGTCGCGACTATGGCTCCAGTGCTTGTTCCACCGATAAAATCAAACCAGTCAGCCAACACGAGGTCATCTTTGCCGGTAAGAACTCGTAAATCCCGTTCAATTTTTGACAAAACTTCTAGAGCGATGACTCCTCTGATCCCTCCTCCATCAATCGAGAGAATACGATGTGATCGATTCGAATCGAGCTGGGCTTTTAGATGATGGTTCTCCACCGTTGTCTCTCCGCATATAGAGGTTTTAAGAGCCAAAAACTATACCGCCTAAGGTACTGAATAGTCTTGACGTTTTCTTGAATTAGAGAGATTTTACAGATTTTGACAGCCTCAGCCGATTACTCGCGGTATCTAAAACGCGAGGAACAGGAGGTGTCACTACAAACTTGGTCCATAAATGACCATTGGGATCCTGACTTATTAACCTCTGGTGAAACTGTTGTCACTTAATAATGTTCATCGGTTGCTCTGTAGCGGTCACAACCCGCAAGAAAGGTGCGGGTTAGAATAGGTAATCCCATTAGCGACGATTGAAAGGAAAAGCAAACACAGCCAGCCCAAGCCCTATATACTGGAGCAACCCAAATGGCTGTTAATAGGGTCGCTGAGGAGTGGTCATCGTCCAGCGGCGACCCGGATTATGATCCAACCAGCCAAGCGGAGCGCGAATAATCCGCATTACTATCTGAAGGATGTTCTGACTCACCTTCCGATGCAGAAAAACAACGCCCCAGATGAGGTATTGCGCCACATCCGGAAACCGGCTTTTCATAACAGAGTGTGATGACCGAAAGCTTCCCTGTCCCAGCGGATAGCCCTCGCGATCATCTCGCCATCAGTCCGCCACGTCAAAGGCGGAGCCATATTTTTGAACCCGTCTTGGAGCCATTCACGAAAATGGTGGCGTGCTTGGTAGGTCTCTGGACGAATAGCTCACCAAATGATCTATGCATTCGATGGTCTGTTGATTCTCGTATAGCATCAATTCGATGGATGATAGGGAGTCAGGCTTCAAGCCATTTGCCTTCCTGAAAAGGGAGAACATTTTATTAGTCTCAGTAAGGATAGTAATGGTTTCTCGAGCGCGAGCTTCAAACTCCGATTTGAAGTCAGATTTTTTTATCATGCTCTCAACGAGAGCAACCCCCAATACATCAGAGACCAACTTCGCAGGGTCATGCGAATCGAATGATTCACTGCGAACGTGTCGCAATGCTGGAGGCGTACAGTGCATCCGGAAACCCTCTCGGAATGCTGATAGCGCCATAACCATGTCGCTTCGCCTACTGACATAATCCCCGAGTGAGATTGATCGATTTGGGACGGATAAGATCTTGGGATTAAGAACCAATGTCGCTCCCCCTCTTTCTCGACCTGTAGCTTCAGTCACCGCGGAGATGCTCTGCTGAGTTCGTGTAGTAGCTTGCCCCCGATAGAGCTTGTAAACAAAATCATTGAGGTCAAGACCGAAAGGTCTCGCATGAAACTTCTCTTTTTTTAGAGCGTAATAATCATGATGACTAAACGGTGGTGGCTCACCAACGGCCAGCTGTATATCCGCGAAGTATCTATCTGAGATTCCTTGACCGAGCTCCCCAGCTTTTCGTAGATGGAGAAGAGCATCAAGAATCGGACAAGCCCTACTGTACTCCTTGGGTATCGGTGGATCGCCGTCTAGCCCAAGGAAGGCCATGTCACTTTGATCGGCCTGCAGCACGTTTAAGATGCAATCAAGCTCTGCCTCTTTCATATGCCAGATCAAGTCATCATCCAACACCATGCCGAAACAACCGTTGGCTCTCATTATGCGCTTTAGATGTTGCTGACATCGATTTCTATTGAGGACGATCGGTGTGTATCCAGGAACCCAAGCAAAAACATTGATTGATTGAGATAAACGATGCTTCTCAGGCGCGGTAGGGGCATTGTAAACCAACACCTGAATATCCAATTCGTAACCATGCAAATATCCTCGGAGACTCTCCGAGAGGCGGTAAACGTTTTCGATCGAATCCCAGTCGACTGCAACAACAATAGCGATGCGTTTACTGTTGGGCATAAGCACTCATAAAGCGATAAAAATCAGAGAAGTGCTTCTCGAGGAGAGTCTGCGACAAGGACTCATTGGGTCTATGGATTTTATGCAACCGGTCATTGGGACCAAAACCAACGTATAGAGCATCCTCAGGAAGGGCATTCAAAAATGGACAAT
This sequence comes from Rhodopirellula sp., assembly GCA_002690925.1. Lineage (GTDB taxonomy): Bacteria > Planctomycetota > Planctomycetia > Pirellulales > Pirellulaceae > Rubripirellula. The sequence goes on from NZGD01000002.1 coordinate 7,043, forward strand.
TCTCGCCACCATTCAGTTTATTCAGATGGCGCCATTCAATTCGGTCTAATCCGGCCATAGCGAGATAGTCACTCTCCACTGAGTCTTTCACCGGTTTACCGCGTTTCGACCACAGAAACATGATTGCAGATCCATCGTCCAGGTCATTGAATCCGGTTTCATCCACGAACAGATCTGCCTCATAGTGAGCGACTTCGCGACGGAATATATCGAGAGTCTCCGGGCAAGGAACATTAACCTCCTCCTTTCCCTGAATAAGGAACAACATTTCTGGCAGCGACTCCCCGGCTCGAATCAATCCCCGAAGCGCCATTATTCGGGTTAGTAAGGTGCCTTTATTATCAGCCACTCCTCGCCCATAGAGCCGACCACCACGGGATTGAAGAACATAAGGTGTCCCTGATGCCCAGAAATCTGGATCGCCGGGCTCAGCAACATCGTAGTGCCCATACAGAACCACTTTCCGCTCACTATTGGTTGATGGTCGCTTTGCCACGATAACTGGCTGCTCCAGGAGCTCGCCTCCTTTGATACGGACATCAAACCCCAGCTCCTGCAGACGCGAAGCAACAAAATAAACGGCGCGTTTGTTTTCTCTAGAGTTGCCCGCCACAGACTGAATAGCGATGAACTCTGCGAGAGCGGAATGTAACTCTTCAAAAGATTTTAACTGCGACTGCATTTCAGCTCGTCCGATATAGGCTTAAAGTTAATTGGTCCCATTCCGCGTACGCACTATTGAACACGTTACGGCTTCGATGGTGTTCGTACGCTGATGCACTGATCCAGACACGCTCTACCAACGACAAGCAATCATCAAAAGTGGTGTGACCTCCTCCAGAAAGCTCCATGGCGAGCTTGTTCCTGAGAGCTACATCGGACAGCAGTTGGCCCAACGTCCCATCCGTGTTGGATCTTTCTCGGACAAAGTTCTCGATACGCTGACGCGCGTTGAACATCCCTGTTTGCGTTTCCACGCCATTGTGATCATTTTCCTGGCTATTACCATATCCTTGCTCACGCATACCGAAGATTGGGAACTCATCCTCATTGAGAAGCTCTCCGACCGATACCGTTACCTGTTGATTCAACGGATGCCAACTTGCCTTTTCCGGTCGATAACGGGTTTGCACGGGGATCCAAAGTGCCAGGTGAGCGAGCCTGGAGTTAAACGCAGAGGTCGGCTCACTCCGGTGCCATGTCTTACTGTTTAGAAGCACTACATCGCCACGACGAACCGGGATTACAGTTTCATTTGCAGAATCGAATTCACACTCGCTTTGCATGAAGTCCACAGGTGCAGATGCGGCATGACGATGAGAGCCGGCAATCACCTGCAGGCAACCTTCTGTAAATCCTACATCGTCTGTTGCCAGCCATGTCGATAGTCCCGTTCGGTCAACTGGCCAGAACATGGAATCCTGGTGCCAGGGTATGAGCCCGTTGCTGCCTCCGCGGTCCTTACGAATAAAATGATCGTGTAGAAGGCGAACACCATTGAGACCAAACCCCCAAGCGGCGATAGGGGCAAGGTGATTTTTTAGCAGCTGAAGAAAAAAGGGGGATTGCTTCCACAAATCTCTCCACTGACTGATCACATCAAGGTATTGCGACTTGTCGACACCAATCTCTTTCGAATAGGTGTCGACCATTGCGCTCCAATTCGCTTGGATTTTGTCCACGGTATCGGCGCTTATCAGCCCTCGCAGACAGACAAAACCATGACGCTCATAAAATGCAAAAGCTTGCGCGTCCAGACCTGTGAAAAACTGTTTATTGACCATATATCAAGCAGGTAGGGCTTCGATAGATTGAAAATACAACTTCACTAATCTCTCATCCTTGAAATAGGTTCGTATCCATCGGCTCACAGCGTCATAGCCGAGTTTTTCCCAACAACCCGGAAACCTCGCCACCATGTTGTCCCGCAAGATATAGCCGTTCTCCAGCTCCCATCGATTAAGTCTGATATGTCTCAAAAAAGGACCGAAGGAGGGATCGCTGTAATGAAGCAGTCTCATTTGGTCAAAATGAGAGTAATGGACGGGTGTCAGGCAAACTTCCTGATTGCAGATGGTTTTCTCTTTGCCCAAGACGTCCTGATAGATCTTCGCCCATTCTTCACCCGGCTCCAGTCGATACCGAAAGCCAGCAAATTCTTGAGCTGTGGCCCTATCAGTCGCAAGCGGCATTAAGTAGGGAAAACCATTGGCAAGATCAATCCAAAACAGGCGCTCTTCAATCCACACGCCGATAGCGATATGAGAGTCTGGCCGGCCGAGCATTGTACTTGTGAGTAGTACAGATCGGAATCCGAGCTGATGAAGAAAAGCGCAAACAAATGGGTTGATCGTCGTGCAAAGGCCACCTAGCCCGCTGAGCATGTCCTCGATTATTTCGTTCCATGCAGGTGCCGCTCGAGGTCGAGTTAACATGGTAAGGTTTTGAAACGGAATACGGCAATAAATCGCCCGGATCAAGCGAACCAAGTAAGGCTTCGATGGAGGTAATGCAGGAACACCCAAGAGCCGTAAAAACGCTCGGGCCTCAATAGCCGATACGCAGCCCTCCAAACCTGATTCATACCTACTGTTTTCGGAGATAGTCATCGAGTACCGCACTAATCTGATGAGTTTCTCTTAACCAGAAACGCCGAATAATTTGATCTTGCTTGTACGGTTTGTCCACTCCAAAACAATCGTAGACATTCAGAAGCGAGTTAAGAGCTCTTTTTGATGGCGCCTGCCCGTGCGGAAAACAAGCGCCTGTTGGACGAACACCAGTCAGACCATAGAGCCAATTTTCCGACTCCCTCAACTCCCAAGCCAACTCTTTCCAACGCAGACAGCTCCAAATGCGATGCGTCACACCGTGCAAGCCCATCTGAATTCCCAAAGCCGAGTACTCTTGGAGGTCCTCCTCACTTAGAAAAAGATCAGAACTACATCGATCTATCTCTATCGCAGCTACTCGTCGTCTCCAGTACCGGTAGCGCTTTGGTGTCAGACGTCGGATTATTCTTCTTAGTCGCACCAAGTCAAGCTCGGAATACTCTTTGGGGCTGGCCTTCAACTGTGCGGCAAAGTCGTCCGTGACAGAAAAATTCTGTTGGACATAAGTCTTCACGGGGAACAACCACGCGCATCCATCACGCTCGATAATACGATCAAAAGCCCATGAATTATCAGCATAGCCGTCATCAAAAGTCAGACACAGAGCCGGCTGCTTTTTTTCTGGCCTACGCGTCACCAAAGGCAGCCCTCGTCGTTGTGATTCGTCGAGCAACATTTCGAACTGTCTCTGGCTGATTGCCATACCCCGCTCAGAGTAGTAGCAATCCGCATTCAACTTCGGAAGTATGCGGTGAAGCATGATCGTCAACATACAAAAGCTTCAGTCATGCTGAATATCCGGGCCCCATCAGGGTGGCTGAAATCATAGAAGTGCTCAACCTCCAGGCTATCGCTGCAAAGCTGATAGAGCCCGGTTTTCGTTTCGGAAGGGGCTCCCCTCAGCCAGCTGGTTCGACTAGAGATCTCCTGGATGGCAGTAATACCGATAAAGAGCTTTCCGCAGGAAAAGTAGAGGCCTCTGCACCAACCGTAATGGGGGGCATCGTTAAAAAGTGACAGACGATGCCGGAAACGCAGCTCACCGTCAGTGTCAGCGGAGTATATATTTCCGTCTACCGAAGTAATCCACAGATTGCCTTTAAACAGGCAACCGTCATGCGGTGGCTGCTTCAAAACCTGGCTGATGGGCTGCCAAGTTGCAAGGTCAATGTAAGCTCGATGGGCGAGGCTGCTCCCGACATAACGCCCGTCTGGGAGCTTTATTGCGTAATTAACATGATGCCGATCCGGCAGTCTACGCCTACAAAATGGTATCAAAGCGCTGGCTTCGTCAAAGTAACTACCCACCACCTCGTACTTACCCGAGACCCTTCGAAGCCACTCAGTTTCGCTGATGCCAGACCATCGATATTTAGGAGTCAGGTCCTCGGCCAATAACTCGACCGCATCCCGTCCGGTATTCGTCACAAGAATACCTTCACTCGTGCTAGTCACAGAATGCAGATCGTTCATGTCGTCAACTGTGCGACACTCAACGACCTCTCCGGAAGCATTCAGAAGCAATACTCGATTAAAATCACAGATCACATAGTGAGAATCGTTCAATCGATCAATACCCGTCACGCCCTTTCCTTGGACAGGTCGGTTTGATGGCGAGAGAGTTTGCCAGCGGAAATGACGACGAGACAACGTGTCGACAATCCACAATTCGCTCCTAGGGCGTCCCTCGAAATAGCTTATGGGAACAATTAACTTCATCTTTGCAGGTGGCCACTATTGATGGCACCGTAAGTCTTATCCGACTCCATCAACTCCCTCAGTATCTGGCGACACTCATCAATTGAATAGGCATGTCTGATCGGCGTTGAAGCTCGATCATCGAGATAATCATCTGCTTCCAGCCTGTCAGTCCAACCACCACCACCATGCATCAAAATCATGGCTCGACCAAGCTGGCTTGCTAACGCCAATTCGCTCAAAGTGCCAGCACCACCACCAATAGCGATAACAACCTTGGCACTCGCAACAACCAATCCATTCCGACTTACGTCCAAGCCTGTCGGTATAACAATATCTACCCAGTCATTTGCGGCTGCAGGGTCCTGCCCTGGCAAGATGCCGACTGTTACACCTCTACTGACCACCGATTTGAAGCCTCTGCATGCATCTTCCATCACTCCCTGCAGACCTCCGCATATGAGCGAATATCCCTCCTGCGCAATCAAAGCACCTACAGATTCCGCGAGATTTGGTTGCTGATTATTACTACCGGCAGAACCGATAACTGCAACTTGTTTCATAATCATCCTGAATAATTCAAACAATGCAGGTTGCGAGCGCCCCCACCAAGTCACTGTCAACTGTGGGCACGAACACTAAAGCAACGCACACGGGTGTCGCAAGCGCGCACAGTCTCCTAAAGAATACCGATCGAAACTCTCAAAATCGCTGCAAATTATCGGAAGGCGCACTACCACGTCAGACGTGCGCAGATGCGACGTTCGGCCCACCTAACATACTAAACTTTTCGGCTTTTCCGCTTCTGGCCTCGCAAGGATGGTATATGCGATACGGAGGATTGGCCCGCCAGCGGGAATCCAGGGCGAGTTCGACTCATTTCGGCTGTTCGACGTTGCGGAAAAGAAGCTCCGGGGCCTCCTGAAGATCCTGGCTTTTC
>NZGD01000003.1 GCA_002690925.1 Rhodopirellula sp.
GCTCCTTGATTGAAAGGTTTGCCATCAGGTCCAATGAGCGGCTTTCCGTCAGGACCCAGCAGATTACCATTTTCATCAAAGAGTGGGTTGCCATTTTTGTCCAAGCCACACTTGAGAGGTTTGCCATCAGGTCCGAGCAATGGTTTTCCATCAGGACCGTACAATGTGCCGTCAGGGCCGACGTATGGTTTTCCAACCATATTGATCGGGTTACCATTCTCATCAAGTAGTGGTTTCCCGTCAGGACCAAGGAGGTTTCCGTCCTTGTCTGTATCTGGAGGTCCCATCAGAGCTTTAAGTGTTGTTGGATCAGGTCCTAGACCAGCCTTCAGTGGCTTGCCATCAGGTCCGATAATAGGTTTACCGTCAGGGCCATAAACTGTTCCGTTTGGTCCAACTGCTCCAGCGTTAAATGGTTTACCGTCCTTTCCTTTCAGTGGTTTGCCATCAGGTCCAAGGAGGTTGCCATCCTTATCGAATATTGGGTTACCATTTTCATCGAGGGCGCACTTCAGAGGCTTTCCGTCCTTTCCTAGGATAGGATTTCCATCTTCGTCGTACAGGATTCCATCAGGACCAATGTAGGGCTTACCGGCCATTTTAACTGGGTTTCCATCTTTGTCAACGAGAGGTTTGCCGTTGGGTCCAAGAATGTTACCATCTTTGTCAGTGCTGGGAGGAGCTCTGTGGTCTTTAAGAGGAAGACCATCTGGTCCAAGACCGGCTTTAAGTGGTTTGCCATCAGGTCCAAGGATTGGCTTTCCGTCGGGTCCAAACACAGTCCCGTCTGGCCCAATCGCTCCAGCAGTTAGTGGTTTACCATCGGGTCCCAAAAGTGGTTTACCATCGGGTCCAAGAAGGTTTCCGTTCTTATCGAACAATGGGTTACCATTTTTGTCCAAACCACACTTAAGTGGCTTGCCGTCAGGTCCTAGGAGTGGCTTGCCGTCAGGGCCGTAAACTGTGCCATCAGGCCCAATTGTTGGTTTTCCTCCGACCTTCACGGGGTTTCCATTCTTATCCAAAAGTGGTTTTCCATCGGGTCCCAAAATGTTGCTGTTATCGAGAGGTTTACCATCGGGTCCGTAAATGGTACCATCTGGACCAATCGTGTTTCCAGGACCATAGACTGTACCATCAGGGCCAACATTGGGTCCTTTACCTCCTGTTCCAGCATTTATTGGTTTTCCATCTGGTCCTAGAAGAGGTCGGCCATCTGGTCCCAGAAGATTTCCATCAGCATCAGTAAATGGCTTTCCATCAGGAGTCATCATGGCCTTAAGAGGCAGACCATCGGGTCCAAGGATGGGTTTTCCGTCAGGCCCATAAACAGTTCCGTCGGGACCAACGTGAGGACCAGTTCCGGTCTTGATTGGAAGTCCATCAGGTCCAAGGAGTGGCTTGCCGTCAGGTCCCAGGAGATTACCATTGTGATCGTAAAGAGGCTTTCCATCAGGTCCAAGACCAGCCTTCAATGGTTTTCCATCAAGACCTAAAAGAGGTTTTCCGTCAGGTCCGTACACTGTGCCATCAGGCCCAACATAAGGCAAAGATCCTGGTTTGACTGGGTTGCCGTTCTCATCCACCATTGGATTGCCGTCTTCGCCAATCAAATTACCATCTTTGTCTGTCCTGGGGGCTCCCAATCCAGCTCTCAGAGGATTACCATCTTTGTCCAAAATAGGTTTTCCATCAGGGCCGTAAACTTTTCCATCGGGACCAACAGCTCCTTTGTTAAACGGCTTGCCATCTGGGCCAATAAGAGGCTTTCCATCCGGTCCCAAGAGATTGCCGTTCTTGTCGAACAATGGATTTCCATTCTCGTCCAAACCGCATTTCAAAGGTTTCCCGTCTGGTCCCAAAAGTGGCTGCCCATCAGGACCATACAATGTTCCGTCAGGTCCGATATATGGCTTACCATCCATAGGCACTGGATTGCCATTTTTGTCGAGCAGAGGCTTGCCATCAGGTCCAAGAATGTTGCCATCTTTGTCGGTCTTGGGGTTTCCAAGAAGAGCTTTCAGGGGCTTACCATCAGGTCCAAGTAGTGGTTTGCCATCTGGACCATATACGGTGCCGTCAGGACCTACACTTGGGCCATAGCCTGATCCAGGTTTGATAGGCTTTCCGTCAGGTCCGATAAGAGGTTTACCATCAGGTCCAAGAATATTGCCATTGTCGTCCAACATCAGAGAGCCATCTGGATTGAGTCCAGCCTTCAGTGGCTTTCCATCAGGTCCTAACAGAGGTTTCCCATCAGGTCCATACAAGGTACCATCCGAACCAGCATAGGGTCCTGGACCAGCTCCATCAGGTCCACCAGGAGCAGCTCGCAATGGTTTTCCATCAGGTCCCAGAAGTGGTTTACCGTCTGGTCCGATCAGATTTCCATTTCTATCCTTGAGAGGTTTACCATCTGGTCCGAGTGCTGCAACGAGCGGCTTACCATCGGGACCCAGAAGAGGCTTACCGTCTGGACCATACACAATTCCATCGGGACCAACAATTGGACCTTGACCCAGCTTAACTGGCTTTCCATCCGGACCTTTGATAGGCTTGCCATCAGGTCCCAAAATGTTACCGTCCTTATCAGTCATAGGTTTTCCATCGGGGCCAAGCATAGCTTTAAGTGGCTTGCCGTCAGGTCCAAGTAGTGGCTTTCCGTCAGGTCCATAGACTGTTCCGTCAGGTCCAACGAATGCGGTGTCACCACCTGGTTTGATTGGATTTCCATTCTTATCAGTCAGTGGCTTTCCATCAGGACCGAGTAAATTGCCATTTTCATCACACAATGGTTTTCCATCTGGACCAAGGCCAGCTTTAAGAGGTTTACCATCAGGTCCAAGAATTGGTTTTCCGTCAGGGCCGTAAACTGTCCCGTCAGGTCCAACATGAGGCCCATAAGGCCCTTGTCCCAACTTGATAGGCTTACCATCAGGGCCAAGCAGAGGCTTTCCGTCTGGTCCCAAAAGATTTCCATCCTTGTCTGTCAGTGGCTTACCATCAGGTCCCAAAGCACATCTCAGTGGCTTTCCATCAGGTCCTAGAAGCGGTTTTCCGTCAGGCCCGTACAAAGTTCCATCAGGGCCAATGTAACAGCCAGGTCCAGGGCCTTTTGGTCCATTAGGTGAAGTCTGGACTGGTTTTGCATCCTTTCCTTTTACGTTTTGACCAGTAGGGCCCAAGATACAGTTCTTATCATCGAGGTCTGGATTGCCGTCAGGACCAACTCCAGCCTTCAGTGGCTTCTTGTCACTGCCAGTCAGGGGCTTACCATTTGGCATCATAACATCACCATCTGGAGATACGTACGGTTTCATGCCGTTCTTGAGCAACTTTTCATCGGGCCCTCGGAGAGGCTTACCGTCAGGTCCAAGAAGATTTCCATCTTTATCGGTCTTTGGACGGCCAACTTTGTCTTGATCAGCTGTCAAAGGTTTTCCACCTTTACCTCCTCCAATGGGAGTACCATCAGGCTTGTATACGGTACCATCGGGACCGACATATGGGTTTTCACTCGCTGTAATTGGTTTGCCATCCCTGCCAGCCAATGGGATCCCATCAGGTCCAAGGATGTTGCCATTATCGTTCACCAAAGGTCTTCCATCAGGACCGATTCCGGCTTTGACTGGTTTTCCACTGGGCCCTGTCACAGGATCTCCATTAGGTTTGAAAACAGTACCATCTGGTCCAACTCTGGGGCCATACTCTCCTTGACCAGGTTTGATTGGCAGCCCATTGGGACCGATGAGAGGCTTACCGTCCTTTCCAACCATGTTTCCGTTAGGGTCTTTCTTTGGTTTTCCGTCATTACCGATTGCAGCCTGAAGAGGCTTGCCATCAGCACCCTTCAAAGGTTTACCATTTGGTCCCAACATGCTTCCATCGGGCTGAACGCTCGTGACACTGGGTCCAGTAGGTCCGTTCGGGTTGGGACGAACAGGCTTGCCATCTGGTCCTTTCAGAGGTCTACCATCAGGACCAACGAGATTTCCTTTAGCGTCAGTGACTGGTTTTCCATCCTCACCAACTGCGGCACGATTTGGTTCACCATTAGGGTTCTTAGATGGGGAGCCGTCGGAATTGAATACCTCACCGTCTGGTTTAGCATAAGGTCCAGTACCTGCCTTCAGAGGTTTTCCATCACTGCCTCGAAGAGGCTTGCCATCAGGCCCAAGAATGTTACCATCCTTGTCGTATTTAGGGGTGCCTTCTGGTGTCATGGCTGCTTTAGGTGTGGGACGACCATCACTTCCTATCAGAGGTTCACCATTCTCATCGTAGACGGTTCCATCAGGGCCGATGTGTGGTCCGGCTCCAGGGGTGAAAGGTTTGCCATCCTTGTCAGTTACCGGCTGTCCAGCGGGGTTCAGGAGGTTGCCTTCCTTGTCAACAAGAGGCTTTCCTTTAGGTCCAACATCGCCCTTTTGGGGTTTTCCATCAGGTCCAACTAAAGGCTTTCCATTTTTATCGTAAGGGGTTCCATCTGGACCAACAGCAGGTCCATACGGTCCACTTCCCAGCTTAACAGGGTTGTCGTCGGGACCAATAAGTGGAGCACCATCAGGACCAAGCAGATTGTTGTCTTTGTCAGTGACAGGCTTTCCATCACTTCCGAGGACTGCCTTCAAGGGCTTACCGTCTTTGCCGCGAAGTGGCTGTCCTGTCGGTGTATGAATCTGCCCATCCTTGCCGATGTATGGGCCACAGGACGGTCCGGGAGGGTTCTCTTTGTCATTTGGTCCCTTGGGTTTGATGTTCAGTTTGTCGACGCCTAGATCTTTTGGATTAATCTTCAGGTCAAGACCTTTTCCAGTCTTAGCTGATTCATCGTCTTTAGTAGGTCCTTTGATGGGTTTTCCATCAGGTCCTAACAACGGTTTGCCATCAGGTCCCAATAAATTACCATCTTTATCAGTAAGAGGCTCGCCCATGGGCCCTAGAGCGCATTTTAATGGTTTGCCATTCTTATCGAGAAGAGGTTTTCCGTCAGGGCCATAGAGGGTTCCATCAGGGCCAACTGTTGGACCACCTCCAATGCCATAGGCAAGTTTATCCAGATCAAGAGACGGCTTGACGTCAACCTCAACAGGACATTTAGGTGCATGTTCACCACCAGCCAGAACGTCAAGTTTGTGTGGACCTTCCTCCTTGGGCTCGTACTGTACGGCAAATTTGCCATCACCGAGGTCCTTAACTGTTGCAGGGACTGGTTTGTCATCGGGTCCTAGGATAACGACATTGAGGTCCGAGGGCTGCTCATCTGGCTTGGTATCCTCGGCGGTATCTTTGCCAAACACGACAGGCTTGTCGTCAGGGCCAAGAAGTGGCAGACCATCAGGACCAATGAGGTTTCCTTCACCATCTTTGCATGGAAGACCTTCGGGATTTTGTTCGCAGACGAGTGGTGCACTTTCAGGCCCAATGACTGGAAGTCCTCCAGGTCCTTCAACGTCACCGTCAGGAGTGACAAGTGGGCCGTAAGGACCCCCACTAGAAGGAACAGGCTTGCCATCAGCACCAACCAATGGCTTACCATCAGGTCCGATCAAGTTTCCGTCCTTGTCAGTTTGGGGTTTTCCTCCCGGTGCAGCTTTAAGTGGCTTGCCATCAGGACCAAGTAAGGGTGAACCGTCGGTTTTGGTCACAGTTCCGTCATCACCAAGATGAGGACCAGGGAATGCGTCCGGTGCTTTGATCGGTGTACCGTCAGGTCCCTTTATAGGCTGGCCATCAGGACCCTTAACAGGTTTACCATCAGGTCCAAGAATGTTGCCATTATCGTCCGTCACTGGCTTGCCATCAGATCCAAGAGCAGCTTTGAGTGGTTTGCCATCAGGTCCTTTCAGTGGTTTGCCGTCAGGTCCATAAACCGATCCATCTGGTCCAACATGAGGACCATCAGATGCGGGGTTCACTGGCTTGCCACTCTTGTCTGTCAGAGGCTTGTCATCAGGCCCCAATAGATTTCCGAAAGCATCAGAGACTGGTTTGTTGCTAGGACCAAGCTTTGCTGTAAGAGGCTTGCCATCAGGTCCAGAGACAGGCTTACCGTCAGGTCCGTATACTGTTCCGTCAGGGCCAACTTTGGGACCACAAGGACCATCTACCAACTTTACTGGCTTGCCATCGGGTCCAGTGAGTGGAGCACCATCAGGACCTAGAACATTACCAGAGTCGTCGGTGGTCGGTTTACCATCAGGACCAAGTCCGGCTCTGAGAGGCTTGCCATCATCGCCTGTGAGAGGTTTTCCATCAGGGCCGCACAGAGTACCGTCAGGTGCAACAAATGTAGTTCCTGGACCTTTTCCTTTCTTCAAAGGAAGCAGTAGAGGCTTGCCATCAGGTCCCACAAGGTCACCATTGTCATTGACTTTTGGCTTTCCGCATGATCCCATAGCAGCTTTGAGAGGCTTCCCGTCTTTACCTTTCAGTGGTTTACCTGATCCATCAGTTAGAGACCCATCAGGTTTGACATTAGGTCCAAGACTTCCGGCGCCTGGTTTGATGCACTTACCATCAGGTCCAACGAGAGGCTTCCCATCAGGGCCACACAAAGCACCTTTCTCATCGATAACAGGCTTTTTGTCGCCGTCCAAACCGCACTTCAAAGGATTACCATCAGGACCACACAAAGGTTTTCCGCTGGGGGTCAAAAGAGAACCGTCTGGTTGAACAGAGAGACCCAATGGTGTTTTGTTGGCCTTGACAGGTTCTCCGTCGGGACCAGTTACAGGCTTGCCATCTGGTCCAAGGATTTCGCCCTCGTCGTTGCACAGTGGCTTTCCATCATGCATCTGTCCTGCTTTCAGTGGTTTACCATCACTGCCCAGTAGAGGCTTACCGTCGGGACCGAAGAGTGTTCCATCAGGGCCAGCAGTAGGACCATCAGGACCAGCTCCAGGTTTGACAGGATGGCCATCAGATCCAACCAAGGGTTTGCCATCAGGTTCAAGGAGATTACCCTTGTCATCAGTCTTTGGCGCATTTGGATTTCCACCGTCTCCGAGAGCACATTTGAGTGGCTTACCATCTTTGCCTTTGATCGGTTGGTTTTTATCATCCTTGATGGTTCCATCGGGAGCGATGAAGGTACCTGGTGTGGGCTTTCCGTCAGGACCGAATCCTGGTTTGCCAGCACCGAGTACAGGTTCTTCCTCGTCACCAGGTTTATCACCAGGTTTGGTACCCGGTTTAAGTCCAGTACCCGCCTTCTTTGGAGCGCCAGGCTTGCCACTAGTAGGTTTTTTGGGAGCTGATCCTTCGGGGGTCTTGTCTTTCCCATTGACAGAAATCGAGAATGGAGCCTTACCGGCTTTTTCGGCGTCTATTAACAGGGCACACAGTTTGTCTTTCCTTGGCACTTTGTCTTTCTCGATTCCATCGCCACCGATTACAATCTTGGAAGCATCTACACTTGGCTTAATTTGGATCTTAAGTGGACTCTTAGGTGCATGTTCACCGTCAGCCCCCACGATATCAACAGTCAGCTGGCCAACAAGCTCAGGTAGGAGGGTGACTTCA
>NZGD01000004.1 GCA_002690925.1 Rhodopirellula sp.
GAGCATGCCGAAAACAGCGTTCACTTTCCTGTTGGGTGTTCGTTGGAACTTTGTTTGATTTTTGAATAACCCATGAAACAGCAAGTCCTGTAAAGGTTTTCCAGACTCTTCCCGAGTCTTTGCACCAGGTTGAATGAGACGGTTGGAGTTGTAAACGCGACAGTGTCATTGAGGCAGAGCTGTAGTGACGTGACTCCATACTGCGATACACCCTTGTGAAGGAATGGGTCGGTGCAAGGTTCACGGGGCGCTGGGCCGTTTTAAAGTTGGGAACGCAGCGATTGGACTTAAAGAGGCACAGCAAGATGCGAATGCAGTCGGGGTAAGAACATCGAGGGAACTGTGAGGTCGTCGATGACTGGAGCATTGCCTTCATTGCTGGATGCTTACGTGTGCTTCTAGCATGGTTGTGAATTCTTAACAGTTCAGTCGCTCGTTAAGGGACTTGCAATTTAAACTTTCTACGTAACCATCCTGCCAAGGTCGGTCCAGGACTTACCCACATCACTCGAAGCGAGGAACATACCGACTCGACGTACGATGAACTGCGGACCGTTGTCAATTCGAATCAAGGGTGGAACGCGACGGATTGAGAGTAGGTCAGCCAGCACGTCGAGAAAGCCGTCACTACTGCGATTGCATCCGACTTCGAAGGCGATGCATTCGCGTGTGAACTTGTCAAAGACCACTAACATCTTGAGTGAACTGGCATTGATCGTTCGGGCAAAGATCAAGTCCACCGACCACACGTGATCTTTAGGTTCCGCCCTGCGGCGTACGTTGCCGTCCTTGTCGCTTTCCTGTTGAATGCGTTTGTAATGTTTTTCGGAAGCTTTCGTACCTCGTGACGCCACAGCCGATAAACGTGTTTGCGTTGACTTTTCAGCCTTCGCTTAGAAGAAAGCAAGTGATCCTATGATCGCCGAATCTAGGGACTGAACGAGGATTTTCATGATGGGCTTGGTTGTTGTCGTTTTCGCTGCGGGGGCAATGAACAGGTGTTTGTGAGACAGTGCATATTAATATCTGCATCTGTTATTAGTGGGGCACTCCAATCAAATTGCTGCATCCGCCAGTGTCTTGCCTTTGGCGGCCTGCCTTTCTGCATCCTTCAAGGTTGAGAGTGTTTGCCAAGCTGGGTGCCTGTGTGGAGGGCAAACGCTTCGTGCAAGATCCAGGATTTCAATGAGTTGGATTTTTTCCGCAGGGCGTGCAAGCGTTAAGCCAGGATGAGCGTCTGCCCGATTGACTTGTCGTAGTAAGTTGGCGTCAACCAGGTGCGTAACGAGGTCATGGACAGTGCGCGTAGAAAGGCCAATCCGGCTCGCCAAGGTTTGGTGGTCCAAGACAATTCCATCTTCAAATGTATTTCCAATTTCGCACATGATGGGGAGCATCCAATCAGGATCGCCATCCATCGTTTCCGGTTCCTGAATTTCGAACTGGTCAGGTAGATGTCCACCCACACTTTGGAGTGTAAAAGTAAGGATCAATCCAAAAAGTACCACCAGCCAAGTCAGGTAAATCCAGAATAGAAACAGAGGGATCAACCCGAGTGAACCATACAGCGAATAGGGAACGGCTTCGGATAGATAGATTTGAAATCCATATTTTGCAAGCTCCCATAAGACCGCACTGACGGCGGCGCCAATGGCGGCAGCACGAACAGAGACCCTCGTGTTTGGCATCAAGGCATACACAAGGAACAAGAGAACCCAGCTTGCAAAAAGCGACACTATATGTGTGAGCATTGGTTTGAGGGTTTCACGGCCCTCCATATTGCCAAACCATTCCACCAGTTGCCCCGATAAGTACAAGCTCATCGCCAACAAACCACCGCCCAAAGTTAGAATAGACCAGTGAATTGCAAGTCGCAGGTGGGCAGGCCGTTTGGAAGGAGCCTCGTAGATACGGTTGAATAGGTGCTCGGCAGCATTTGCGAGTGCGACTGCTGCATAGGTAAAAAGAAGCAGGCCAAAAACACCTATCGATGCAAAATCAACTGATGAGACCTTGTCAGCCAGGTCATGCAGCGTGCGACGTATGCTGATACGGGCTTGTTGAGCAGCTTCCCCATCAGAGTTCTTGTCGGGAATTGGCCGAGTGATCGTTTGTGTTTCAGTTGACCTTTGTTCTACAGCCTGCGTTGGGGACCTTGGGGAAGCGGCGGCCTCTGTGTTTGTCGATATGTTCGAACTGACTGCGTCAATGGATCTTATGGGGCGTGTTGGATTGGTGACTGTGGAGTGCAGATGATCCTCGGCGGGCTTGTCTGCTTTCGGTGATCTTGCAGAGGAGTTCGGCGTCAGTGGTTGCAGGGGCCCAGTTGCCGGGGTTTTTGTGGGTTCAGCGTTCAGTGCTGGCGATTCACCTGTTTCTGTGGTGGGCTCAATGGATTCGGGCGGGAGCACCAAGTCATAGCCTTCGGTGACATCAGGGACGCCGAAGAAAGAGAACAATTGATTTTCAACCTTTGCCTGAACATCTTCCAAGCCGCCTACCACCCTGAACATGACCAAGCCAAGCACGACCACTGGGATCAGAGCGAAGATTGTGCGATAGGTCAGTTCAGCAGCCATCCCGTCGGCGCGTTGGCGTTGCAGCTGGCGATAACAGTAAACGACAAGTTCGATGCTTTTACGAAGAAATTGTTGCCCTCGTGATAGCTGTTCTCGTGGGCTGCGGATCGCTTCGATAAGGTAATTGAGCAGTCGGTTCATCAGGCGAATTGTTCACAATGATTGGATGAAACATGATCGATGCCACGTATCGGTTCTGCGTGGGCATCAAAAGTCGAGGTCGATGTCAGTACTGATTGCGATTTGAGGAGTTGGCCTATGCCTGACGACTGAGTGTGCGATGGAGAGAGGTGACGTGGTTGCTAGCGAGACTAACCGCGAAAGCTCACGACGAGCCACTCGGCTGAGCGGAGTGAATTGGGGCACAATTCATTCGGTGTAGAGCCTGGGGCATCACGCGTTCATGTGATGAGTCTGTCGGTGCCACAGCCGCGAATTTGATTCGGGCGTGTCTGCCGATCAAGCGAATGTTGCTCTACCAGCTTAATGGGTCGACGCATCGCTTGGTGGGTAGTCAAGATTATTCTTCGTCAGGTTTTTGAGTGATTTTGACAATCTGGGCCGGTTGTCCCGAATCTCGATTGTTCGGGCATTGATCACACGCTCCGATTTGTTTGGTACCTGATGCAGAGTGCAAGACTCTGTAGATACGTCTGATCAGCCATCCTGCAGCGAGCAGAACGATGATGAACACGACGATGTCTTGTAGGTCCATCTGCTTTGAGTTTCTTAAATTTTGGGGATCGAATTACAGCAGTCGGCTGGAAATGGCGTAAGTGAGCCACGCCCCAAAATAGGCTAAAAGAGTCATGTAGGAAAAGCTAAGGATGGGCCAAAACAGTGAGTTCGTTTCTCGTCGAATGACAAGCAAAGTGCTGACGCACTGAGCGCAAAGAGCGAAAAAAACCATCACTGACAGGGCGACCGGAACCGAGTACACGGGCGTGCCATCATCATAAGTCGAGGCTTGCAAGGCCCCTGCTAGTCCCGCCTCCTCAGCGTCACCCCCAAGGCTGTAGATGGTTCCGAGCGTGGCGATGATGACTTCTCGTGCCGGAAAACTGGCCAAGACTCCAACGCCAATTTTCCAGTCCCAACCCAGGGGACGAACGATTGGCTCAATCAGATGTCCCGTGCGCCCAAGGATGCTGTTCTCCAGCAGACGACTGCTTTCCGCATTAAGATCTGCTACCAGCGTTTGCCTCGCTTCAGGGGGGCCCTGGAAGGCATCTAATTCAGCCTCCAAGCGGTATTGATTGGTGTGATCACCCGGCCAGAAGCCAGCGAACCAAATCAGAATAGAAGCGGCAAAAATCAACGTGCCGGCGCGAATCACAAAGGCCTTACTGGCAGCCCAGACTCGCGACAGAACGACCTTAGCTGACGGGATCTTGTATTCGGGTAGTTCGAGCACGAAAGGAGCGACTTCACCACGCAGTAATGTTTTCTTCAGAATCCATGCCACCGGGATAGCGGCAACCACCCCGACGAGGTACATCGACATCAGGACAATTGCTGGAAGTGAGACCCAGCCAGCAAAGTAGGTGGTGCTAGGGATGAATGCGGCAATCAAAAGCAGGTAAACCGGGAGCCTTGCACTGCAACTCATCAGTGGAGCCACCATGATGGTTGCAAATCTGTCTCTGCGATTCTCAATCACGCGGCTTGCCATCACACCCGGGACAGCACAGGCGAAGGAACTCATCATTGGTAGGAATGATTTCCCACTGAGTCCAAAGGTTGTCATGACGCGGTCAACGAGAAAAGCCGCACGGGCCATGTAACCACAATCTTCTAACAAGGCGAGAAACAAAAACAATAACGCGATTTGGGGCAGGAAAATAAGCACGCCGCCAACTCCGGCGATGATGCCGTCAGTGATCAAGCTGCGTAACTTACCGGGTTCCATCACGCTGCAGACAGCATCAGTTATCCCGGTAGTTGCCGCGTCGATCAGGTCCATCGGCCAAGCAGCAAACGTGTAAATCGACTGGAAAATCAAAAACATCATGAGTACGAAACAAACCAAACCAATCACGCGGTGGGTAAAGATCGCATCTAATCGATCAGTCGCTTGTGATGAAGGGCTTGAATCGTTTTTGAAGACAGATTCAAGCTTGGTCTTTGCCCATGCGTAACGTGCATTACATTCTATGTCGATCGGGTTGCCGAGGGTTTGTGTGAGTTCCTCACGGATCGTCGCAAGCGATGCGGCTGCAGAGGGTCCGAATTTGCGTATCACCTGTGCTTCCGGTTCACCACCCCGATCAAGGACCATGCGTTCCAGAAGATAATGGTCCGGTAGACTTGATTCGCTTGCATTGTTGGTTGCCATTAGCGAATCGCGGAAACGATCTACGGATGAATAGAATTCTGGTGGCAGAATCCGAATGCGGTCGTGTTGTTGTGCGTTGGTGTTGAGCTGCTGAGCGATGGATTCTTTCAGGTCGTTGATCCCGGTGCGTTTTGCGGCTGAGGTGGCTACGACGGGGACACCGAGTTGTTCGGATAATCGGTTGATATCGATTTGCATACCGCGTGACTCGGCAACATCGATCATGTTCAAGGCGAGTACAACGGGTTTTCCAAGTTCAAGCAGTTGACTGACGAGAAAAAGGTTTCGTTGCAGTAGTAGTGCATTGACGACACAAACAATCAGATTCACTCCCCCGGGTTGTGTCACGTTGTCAGTGAGTACTTCAACAGCGACCAGTTCGTCCGGGGAACGGGGGGCAAGTGAGTAGGTGCCAGGCAAATCCACTAGCGTGATCTTGCCTGTCTCGAGTTCACAGACTCCGGTTTTCTTCTCAATGGTGACGCCAGGGTAGTTTCCCGTCCGCACATTCATTCCCGCCAAAGCGTTGAATAAAGTGCTCTTTCCTGTGTTCGGATTACCGACCAAGGCGACTCGGAGTTGTCCATGAGCTTCGGCGGCGCCGACGTTGGGAACAGATGCCATGGTGGTAACGGCTCTATGGTGAAATTCCGCGGTTAGTCAGCGGGGCCAAGGGGTGAGAGACATCCAAACGGAGCGTCTTGGAGTCGGCGGGGTTGCCACTCTTCGGACAATCCCATGGCAGGCGGGGATTATCCAATCGGTTCAACAAACACACGGCGAGCTTCACCGCATCGGACTGCGATTCGACTACCATGCACGGAACACTTCAGTGGATCCCCAAGGGGAGCTGGGCGTACGAAATGTACAAGCTCACCGGGAACAAAACCCATTTCTCGCAACCTTGAAGCGATACCGTCTGCACCCGAAATGCGGATGATGTTGGCTCGCTGTCCGGGCTGCAGTTGATCGAGTGTAGTGTCCATCGTTTTTCCTTAATGAGAACGAATCTCAGTAAATACATGATCATTCATGCCCCCTGCCTTGTCAAGGGTTCGGTTTTCTGATCTCCAGCTTTGATGATCATCTCAGAATGGGGCGAGTATTTTAGTGACCCTGGTGCTACCGAAGCTGTTTTTTGGGGTGAGTCGGAAAATGAGGGCTTTACGCAGCTTTGTTCGTTGGCACAAACGTCTTTGGGGGTGTTTCTGGTGGTCGGAGGCTTTGACGAACTGGCGAATCGTAATAGAATGAGAGGAAGCGGGCGTGTTTGCTCGCTCGACATTCCCCGACACGTCGGTTCAGGAGGTGTTCGACCCGAGATTACTCGGGCGATCGACCTACCCGCTTTCGCCGGTCAGCGTTGGGGTTCTCCTACTAGAACCTCTTTGCGAGAGTGAATCATGACCGTAACCACTGATGGGTTTTTGTTAGCGTTTGGCATGCCGGGTCTCCCCGAGATGTTGATCGTTGGCTTCGTCGTTCTGCTGCTTTTCGGCGGTAAGAAACTGCCTGGTTTGATGCGAAATCTTGGTCGGAGCACCAATGAATTCAAACGCGGCATGAGCGATACGGCCGAGGATGAAGATAATTCTGCACCTTCTGACGAGTCGAATTAGAAATGTTTGGGCTCGGTCCCTTTGAGATGGTCGTGATCGGAGTGATTGCGGTTCTCCTGTTCGGTAGCAACCTACCTGAGGTTGCCCGCAAATTTGGAGGCAGTTATCGCGAATTCCGACGTGGATTGAATGATGTTCAGCAGCAGTTCAAAACCGCAGAACGTGAAGCAAAGAATGCGTTTATCGGTGACGAGTCCTCGACTTCAGGTTTGACCGAGGAGATAGAGGATGAACCGCTGGAGCCTGCTGCTCCTAAATTCAAGCCACCTTCCTAAGAGTTTTTAGCCGATGTTTATGACACGGCTGTCGGAAGGCAGCCATGTTGGAGACGATTCTTTTCGGACCGCTCTGTGAGGTCTTGGTTGGTGCCCGCTGCCTATGATGCTCTGGGAAGCTTGGAGCGAGCGTTCTTGATCAGCTTGCGGTTTCCTTTCGCTGTTGTCCGCGCACGTCTCATCTGCATGTCGAACTCCCTTTTAGCAACGAGCTGCAGAGACGGCAGAGTACTTCAGGGAAGGCAGAACCGTTTTTTCGGAAGCCGTGGACCTTCTTACAAAGCAGCATTGCTTGTGAACTACCCAAAATCTTTAGCAATACTCTGTTTTCCGCGTTAGAAGCAACAACTTCTATTTGGCAGCGAAAATCGCATCCAACGGATGAAATACAGAGTGCAGCTATATGAATTGCCTTCCGCAATGAGGTGCGAATAAATGCTTTCTATCTGAACCCAACGGCTCCTGGCACCATCGCTACTCTGATTGGATAGCTTTCTCGGGCAACGGATACTCATTGAGTATCACTTGACCAGTTGGCTCAATGCAGCCACAGGATGAATCGCAGGGAGCTTGCGCACAGCCAGCTTTGCTGGTCGGTCGAAAGATGTTGCGACCGGTTGAACCGCAGCCAGCAACGATGATAAGAATTAAGGGGACCAGTTTACGCACGGATTTTCCTTTGTAGATGATGGAACTTCCGTGCTTAATCATATAAGTCCAGCCTTGGAATGTTTCTTATCGGTTGGGCTGGGTCAAGAATTCTGAAAAACTGTTGGTATACCGAACAAGCAGACAAATTGGGTTACACGTGTTTTGTGGATCATTAGCTTCGTCGCGAGTGATGAGTTTCGTGATCTTGGGGCAGCCATTTTCAGCGACCGATATAGATGCTCCACACTGTCTGTCGTGCATATCCACGGACAGCCTTCGGCAATGTTGGTGGTTTCAGATTTCCCTCGGTCATTCAGATGTTCTTACGTGATGGCTGAGGTCGCCACATGATGATGACACGCAGGGCCCTTGTTTGTTTTTCCTTTGCCGGGGCAAGCCGAGCCGGCAAAATTGCAACGACTCATAAGCTGAAGGGTTATGCGACCAAAGTGCGAGTTGAAGTATTCGAGTGTGAGACAGACCGCAGTGCTTCAGTTTTTATGCATGACATCGACTCAGGACTTCACTGCCGTTGCCAGAGCGAGCGATAGCTACCTCAAGTTGAGTACTGAGTTGAGTACTGAGTTGAGTACTGAGTTGAGTACTGAGTTGAGTACTGAGTTGAGTACCGAGTTGAGTAACGAGTTGAGTACTGCGTCGACTAAGGGCGTGCATCGGCAATTCATCGCGGTGCAGCATACTTCCTGGTTTTCAGCACAGAATCAGCGTTTGGGTTGAACAACGGGCTGGCTGTCAGTCGGAGTGAAGACTAGGACTCCGCCTGATCGATTGGATGTCCAGTTTGAATCGGATACTGACTTGCCATGCGGCCGTGGCGTCCACGGGGAGGTTCGGGGTATCAATGATCTGCGTAATCCATCCATGATTCTCGTTGCTCATGCACCAGTAAGGAAAATTCCATAACGCCAGACGAAGTGCATCGATGCGATCACGACAAGGTTCCACGCGATGAAAAAAGAGACGCTGAACCAGACGGGGTAGCGGCGTGGTCCGAAGACTGTGTCGATGAGAAAAAACACGCATCCGCTGGCCATGAAGAGCGCGACCACGGGACTCCGGAAGTAGCGGTACGCGATCAGCGTCAAAGCGAGCATGATGGTGACCAGCAAAAGTTTTGAAGGTATTACACCGATCACGACAGCGGTTGAATGACGACCTGCTTGCCTATCCTCATCGATATCCATCAGTTGACCGAACAGATGGCTCTGCATCGCGAAGATCGCGCCAAAGACAATGGCAGGTGTGTTGAGTTGGGGCAGGTTGCAGAGCCAACTAGCAAGAAGAAAAATAAGTACGTAGCCGACTTGATTCAAGAGGTCGAGTACTGGCAGTCGTTTGAGGCCTATTGTGTTGTAGCATGCGTTTGCTATAGCGAGAGCAGCGAACCACCCGAGCATCTTCGGACCTGCGGTCCATGTAAAGATGATGAGGAATGGCAGTTGTGTCGCGAGGATGATGCCCGGCAGACGTTTTCGTAGAGACACGGTTGGTACTGCCCCGAAAAGCCAACTGTTTTTTCTCGGGTTGACCCGATCGGTTTCATGGTCGCCGAGGTCGTTCCAGCCGTAGGTCAGTAGACCCAGTGGAAAGCAGACGTAGACCGCACCGGCCCAGAACGGAAACGATGAGAACATGTCACGTCCTGCGAAGGGCAGCATGTAGAACCACAGATGTGTAGGCCAGAATCCTGGTCTGGCGGTTTTGATCACTTCTGCCAAAGTAGATTGTTGCTGCATCGTTCGGCTTTGTGTTAGGGCCACGTAGTCGCAGCGCAAAGGCGATCAAACACGAGGGTCACCCCAGTAATTCGTTGATCACTTGCCCACCGAATTGGCTTAGTTGCTTGAATCTGCCGGCGTGATAAAACGTCAATCGATTATCATCAAGCCCCAGCAAGTGTAGCAGGGTAACGTGGACATCCCGTATGTGATGTGCGCATTCAACAGCTTTGCCACCTATTTCGTCCGTTGCACCAATGGTATGCCCCGCCTTGGTTCCACCACCAGCAAACCACATTGCCATGGCGTTGGCATTGTGGTCTCTGCCGTATGATTTACCGCCACTTCGTTGGCCGTTGTCGGGAGTTCTTCCAAATTCTCCGCAACAGACCACAAGCGTATCTTTCAATAAGCCTCGCTGCTTCAGATCTTTCAACAAAGCTGCAATCGGCTTGTCCACCGCGTTAATCAGCGAGCCATGGGCGCGATGGATATAGTCGTGACTGTCCCAGTTACCCGAATAAACCTGGACGAACCGCACGCCCTTTTCGATTAAGCGTCGCGCCAGTAGGCATTTTCGCCCAAACGTTTCAGTCTTGGGTTGGTCAATGCCATACATCTGCAGTGTCGACTCTGATTCTGTATTAAAGTCGAGTACTTCAGGGACTTCGGCTTGCATCCGGTAAGCGAGTTCGTAGGAGTTGAGGCGGGCGTCAAGCTCAGTGCGGCCGCGCCGAATTGCTAGGTGCTCGCGATTCAGGGACGCTAAGAGATCTAGATTCTCTCGCTGTCGATCTCGATTGATGCGGGTTGGAGGGTTCAGATCGAGAATCGGACTGCCGGCTGCCCGCAGGGGTGTGCCTTGGTATTGGGCAGGAAAGAACCCGTTGCTCCAGTTTCCCGCCCCTCCCTGGGGATAACTGGTTCTGGGAAGGACGACAAATCCAGGAAGATTCTGGTTCTCGGTTCCCAGACCGTAAGTTACCCAGGCGCCCAAGGCGGGATCACCGCCGAATCGGTTGCCGGTGTTGACGTGGTAACACGCTGTCGGATGATTGACAGATTCAACGTAGGCACCACGGTAAAAGCAAATGTCGTCGACACAGGTTTGCAGGTGTTCAAACTCGGTGCTGATGTCGGCACCGCATTCACCCGCCTGTTTGAACTCGAACGGGCTTTTTACGAAATAACGTTTGCCAGATGACATGGCACTCTGCTCTTTGCCCGAACGCGTGAATTCCTGCAAGTGGCGTTTGTTCAACTCAGGCTTGGGATCGAAGGTATCAAGGTGGGAGGGGCCACCTTCCATCATCAAGAAGATGCATCGTTTGGCGCGCGGCGGATGGTGTGCTTTGGTTGGCTGAGAGGAATCTGCTTGGGGTGGGGAGTCTGCGTTCAGAAGGGAAGTGAGAGCGAGCGAGCCTATCCCGGCGCCGAACCCGTACAGAATATCTCTACGTGTGGGTACGGCGAGTGAATGTTGGGTAGATGCAGTCTGCATGAGCTGTCTTCTTTAGAAAACAAAAGTTAACGCACGTCGTGTTTTAATGGGTATTCAGGACTGCTGACGTTCAATCAGTCAAGATAGGCAAATTCATTGAGATTCAGGATGACGAGGCAAACCTGAGCCAGACCTCGGGTGCGTGCATCCGTTTGGTGTGGTTGTAAATCGGGGACATAAGTTTCGTATGCAGGCATGTGTTCAACGAATTCATACGGTTCGCCGGTTTTTTCCGCCATCACTTTGCGTACTGTACTGGCAGGATAGGTGGGCACTTGATGTTGGACATGTGCTTCCGCGCTGGTGCACCGGTGCCAGTGCTGCATGCATTTTTGGGATTCTGTTACCGTTGGCTCGCGGCCCAAAGCTCGGAGGAAAGCGGAACGTATGACCGCGTCATCTGATGGGTTTTGTTTAATCAGCATAGCGGCGAATGCTAATGATCGGTCCTGGATCTCCTCGGCATTCATTAGAGTCAACGCTTGCGGAGCGACTGTGGATGTTTGACGCAGTTCACAGGATTTATCAGGCCCTGGCTGGTTGAACAACTCCATGAAAGGGTCACGCAGCCCACGGATCTTTTCTGTATAGATGGTGCGACGGTTCCGTTGCGCGGGAAGGGGATCAGGTTCGTAGACGGATGCGGTGCCACCCATGATCTGTCGGGGCTGCATGGCAACTTCGAGATTGATGTCTGGTCGACACGGGACGCCTCCTACCGTTGCATTCAATTCGCCGCTCACGGCCAGCATCGCATCTCGAAATTCCTCGGCAGTCAATCTTCGTGGAGGGAAAACGGAAAGGAATCGATTGTCTGGGTCCTTTTCTCCCGTCAGCGTCGCTTCCGGGTGGCGACTACTTCTTCGGTACGTTTTGGAAGTGAGTAACAGCTGATTGAGTTGCTTCACGGACCAATCGTGGTTGATGAACCAGTTCGCAAGGAAATCGAGTAATTCAGGGTGGGAAGGCGTTTTTCCGGTGCTGCCCAGGTTGTTTGGATTTCCCGCTAAGCCTCTACCAAAATGCCAGGCCCAAACCCGATTGACCATTACTCTTGCGGTAAGTGGATTATCTGGGGCGGTGATCCAGTTTGCCAATGCGAGCCGCCGTGTACCTTGTTTGTCTGGGAATTCAGTGGGCATCATGTTCCCGAGGCTTTGTGCTGCAGACAGTGCACCTGGGGTGACCGGATCACCAGCAGTGTAGGCGTTACCATTCAACAAGATCGTGTCTGCTTCCAAGATGCCCTTTTCCCATGGTTGCGTTGGAACCCGCAGGCGTGAACTGACCGCTTTTCGCTCAATGGTTTTTCCTGTGTAGACCGTCAGGGCGATGGGTTTTGTCTTATCAAGTTCGAGGTTGTGTCTTGCGATGTTTTTTTTGATGCGCGCGAGTGAATTTTCATCCCCCGGGTCGAGACCGTTATTTCCAACTTGGGCGGCTCCCGTTTCGGACTTTTTCTGTTGAGCGATTTTGTTCTGAAGAGCATCGCGTTGTTTCGCATACGACCCGATTTTGCTGCTGAGCCAATCGTTGGTTGCCGTGAAGTCCCGTTGGTTCTCGGCCGAAAGAAAAGGCGTGTCCTTTTCTGCAAATTGTGTCGTTGAGAAAACTGCCATCATGCGGTAGTAATCCCGCGTGGGAATCGGATCAAATTTGTGGTCGTGACATTTGGCGCATTGAAGTGCGTGACCGAGGAACGTCTGCCCCACCGAGTCGGTGACATCATCAAGCCATTGTTGCCGGGTGATGCGAAAGACACTCATGCCCGTTTGCTCCCAGGGTCCCATGCGAAGAAACCCAGTGGCAATGCGATGGTCGATCGATTTCGGGTTCAATTCGTCGCCGGCGATTTGCTCACGCGCGAACTCTGAGTAGGGTTTATCCTCATTGAACGATCGAACCACATAGTCGCGGTACCGCCAAGCGTTTGGGCGCGAGTAATCGTTTGCGAAACCTGCGGTGTCGGCATATCGGGCGACGTCTAGCCAATGCTGGGCAAACTTTTCGCCGTACTGCGGGTAGCTCATCAACTCCGCTACCAAGTCCTGAACTGCTGTTTCGGGATTGGTTTGATAGGCTTCTGAGAAATCACTCGTCTTGGGCCAGTTGGTTTGAGTTTCAGGTGGCAGGCCAGTCAAGTTAAACGTCAGACGTCGCGCCAGTTCAAGGGCCGTTGCATTGGGGGCCGCCGGGATATCCATGGCGTTAAGTTTTCGGTCAATAAACCAGTCCACAGGATGAATGCCGGCAGGGGGTTGGACTACTTTCAGAGGTTGGTATGCCCACAATTTGGACGCTTCGTAACGACGGTTGTTCCATTCATCGGCGAGACCACCTGAAGTCGCCACGACTAGACCTTCCGCGTACTTTTGGCGTATCCGCTCGACCGTCTCATCTGTCGGCCACGGCGCACCTAAATCGATCCACTGCCGAATCCAGTTGGACTCTTCGCTCGTAAGGCTTTCTGACTCCTTTGGTGGCATCTCGTAACCAGGTTCCTTACGGGTCGTCGCCAGGTAAAGAAAACTGTCGCGACCGGCGTCCGGTATCAGCACGTCGGCTTCGAATGAGTCACCACCCTTGAGCATTGCGGTGCGAGTTCGCATGTCGAAGTTGCCACCCAAATCCTCAGGTTCCGCGCCATGACAGGCGAGGCACTTATCGGCGAACAGCGGTTTGATCTGCAATGCGAATAGCTTCTCGCCTTCTGTATACTCTTCCGCACTGACCTGTGCCGTAGTTGATAGCACAAAGATGATTGACGCAGAAACTAAAAAAAGTAGTTGGGGAAGCAGGGATGTCACTGCACGCTTTTTCAGATTCTGCGAATTCATCAACAGCAACTACCTGTGTTTTGGACTTAGACGAAGGCTTGTTCATACAATAGCACAAACCGTCAGTAATTTGCAGGCAGAGCCTCGGGGTTTTAGTTGTCCGTCACGGTTCCAACACACACTTTGTCTTAGCTGGGGAGTCTGGCGAAATACCGAGTTGAGTGGAGGAACCAGCGACTCGAGATAGACAAATGCTGAATAGACAAATGCTTATCAGAGGCGTCATGGGGACGAGGACGGGTTTGTAATCGCAAGCAGTCGCGCGCCGTCAAGAATCACATATCCGTTGGTGTCTGTGTTACCAACAGTCACAGTAACAACGCCGGCTGCAAGGGTGAAAGTTCCAACCGTTCCAAAAGGAGCTTCATTGGGTTTTTTTTGCTGATTCAGAAGGATGGTCTGTTGGCCGGTAACGGAGGTAAGGAGGACGGGAACATTGGTGGCGCGGTTGCGGTGTGGTGTCCACGCAAGTTGCAACTTGTATTTGCCCGACTTTTGGATGTTAAAGGTGTAGGTGGCATTTTGCTTTCCCTTGCCAGCATTGCTGTCGTGCCGATAGTGTGATCCCAGAAACGGACCGGTGGACTGGCTGATGGAATCAAATCCGGTGCGGTCACTTTGGTTGTCATCCGTGACGAGACCGGAAAATGTTTTCGGGTCCGTACTCAACGGCGACGTGGGCTCGGGTTGCGACCAACGGAGGACTTGTTTGTCCTGAAGCAGTTGGCGTTGTAGGGTTGCATAATGAATTTTTTGAACTGGGCTTTTCTCACGGATAGCTTGAATTGCAGCAGTGGCCGACGTTTGGCCTAATACCATGAAGACGGGTTCCATGCGAATTGAGCCGAATGCGATGTGGGATGCGCTTAGGCAGACTGGTACCAAAAGATTGTCACACTCCGTTTCTTTCGGAGTTAGCGAGCCGTATTCGATACCATAGGGTGAGAATCCACCAACCTGCACGTCTCCCTCGTTCTGAACATGGCCGTTAGAGTCCACGTAGCGTTGCACGTGATGTGAGTCCATCGTGTAAGCGGCAAGTCCAACAGGTTGTCTTGCCACAATGGTTCCCTGGCAATGGTTCTGTGTCATTACGGTTGCGCCTATCATCCGACGAGCTTCGCGAATATAGAGCTGACGCTGCCACCCATCAGGATTCGAAAACTCGTCACGGCATGGTCCCCATTTGGAGACTTGCTGCCTCATGGCTATCGGAACCCGGGGATGATTCGCGAGTGTCCACAGTAGGCCTTGCTGGTAGTGAAGGTGGTCCTCAATGATGGCCTCCCGTTGTTCATACGTTGCCTCGGGGTAGCGATAGCTTTGGCCGATGAAATCTGTGGAGGCACCTCGGTTGTTGTTGATGTCAGTTTTTCGGTTCGGCATCAGTGAGAATGACCAGGGCAGAACTTTTGCGCCCGCTTCGAAGTTGCGAAACAGGAGTTCGTAATCACGCGCGTCATAATCTGCTGGCTTTGAAATTTTCAAGCGATTCCTGGGATGGTCGGTCAGGCACATGCGAAAACAGAATGCCTGGACTCTGTGGTCACCATCTTGTTCAACACCGGGCCCGGTTACGTCGATTCCAGGTAGTAAACCACTTTTGGGATCGCCGGGGACCTGGTAGGGATCAATTCCTGGGCGAAGTTGATGATGCAGAGCTCGTTGGGTTTGAACACCGTTAAGAGATTCGCCATATGTTTCGGCACTCTCGCGACCAACCATGTAGGATATGCCTGCGCCGGCTAATAAGTCACCCTCATAGGTTGCATCGATGAAGACACGGCCTCGATACCGTGTTTGGTCTTCCATGATGAGCTCCCGTATCGTTGCGTCCTGCATGATGACGCCTTTGACGCGAGTGTTGTCGTCCTGAAGTGAGGTGCGATCCAATTTTGCGTTCAGAATAATCGGTATTCTGTGCTCATTGACCAGATCTTGCATGATCTTGAGTGCTACGGAAGGTTCGAAGGTCCACATCGTATCTTCATCCGCGTTGGTGCGGCTTTGTCCTCCGCTCCGATAAGAAGCTTTCCGCTCCCAGTGCCAATTCGAATCGTCAGCGTAGTGTTGCCGAACTCGCTGATAAAATTCTCTTGAGATACCTCCGATTGCCTGCTTTTTTCCGATGTCTGTTTGGCCCAGACCACTCGTGGTCAAGCCTCCAATGCGACTTGAGGGCTCGAGTACAATTACCGAAGCCCCCATGCGGCTTGCTTGAACTGCTGCCGAAATTCCAGCCGACGTGCCTCCATAAATCACGAGATCGTAGGTTGGAGGTTCCGCTGATTGACAGTGGATTGGAAACAGGTTGAATCCAAACAAAACAACCAGCAGTATCAGTGTCTTTAATTGTGGCGTTGATGTCGGCGCGATGAGCAAGGCAGACGCATTCGTGCAGGCTGCGGTGGTGTAGCATCGTGTGAGCCGTAAAGGTTTGGTGCTGAATGACAAAGGGTGGCTCGTGCATGGTTCATGGTGGTAGGAAATGTAGATAGCGCAAACGGCTTGACTATCGGCTGACGCAACTAGCTGTACATGTGGCGTAGGAGAATGCCCTTGGTGGCGTTTTGGTAAATACTGACGAGCTATCGCCCCGTTGATTGTAATATCGTTTGCATCTAGAAGGGATATCGAACAGGGTGTAGGGAGCGGGAATCATTCCGACTTGGAAGGCTGGTTACTTGAAAACGTGCAACTGTTCGTCTTGGTCAACGTGAGCAAGCTGCGCCGCGGTGACTGCGTTTAAGTCGACGGTTGCTAGTTAATTACCAGGGCGCTCGGTCAAGGGAGGATTACTGTGAAGGTATTCAGTTTGTTCCGGAATGGGTTTCTACCAAAACCTCGGAAAGTTACGGATGTAGCTGAATGATGAAAACGCTGTGGAAAAACTTCAGGCAGTGTTTTGAGGAAGATGTTTGACGGAATTCTGCTCCGATGCGCGATTTATGCAAAAACATGTTCTGTCTGTGCAAGACGTTGTAGCCAGCTGCCGCTACAATAATGGTTAGTGTTCAGGTTAGCGATCATTGTCACTTGGCTTTAGGTAAATGTCTCTGTTTGTTCTACATCCCTTGTTGTTTTTTCTCGTGGGGCAGAGGCGTTACCGTTGGTGTTCAGCCCTTGGTCCCGCTTTAGCTGTCGGGTTGTGGTTGAGTGGGACGGGAGTATTTATCAAGGCAGATGAACCGGTGGATTTCAACCGGGATGTCAGGCCCTTGTTGTCGAACAATTGTCTGGCGTGCCATGGTTTTGATGAGGGAGCGCGTTCAACTGAGCTTCGACTGGATACCCGTGAAGGGGCTATCACGGATTTAGGGGGGTATGCTGCCGTGGTTCCCGGTAAGCCGGAAAAGAGCGTGCTTTTAAATCGTATTCGTGGAGACGAGGGGGCGGATTTGATGCCACCGATAGACTCGCACAAAAAGCCGCTTTCGACGGAGGCGATTGCAATCATTACAAAATGGATTGCTGAGGGCGCAGAGTGGGGTGAGCATTGGTCGTTTGAGCCTCCCGTTGCTGTTGGCATACCTGCCGAAGCCGGAGAGATCCACCCGATCGACTACTTTGTGAAGAAGCGTTTGCAGACTGAGGGACTCACGATGTCGGATGGAGCGGCACGGCATACCCTCATACGAAGGCTGTCTTTTGACCTCACGGGGCTGCCGCCTTCTGGATCTGATTTCACGCAACTTGGCGAAGTAACAGACTCGAGACAGTGGGAGCAATGGGTCAACACGCTGCTGGATTCAAAACACTTTGGTGAGCGGATGGCAATGTGGTGGCTCGACGGCGCACGCTACAGTGATACAGATGGGTTTCAAGCCGATGCCACGCGACAAAATTGGCCATGGCGTGATTGGGTTGTCGCTGCGTTCAATGACAACATGCCGTTTGACCAATTCACGATTGAGCAGTTTGCAGGTGATTTACTGCCGGAGGCAACTGATGAACAACGGCTTGCCACCTGTTTCCACCGGAATCACATGCACAATGGGGAAGGTGGACGTGACCCTTCGGAATCAAGGGTTGATTACGTGCTCGACCGGACGAATACCATGGGAACGCTATGGTTAGGGCTTACGCTTGGATGTGCACAGTGCCATGACCACAAGTTCGATCCTATCTCACAGAGTGACTACTACAGTCTGACGGCGTTTTTTAACAGTATCGATGAAACGGGCGCTGCAGGTGGCGGGGCCAAGCCGTTTCTTGCCTATAAGTCTGCGTTGGTGCAACCCGCGATTGATGAAAGTCAGCAGGTTCTTGAACAGATGAAAGCAGCACTTGATCAGGTAAAGCTTGATAGTGAGGATGCTTTTACTGCCGAGTTGACTCGAATGATCGAAAAAGCTCAGCCGCCTTTTGAGCCGTGGACGATTGTTCGACCCAGTGAATTACGGACGACCGAAGGAACGATGCTCGCCGCTGATTCTGACGGCATTGTCACGGCAAACAATAGCCAAGTGGTGCAGGATGATTACTTCTTGAAAGTGCCCGCAAATACCCTAGATAGAATCACAGGAATTCGTCTCGAGGTATTCTCCGATGTGTCGCACCAAGAAGGAAAATATTCCTTCGCTGAAACGGGTGAATTCATCCTTACGAATGTTAAGTTGCAGGTGAAAAGTCGCAGGGACTCGTCTGTGATCGACATCGCTCTGAAACACGCATCTGCAAATGTCGAGGGAAAAGGGGCAGACAGCAAATATGGACGAGTCGCGGGCACATTGGACGATGATCCGCGGACCGGTTGGACGACAAGAACCAAATCCGTTGAGCCGGTGCAGGTCGCTGTGTTTGAATTAAGTGATCCGTTGGTTTTATCCGATGATGGTGAGGTGGAAGTTGCTTTATTACAGCGATCGCTTGCGCCTCGGGAGTTGATGGCAAAATTTCGCCTGAGCGTCACCGATCAGCGCGGAAATGCAGTTCGCTCGCTAAAACCGATGCCACTTCAAGAGCTCGCTGACGCAATAGCGAAGAGCAATGACTCAACGCAGGGAATTGCGTTCACCGCAAAAGACGTGCAGGCCGGTTTGAGGAAGAAACTTCAAGATCAATTCCTTGCCGATCATGCTCCGTGGCGACTCGCTGCTGAGAAGTATGAGAAGGCTTCGCGGCAACTGAACGATGCCAAAAAGGCTGCCGGAAGCTTGAATGTGACGGTCTTGAAGGAACGAGATGAGAAACGGAAGACGCATGTTCTGGTACGAGGCGTCTGGAATGAGCATGGCGAGGAAGTGGAACCCGGTGTGCTGCCCGCAGTGACGCAGAGGCAAAGTGAGTCCGTTAATGATCGACTGGAATTGGGACGTTGGATTGTGTCGCGACACAATCCACTGACGGCACGTGTGATCGTGAACCATGTGTGGCAGTTGTTCTTCGGGGCCGGCTTGGTGCGGACACCAAGCGATTTTGGGGCCCAGGGGGAAATGCCGACTCACCCCCAGTTGTTGGATTGGCTGGCAGTCGATTTCATGGAGCATGAATGGGACCTGAAACACCTCATCAGACGTATTGTGACCAGTGAAACCTACCGGCAGGACAGCAGCGTCTCGAAGGAACTATTAGAACGCGACCCCGAGAATCAGTTGCTGGGTCGCGGCGCACGCTTCCGGCTTCCAAGTTGGATGATTCGCGATGCTTCGTTGGCTGCCAGTGGATTGCTCAATCGTACCGTCGGTGGACCCCCTATATTCGCTTATCAGCCAGTAGGAGTCTGGCAGGATCAGTTCATGGGGCGGTTTACCTATGAACCCACGTTGGGGCCGGGGCAATACCGTCGCACGCTCTACACGTTTTGGCGTCGGAGCAGCGCACCGACGTTCCTGTTTGACTCAGCGATGAGGCGGACGTGTGAAGTGGTACCCCGTCGAACCAATACGCCGCTTCAGGCACTTACGCTGTTGAATGACTTGACTGCTTTGGAGTCCGCTCGGACCCTGGCGGAGAAGGTTTGGTTAGAGCATGCTGATTCAAGTGTCGATGTGCGTCTGGAAAGTATGTTCCAGTCGGTGTTGTTCAGGTCCCCCGATGCTAACGAGATAGCGATTCTAAAGCGGGAACATCGCACTGCACATTCTTACTACAGTCGAGAGCCTTCTGCGGCGAAAGCGTTTGTTTCGGTGGGGCAATTGGCAGATGCAGAAGGTGTGTCAGAGATTGACTTGGCAGCTGAGATGTTGATAGCGAATTTGATCATGAATTTAGATGAGAGTATTACCCATGAATGATAGGGTACCGCCAGATTTCGACCAGCTTTCCGAGACACGACGGTACTTCCTTGGCCGCGGTGCCGGCGTTGGTGTCGGAGCGATGGCGCTTAGTGGGCTATTGTCGGGGCAAGCTGATTCGTCTGACTTGGTCGCTTCAGAGCACGTCCCGCATTTCGCACCCAAGGCGAAACGCGTGATATTTTTGACTCAATCGGGAGGACCTTCTCAGCTGGAGCTTTATGATCACAAACCTGAGCTGGCCAGACTTGCAGGTCAAAAGTTGCCCGATAGCGTTCGAGGTGGGCAGCGACTTACCGGTATGACCAAGGGAAAGCCGCAGCTGGTAATGCCTGCGCACTCTACATTCCGGCGATGCGGGCAGTCAGGAGCGACCGTAAGTGACTGGTTACCACACATTGCCGACATTGCGGACGAACTGTGTTTTGTGAAGTCCATGGTCACCGATCAGATCAATCATGCGCCTGCAATGACAAAGTTTCTCACAGGGCACCATCTCACGGGGCGGCCGAGTATGGGGAGCTGGTTCAGCTACGGGCTTGGGAGTGAGAATCGTGACTTGCCAGATTATCTTGTGCTTCTTTCGAAAATGAAGCGGGGTAGTGACCAGCCGCTATATGACCATTATTGGGGTAGTGGCTTTCTGCCGTCTGAATACCAAGGCGTGAAGCTGCGTAGTGCAAAGGATCCGGTACTATACCTGAACGATCCGGATGGTCTGCCACGAGAACTTCGTCGGGGTATGCTAAATGGCCTCAACGAGATCAATGCCATTCGAGAGCAGCAAACAGGTGATCCCGAGATTACTACACGCATTCAGCAGTATGAAATGGCCTATCGAATGCAGGCAAGCGTTCCAGACTTGACAGATGTCAGTGATGAGCCTGAGTCGACCTTCGAAATGTATGGCCCTGACTCAAGACGCGGAGGCAGTTATGCCGCCAATTGCATCCTCGCCCGACGTTTGGCCGAAAGGGGCGTCCGCTTTATTCAGCTGTTTCACCCCGATTGGGATCACCACAGTAGATTACGTAGTTGGTGCACGGCCCGTTGTCGCGATACCGATCAAGCCAGTGCCGCATTGATCAAAGACCTCAAACAGCGGGGTATGCTTGAGGACACGCTCGTGATTTGGGGAGGAGAATTTGGGAGAAGCCCAGCTGGCCAAGGAAAATGGGATAGCCCGGAGGGGGGGCGGGACCATCATCCACGTTGCTTCACGATCTGGATGGCAGGTGGGGGCGTTAAAAGCGGCGTTAGCTATGGAGCGACAGATGACTACAGCTATAACGCAGTGGTAGATCCGGTTCATGTCCGAGACTTACACGCGACTGTATTACATCTAATGGGGATCGAGCATGAACGCTTCTCGTATCGCTCCCAAGGACTTGACTTCCGTCTGACCGGTGTAGAACCTGCACGTGTGGTACATGACATCCTTGCATAAGGACTGTCGTTTTGATTTTCTGCACGCAACGCCAGCAGAATAACGCCGTGGCACTCATGGGACCGGTAGGACTGTTGCCAGCATTTACAAGCTCAGCATGCTGTCAGTTCGACACTGTAACCGTGTCGTGTGGATCCATGCTCAACTGATCCATTCTGGGATCACTTTTCCGCCAACATCCGTGAGTCGGTAATCCCTGCCTTGAAATCGGTGAGTGAGTTTGAGGTGGTCGAGTCCAAACTGGTGCAGCATGGTGGCGTGCAAGTCGTTGATGTGCACCCGATCTTCAGTCGCGTGCCACCCGATTTCATCTGTTTTTCCATAGGTTAGCCCGCCCTTGAGCCCGCCACCGGCCAGTGCCATGCTGAAGGAATAGGGGTGATGGTCTCTACCGGTTCCTACCTCACGTTTTCCGTTTCGGTTCTCGCCTAGCGGGGTGCGCCCGAATTCGCTTCCCCAAACCACCATCGTGGAGTCAAGCATCCCTCTTTGTTTGAGGTCTCTGATCAGAGCCGCGATGGGTTGATCGACACATCCTGCGTTGTAGGGCAATTCCTTCGGAATATTGCTGTGGTGATCCCATGATGCGTAGATGATGTTGACGAATCGAACTCCCCGTTCAACCATTCGCCTTGCTAGTAGGCAGTTTTTGGCAAAGCTACGGTAGGTGTCTCCCTGTTTCCCTCGTCCACCCAAATCCTTGGGTTCATCTCGGTCAACGCCATAGGAGTCCAGAGTCTGCTGAGATTCTTTGCTAAGGTCGATCAACTCTGGTGCAGCGGTTTGCATTCGAAATGCGAGTTCGTAGGAAGCGATTCTGGCCGCGATTTCAGGGTCATTTATTTCGCTGTATCGGTTGGCGTTCATTTTGTTTAATGCGTCGAGACCTGCGCGTTGCAGTGACATTGGAACGCCGGGCGGGTTGGTCAGGTTGAGAACAGGTTCTCCCTGATTTCGGAAAAGCACGCCGGCGTGACTTGATGGCAAGAACCCGGACTGCCATAACGTCGCGCCGCCCGAAGATCCGCGTCCGCTATTCAAGACAACGTATCCCGGTAAATTTTGCGTCTCACTGCCCAGTCCATAAGTCAACCAGGAGCCCATCGTTGGTAAACCGAACGTTTCCCGTCCACATTGCATCATGAGTTGGCCGGGATGGTGATTGAACTGCTCGGTGTGGAGTGAGCGTACAAGTAACAGATCATCGGCAACAGAGCCAAGATTGGGTAACAGTTCACTCAGGTTCATACCTGCTTCACCATGCTTGGAAAACTTGTAGGGCGAACCTTGGAGCAGAGCTTGATCTTTTTTAATGAACGCAAATCGAACCTCTTCAAGCATGGATGGGGGCAATGGTTCTCCGTGCCTCTCTTTTAGAGTCGGTTTCTCGTCAAACAGATCTAAGTGTGAAGGGGCGCCTGCCATGAAAATGAAAATGCACGCTTTTGCTTTGGGATCAAAGTGCGGTTTTCGGGGTGACAGTGGATTGACCAGTTCATCGGCGGCTGTCGATGAAGTCATTAATCCGTCATCAGTAAGCATGGATCCAAGAGCAGCCATGCCGAGGCCACTTGCGGTGGTATTCAGAAACTGACGGCGTTGGTTGAACGACTGGTCGCTTCTAGCTGCTTCGGTTTGTTTGCGAGTGTGATACATAAAGTTCGCCTGTGATGGCTTCATTGTTGAACGTATTCAGCGAGCCGGGCATGAGGGGGGCTTATTGTGTGACCGCGTGGATTGTTGGATTAACCACCTGCTGTTTTGTAATCTCGAAGGACCCTGATATTTCACGGAAGGATGTGGCAGGAATGAGGCAAGCTTGAGTTGATCAATCGCGGACGATGAACTCATCCAGGTTGGTGAGCATCCGGAGAGTGACTACCCAAGCTGCATTCTCATCGATGGGGTGGTTCAGGCTGCGATGTCCTGACGTCACTTGTTTCGCGTCCTCCTGATGAGCGGTGTAGTAGCCGCGGGACTTGTCAAGTAAAGCTTGAAATTGCTCGATCTCGCTATCGTGTGGGTCACGCGTTAATACCTTTTGAATTGCATAGGAGAGCTTTTGGTGGTCAGTCACTCCGCCCTGTTCAAGAACGTTTCGCGCGAGCGCCTGGGAGGCTTCGAAGAACACCTGATTATTCAGTGTGATCAACGCCTGTAACGGGGTGTTACTTATATCTCGTTGCAATCGGGAAGTGTTCGAATCTGGGCAATCAAAACTGGTGAGGTTCGGATAAGGTGATGTACGTTTGAAGAAGGTATACATTCCACGCCGGTAAGCATCGGCGCCCTTGCTAGATTCCCATTTGAAATTGTTGGCGTAGCTGAGTTCAGCGACGCCGGGGGGCAAGGGAGGGAACACACTTGGGCCTCCCACTTTGTCACTAAGCAGGCCACTTACAGCCAGGTGTAAGTCTCGTACGACCTCGGCGCTGACACGGACTCGATTTTGTCGTGCGAAGAATTGATTCGTCGGGTCGACTTCTGCCAGTTTGACGCGGTGTTGGGAGTCCTGCCTGTAGGTTGCACTCAGTACGATGGTTTTGATAAGTGACTTTCGACTCCACTCGAATGTTCGTGGGTAATGCCATGCTAACCAATCCAATAATCCGGGGTGGGTTGGTAAATCCCCGCGGATCCCAAAATCATTCACGGTGGTTACCAGTCCTCGTCCAAACAGTTGGGCCCAGACATAGTTGACGCTGACTCGGGGCGTCAAAGGATGGTTGGGATCAGTTAGCCATGCGGCGAGGTCAAGTCGATCGGCTGGTTTTGCGGCAGCTCTTTTGGCGATGGGGTGGCTGCGGCTCACAACTGTGAGTGCATCTGTCTCAACCTGTTGGGCAGGCTGTAGAAAGTCTCCTCGATGAAGTACGCGAGTGGTTCTTGTGGCTGGGCTTACGACACGGGCTGATACTGTTGCCAGTTTTGGGGCTTGGGTCTTTAGTTCCGCGATGCGTGCGGCCATTCCCCTAGTTTTTATGTGTTGTGACGCGAAGTACTGTGCAATAGTTTTCTTTTCGTGTTCACTGCGTTCGCTTGCAGGGATCCGGAATGTGTTGGTGACTTCCATGGGCAACCGGCGCAAGGTGGTGTCACCGGAAATGGTGGAAATGCGAAAATGGCCGAGCACATGTTTTCCACCATATTGTTGATCGAGTACGACTTGGAGAAACTTTCGGTTTTCAACGGATGGTGCAAGCTCTGCGAAGCACAGCAGCTCATGGTGTTGACCCATTCGTGGCGAGATGGCCCAGCCTGATTTTGGCAGTTTCTGTAACGCTCCACGTGGGCTAAAACTGTTTTGGGAGAAGTCGGCCTCGGCATATGAGAATGCAATGGGGTCGTAATCAGTTTTGAATGTGGGGTCGTTCCCTGCATACGCCCTCAATTCACTTAGTACGAAATTCCCATTGGCGGGTCTGCCTGGTCCGTTGGACGGTAACGTTTCGTGCGGAAGCGCTTCCAGCTTGATTCCGCTTAAATTGCCTGCTGGTAAGGCAAAAACCAAGGTGTATTTGTCCTTGTCGGAGACTTTACCGGTGGTGAGGACTGAGCCGTCATCCGCAATGTTCAAGACAGCTCCGCTGGTAGACTTGGCGGTAATCGGCTTGGCGACGGTAAAGGTCAATGCTTTCTGCAGCGAATCCTGTTGCGTCTTGGCAACCCGTTGTTCCATCTGTTGCACCCACTGGTTTAACTCTGGCTGGAGATGCGCTTTTGCAGTTGCATATTCACTTTCAAGCCTCGCGACGGCAGATTCATGTTCGTCACTCAGACGTTTATGTTCGGCGACTGCCTCTTCGTTGGCGGGGAGGTTGGTAGTTGTTTCGTTAAGATCATCAAAGAACGCGAATAGGCGGTAATACTCTTGCTGACTGATTTGGTCGTATTTGTGATTATGACAACGAGCACATGTCATGGTCAGTCCGAGCCAGATGGCCGCTGTAGTTTCTGTTCGGTCAAACGTTGCTTCAATTCTGAATTCTTCCTGATCAACTCCACCTTCGGTATTCGTGAGTGTCTGGCGATGAAAGGCGGTGGCAAGCTTCTGTGCAGAAGAGGGACTTTCCACTAAGTCACCTGCAAGTTGATCGCTCGTAAACTTGTCAAACGGCATGTCGGCGTTGATCGCATCAATGACCCAGTCTCGATATAGCCAGGCATTGGGGCGTGGGCGATCTTTTTCATAGCCATCGGAGTCTGCATAGCGAGCCTTATCGAGCCAATGCCTCGCCCAGCGTTCACCAAAATGCTCCGACGCAATCATGGCGTCAACGAGGGCAACGTAAGCCGACTCGTCAGGGTTGACTAAGAATTTTTTCAGTAGTTTTGGGTCAGGAGGAAGTCCGGTGAGGTCATACGCAAGGCGTTTTGCGAGTGTCCTAGGTTTCGCTGGAGGGGAGGGTTGGATACCTGCAGACTCCAGACGGGCCAGCACGTAACGGTCGATGGGATTGCGAAGCCACGTCTCATCGAATACCGATGGTGGACTTGGTTTCTGTACAGGCCGGTACGCCCAGTGTTGGTCAAACTTCGCTCCCTGATTGATCCACGCTGTTAATAGCTCAACTTCCTGGTTTGTGAGTGACGGCCCCTCGGGTGGCATGCGTCTATTCGGGTCATTCGATGTTATACGCGTGATGAGTTCGCTGTTTGCTGCGTCCGTGGGTACGATTGCTCTTCGATCTGAATCCAGTTTTGAGGTGGCACTGTCAAATTGGTCTAGCCGCAAGCCGGCTTCTGCATCGTCCGGTCCGTGACACAGGACGCAGTGCTTTGCCAGAATGGATTGGATGTGAGTGCCGTAAACAGTTGGTTCAGCAGCATCGACGTCCGGAGCAAGTAGGGCGCAGCTCATGGTTAAACAAACCATGAGCAACACTACATCATCCTGCGGTTTTTTTGAGGGGAGTGCAGTCATGGGCGAGCTGTGCAAGCTAAGTTGGGATCTGGTAGGGCGCTAAGGTACCCCAAAGCTGGGTCGAGACTAAGTTATACTTTGGACGCACACTTGGGGTAACCGAATTCCAAATTAAAACTGCGTGCATTCGGTCTGTTTTTCGCCATGAAAAGTTGGGAATGCCGCCTTTCTTGCCTTGAATTTATAGCGAGAGAAGCGGCGTTAATGTGTTGAAATGGTACAACTCCGCGTCTGCAAGAGTTTGATCAAGTGATTGACTTGGCAAGCAACCCGACGTTGCTCGTTTGACGGATTGTCAAAGCGGCATGCATGTATTTCGACGAATGCGGAAACGGCGTCCTGAATTGCCGTTACCGTCTCGCATCGGAACAGAGGCATAGTGCATCTCGGCGCACTCAAGCGGAAGGTACGGATGCTGGAAGTGTCTGGGGGTTCAAAGTGGGCTGGCAAAGAAGGCAGCCGTTCATTTAGGGATCATTGCATTTCTTTTAAAAACGATGCCCAGTTGGATTTTCTTTGATCACCATCCATCTGCGGCTGTGCTTTAGAGATGGCGTTTTCGAATTCCTCGTAGAACTTTTTCAGGCTCAAATTAAAATGTTGCTCGAAAGCGGGTTCCCAACCCAGGTCGGGCACTTTGTGAAGAAATGCGAACAGTCGTTTGAGGCTACCCACACGCTGTAAAAGCTTTGCGCAGGCGACGGAACCCCCTGCATAAACCACAGGGTGAACTTTGTTGATCTTTTCCAAACGTTGCCAGTCATCATGAGTCACACCTGTGCGTATCGGCAGGTTTGCCTTTTGGTACAAACTGAGATTGCGATTCATCTCATGGCTGAATCGCTCCCAGGTCATGGGACGTTTGAGCTCTGTGAAAAGTTTCGGGTTTTGGTAACTGTAGAGGTATGAGATCAAAACAGCTGATCCTTCACGCCACCATGCTGGCCCGGTCCATCGGGAATGACCCATGCGATTTCCGTCGATTGCCTCTGTAGAAAAACCATAGGCCGTTTGTAGAGCGTGGGTGTATTCGTGGATGGGGCCGATAACGAATTGTTGGGCGTCTCGGATGGGGGTCATCGTCATGGTGATTGTCAGGTGAGCGGGGGTAATGCTCCACCCTGCCCAATGGTTGCCGGTCTGCCAATCGAGATATTGTCCGTCGGCGTCGTGGCCTTGGAGTGTTGAAAATTTCCTCTTCAGTGACCTGATGGAAGCCTCTAGTTGTGCCTTTCTTTCGTGAGTGAGGGTGGTGGGGTCCCAATCGGTGTTTTCAACAAGAAAAATGTGTGTAGGCCCAACGTGACCCCATTGATCGGCGTAGTGCTTAATCGTTTTTTCGTAAATTGACTTCCATTTTTCCGGGTATCCTTTGGTAGTGTGGATCACGATCTCGGCATCGCGTGTCTTGTACGCCGGTGCGTCCGACGTGGATACTGCTGCACGCGAGGTGTCTGCGATGACGGACTGCAGGATCGGTGCAGCGGCTAAAAAGGTACGGCGGTGCATAGAAGCGGTTCTGGTTAAAAGTGGGATATGGAATCGGATTGCATTGGAATCGCGTTTTGCTTTTGGACCGCACCAGTTATTCAAAAAGGATGGACTGTGACAGGTTGGTGGAGGCAGTCCCACGCTACCATGTGTCAGAGAAATCTTGCGTTGCGGATGGCGGTTCAGGTGGAAAGTGTTCGTTTACGGTAAGCTGTGTCCATCAATGCTGACTGCAAAACCGAGGTGCAAACCATGGTGTATGTGGTCACGCAGCGTGTTGTGTTTAAGCATCCATCACTCGAATCGATGGAGCTTGACGTGGGATACATTCAGTTGAAGCGGGAATTATAGCTATATGCGAACATTCGTTTTACGAATCATGGTGTCGTTAGCGGTTTGTTGGGTGATTGGGGCGTTGACTAGCCGGAAGGTACTGGCAGAACGTGCCAAACGTCCTAATGTCATCGTGATTATGACGGATGATCAGGGATATGGTGACTTGTCTTGCCATGGAAATCCAACGCTCAAGACCCCGAATCTTGATGCGTTGCGTGCCGAATCGATTCGTTTTACGGACTTTCACGTTGCGCCCTTTTGTACGCCCACACGTGCGGCGTTGATGACGGGGCGTTATGCCGGGCGCACGGGGGCTTATCGCACTTCGTCAGGGCGGACCAGCCTTCATAAACGAGAGAAAACGCTGGGAGATCTATTCACGATCAATGGTTATGCCACAGGAATGTTTGGGAAATGGCATCTCGGTGACAATGCGCCGGCACGCCCGATGGATAAAGGCTTCGAGCGATCAGTGTGGCATCGATGTGGTGGTGTGACGCAAATTTCTGATTACTGGGGCAATGATTATTTTGACGATACGTACTTGGTGGGTGATAAATGGAAGAAGTTCGACGGCTACTGCACAGACGTCTGGTTTGATGAAGCGATGAGCTTCATGGATGGTGTGTTGACCGACGCTGGGGGAAACAAACCCTTCTTTGTGTACTTGGCAACAAACGCGCCGCATGGGC
The DNA here is from genome assembly GCA_002690925.1 of Rhodopirellula sp. Classification (GTDB taxonomy): domain Bacteria; phylum Planctomycetota; class Planctomycetia; order Pirellulales; family Pirellulaceae; genus Rubripirellula. The sequence continues at coordinate 28,663 of NZGD01000004.1, forward strand.
CTTACCTTGTGGGTCCGGAATGGAAGAAGCCTTATGTAGATGCAGGATGTCCCCCACAGCAGGCTGCTTTCATGGGGATGGTCGCGAACTTTGATTGGAATCTGGGCCGGTTGCGGAGGTTTCTGAAAACTGAGCAGTTGGATTCAGAGACAATCGTTATGTTCCTCACTGACAACGGTACGTCTGCGGGTGCCTTGTTTGGAGAGGGGGGGCGGATCACGGGGTTCCCTCGAGATCCTAGTGAGAATGGCTATCGGCGTGGCGGAAAAAGCTCCGCGTATGAGGGTGGACATCGCGTCCCCCTGTTCATTCGGCATTACGATCGTCGTTTTAACAAGCCAAAGGATGTTGACGCCTTGGCGATGCATTTTGATATCACTCCCACTCTGATAGAGCTTTGTGATTTGCAGAGGCCAGCAGATTGGCCAGCACTGGATGGGAAGTCATTGGTGGGCTTGTTGGGTGCCCAAGAAGTTGATTGGCCTGACCGGATTTTGCACACGCAGATGCACGGTGGGAATGGTTTTTTGGAACCGGATAACCCGTGGCTGATTGGCGCTGCGATGACACCTCGTTGGCGTTTGGTTGAGGGTCGCGAATTGTACGATATCCAGAAGGATCCTATGCAACGAACTGATGTTGCGACCAATTTTCCTGACGTGGTTGCGAATTTGCGGCGTGCGCATCTTGACTGGTACCAGGTAATTAAACCAGGAATGGTCCCTTCGCGGATCGTAATTGGTAGTGATCTGGAGAACCCGACGGACCTGACCAGTCAGGAGTGGGTAATGCCATCAGGAGGACCACCGTGGGCAAGAACGCATGTGGTGCGACGAAAGAATGCGAATGCTAAATGGGCAATCCATGTTGCTGCAGCGGGGCGATACCGCTTTACCCTCTCCAGATGGCCTACTTATATCGAACGACCCATCGATTCGACGTTTGCAAGAATCCGAATAGCAGGAAAGGAAAAGGCTGGAAGCATTGCCGAGCCAGATCGACAAGAAAGCGTTTCTTACGAATTTGATTTGCCCGCTGGACCGACTGAATTGCAAACGTGGCTCACAACGCCTGAAGGAAAGACTCACGGGGCCTACTTTGTGACTGTCGAACGGTTGAAGAATTCAACTGCAACTGTCCCGTCTTTGCTGTGGACGCAATATGGCCTGTCCGAGGATACCTTGAAAATTGCGGTTCACACGGATGCTGATCCATTGAATCCCGTCGAAGCCGAAGTCGAGTTGTGGTTGAAACAAAACGGAACGTGGGAAAAAACAAAGGCAGCAGAGATTGATCCTTTGACCGCCATGGCGGTATTCAGAATTGTTGATTGGCAGAAAGACTCGGACACTCCGTACCAAGTGAGGTCAGGAAAGAGTAGCTTGCAGGGTCTCGTTCGCACAAATCCTAAGAACAAGCCGGCCTTGAATTTAATGGTGGTAGCTTGCGTCAATGACAAGTGGTTTCCGTATGAATCGGCGGTCAAGCAGATGATTCAACAGGACCCCGATCTTGTTTTTTTTGCCGGTGACCAGATTTATGAGAGCAATGCCGGCGGCGAGGTAGTGTTGTGTGATCAGGAGTCCGAAGTGCCTGCAGCGATGGCGAACTATCTTGCGAAATGGCGGAAGTTTGGTCTCACTTTTCGCGATCTGCTCAAAGATCGGCCATCGATCATGATTACAGATGACCATGATGTTTATGCGAGCGATTTGTGGGGCGATGGTGGGCGACGGATGACAGGATCACGGACAACCGGTGGATATCCGATGCATCCAAAGTGGGTCAATGCAGTTGAAGCCACGCAAACCTGGCACCTGCCAGATGCCGCGGCAAAAGGGCCATGGGGTGACGGGATCAATGCATACTTCACGTCGCTTGATTACGGAGGAGTCAGCTTTGCGATTCTCGAAGATCGTAAATTCAAGTCGCCACCGTCCCTGGTAGTGAAGGAAGCGGTTAATGATCCTTTGTCGAAACGCCCCAACCGCACTCCCGAAGTAATCATGGACCCGGCGTATGACGTGTCTCTGCTGGATCGCCCAGAATTGCAGTTACTGGGGAAAACGCAAGAGGCTTTTGTCCGAGACTGGGCCGCAAAGGTTGCTGCGAAGAAGAGATTGGCTGCTGTGCTGTCTCAGTCACCGTTTGTAAATATTGGAAACTACGATGTTCGATACGGCGATATGGATGCGAACGGTTGGCCACAAACTGCCCGAAATCGGGCGTTGAAAGCAATCACGCCCTCAAAAGCAGTGATGTTGTCGGGTGATATCCATTTCGGAACGCTACATCAACATGGTATCAGTGAATGGGGCGATGGCCCGTGGGGATATTCCGTGCCGGCATTCGCGTCCAAGCAGAATCGCAAATGGGGACCCGCTGTCCCTGCACAGGGTAGAGAAGTACCCGGGATGCCTGGAACCGGAAACCACCATGACCGGTTTGGCAACAAGCTTACGGTCGCCGCTACCGCGCCAGGTGCCAATGGTTATGGAATGGTTAGGTTTGATAAAACAAACATGACGATTGTCTGCGAGCTGCACAGCATGGATGCAGAGCGTCAGCCCGACGGGAAAATGATCCCCGGATGGCCACTACAGATTAATGTAACGCACGAGTAGCAGGACGGTGCGTTCAGGCTGTGGATTTATCAACGCGGTGATCGAGTGAAGTGTGTCCGCACGTACGATGTGTGGTGTGGTGTTGCAGTCCAGTTGTTTTAACTTGCGAGCAAGGAAAATGAAACGATTCAGCGCAATCCTGCTTGGGGCCGTTTTGGGTTTTTCAAGCGTTGCCATTGCCTCGGGGGAAGAAGTAACGGAGCGACCAAATATTGTTCTGATTCTCGCTGATGATTTGGGCTATTCTGATCTGGGATGTTTCGGCAGCGAAATAGAGACTCCGCGTCTGGATCAATTATCGACAAAAGGGATCCGCATGACTCAGTTGTACAACGCGGCTCGTTGTTGCTCGACGCGTGCTTCGTTGCTTACGGGGTTGTATCCTCATCAAGCTGGTGTCGGAGCGATGTCCGCGGATAACCAGAAGCCAGGTTATAGGGGGTTTTTAACGGATCGTGCCGTTTGTGTAGCGTCTTTGTTGAAGAAAGCCGGATACCAGACATTTATGACCGGCAAGTGGCACCTTCGCGGAAAAGGAAATCAAGAGTGCATTCCTACCAAGCATGGCTTTGATGAGTTTTTCGGTCATTTCAAAGCTTACGCCAGTTACTTTCGTAGTGATTTATTTGAGAGGTGGCCGGCCGACCGAAAAAAACGCGAGTACAAGGCCAGTGAGTTTTACGCGACAGATGCGATCACGGATCACGCCATTGAATTCATCGAGACGTCTCAAAAGAGTGAGAATCCGTTCTTTCTTTATGTGGCCTACAACGCACCTCATTTCCCTTTGCAGGCCCCCCGAGATGAGATCAAGAAAGGTTTGGAAACCTACAGAAAAGGTTGGGACAAAATACGGGAAACGCGGATTCGGAGAATGAAAAGTCTGGGATTGGTTGGGCAAGACGCGGTGTTATCAAAGCGTGGACATGTGACAGCAGTTCCCGATCGTAATGCTGACTCGCCATATTATGATCGCGATATCCCCGGCTGGGATGAGTTGAGCGCTGAGAGAAAGGAAGATCTCGCGACCAGAATGGCAACGTATGCCGCTATGGTTCGAATCATGGATGGGAATATCGGACGGATCGTAGATTGCCTTGAAAAGCAGCGTTGTGTGGATAACACGCTGATTGTCTTTCTGTCAGATAACGGTGCCTGTGCTGAGTGGGATCCGTTTGGTTTTGATAATAATCCTTACCCGGCAAATCGGCTGTATCAGGGAGAAGATTTGGAAAAGATGGGGGGACCAAGGACGTTCCATAGTTATGGAACCGGATGGGCGAACGCGTGTAATTCACCATTTAGGCTTTACAAACACTACAACCACGAGGGCGGTATTTCATCGCCGACGATTGTTTCTTGGCCACGTGGCATCAAACGTCAGGGTGAATTAGATCGGACACCGACGCATGTGATCGATTTGGTACCAACCTTTCTGCAATTGGCGAAAGTAAAGTACCCAAGTGATTCATCACAGGTTTTGCCTTTAGCTGGTAAGAGCCTGCTGAGTGTTTGGCAAGGCGAGTCGCCGAATGCACGTACCTTATTTTTCGAGCATGAAGGCAACCGAGCAGTCCGCCGTGGAAAATGGAAGCTGGTTTGGATCAATTATCGTAAACACTGGGAATTGTACGATATCGCAACGGATCGTACGGAGTCGAACGATCTGGCATCGGAGTTCCCGGAGCTTGTGTCTGATTTGGAGGAACTGTGGCTTGATTGGGCGAGCAAGAACTTTGTTGAACTGCAGAGAGTGAAACAGCCGGCGACGGGGATGCCGAAAATCTATTATTGGTAACGCGGATCCGGTTTGGATAATTGGCAATTGGGGAACCATCCTAAATTCTTTGACACGTCATTTCGTTTCATTGCGACCAATGCAGAAGAGGTGAGTTATCCCCCGAATAAAGAAGTGCCCATCGGACACCGCCATGGAGGCAAGGCATTTTTCGTCGAGTGGATTGCTGGCTAGCTCTTTGTACTCCGAGCCCGGTTTTAGCACGAGCGTGGTTCCCGTTTCTGATAGAATGTAAATTCGTCCATCAGCATAGACGGGAGAAGCAGAATGTGTGCCTGTCAGCCGCTTGTTCCAGAGTGGGGCACCATTTTGTGCATCGATGCAATAAAGGATGTTGTCGCGGGTGATGGTGTACAGGTGGGGGCCAACCAAAAGCGGCGAGGGCATTGCGGGGACACCCTTTTTCTGTTCCCAGACGATATGAGTGTCCGTCACGTCTCCTGAACCGTTGACGCGGATCGCTCTGATCGTTGGGTCTTCAAATCCAGAGGATGTATAGATAATTCCATCCCGGAGTGCTGGGGTTGGGGTCACTCCCTCCCCTTGGCTGTAAACGGACCAAATGCGCTCGCCGGTTTTGGTGTTGAATGCCTGCACCCGGTCGCCTGCCGCGCTTACGATGGTCTTGCCGTTGTCGATTGTGATTGGCGTGACATGACCCACCCGCGATGCGTCTCGCCTTCCTTTCCAAACAGTTTTGCCAGTTCGGGTATCGATTGCGAGCAAGACAGCTTGATCCCAAGGGATTTTCCAGCCTAATTCTTTTTTCTCCGGGCTGCTGCCGTCAAATGGCATGATAACAAGTCCATCGGCGAGAATCGGCGATGAACCTAATCCATGCAGGCTGTGGAATTGAACATCAGTGTTTTTCCAGACCAATTTTCCTTTTCGGTCAACGGCGGCAACGGTCCCATCAGCGAAGGCGGCGAAAATATAGGTGCCATCAGTTACAGGCGTGGGCGTTGCGTAGGAGTTTTGTTTTCGCTTGGCACCTGGGGTCTGTCGGTGGACTTGGACGTCCCAGTTTTTGTCACCGGTCTTGCTATCCATTGAAACAACACGGCAAGACGCCCCTTCCTCGGTCGTGGTTGTGACATAAACGTTGCCATCATAGATGATTGGGGACGACCAGCCCTCGCCTGGTAGTGCAGTCTTCCAAGTGATGTTTTGTTTGTCTGTCCATTTCATTGGAAGCTGTGTCTCAGTTGAGTGCCCCTGCGCATTGACACCCCTGAAACCTGGCCAGTTTTCCGCATGTGATAGGCCGACGCATGAGGTAAGCAGTAGGCACAAGGCAGAAACGTATGGATTTAAATGCATCGACAGTGCTCGGGTAGAGTCAGTGGATTTAGTGATGGGATCAATCAAAAATACTTCTAACTCCGTTTGAAATTTACTTTCGTGCCGGATGACGCGTTTGGCACTTTGGAATCAGACGAACCATAACTCTAACGCGGGTGCGACGCGAAATACACCGTTGCATTGGTGTGTTGAATAGGGAGATGATGAAAATTCTAGAGATGTGGGGATCCGTTCAGCAAAAAATGACAAAAACTCATGCCAAAGAGTGGCAGGCACGGGGATCCTTCGCGATGGCTTGTGTGTTGGAGTCGCGTTGGTTGCAAAAACTAGCAGCCGAAAGATGCTGTTGTTTTGAATGAACTTAGGCCCGAGCTAGGAATCTGTGAGAGGAAAATTGTAAAGGTCTACCTTGCTATGACATGCGTGCTCGGCGTCGTAGTAACATTGCGGAATAATGCATCCGGGAAGCGATTCAAAGATCTTTATGAAACGTTAAAGTTTCTTCTGTAGGAATAGCAAAGGAAGGGACTTTAGCAACACGAGAGCGAGCTTGCTTTTAAAACACGATGCCAGTTTCTGCTTTTTGAAGACACATTGGTGGTGTATTTGCTTGGTGCGTATCTTGCCGGGGGACTGTCTAAACAAGCGACGCAGTTCATTCCTGATAACTTAGAGATTTTCACGGTTGCATAAATTACATGTCCGTCGGAATTATCGTGTGCGACAGGCGAGCAGAAGGGTATCAGGCGATCGTGGGTGCATCCTCGGCGTTGGCCGTCATGATCTGTGGGGCAAGACGGATGCGGTCATACACAAGTTAATTCCAGCATTGGTTTACCATAAGGATGCTCAAATGTTGATTAAATTAGAAGCAGAGCTGGCATGGTTGAGGAGTCGGGAGTGGTGTTGGAAAAATGTCACCGTACCACCATTTTGTTTTCCCGGTCTGTAAGCTCCCAAACGTCGCATGCTTTCGTCATTTCACCCTGACGAAACGCTCGTGGCGGTGTGCCTCTGGCTTTCAGATTTGGGAAAGAGTCGGCGCATTTTGTTAATGCTGTAATACGTGTCTTCACTGCGGTGGACGTTTTGGTTCGTTAGGTCAGCGAATACCTGCGAGGCATTCATGTCCAGTCACGCAGTACAGTGCAAAGCATTCGAGTTCGCTGCATTTAGCGTTGACGCACCGGCTTGCTCGCTTGTTTGGGTTCACAAAGGCGTTAGGCAAACGTCGTTAGTTGAAAGCGGAGATTATGCAAGACGAGAATCGGAAGTGATTCACTGTCTTCGCAGAAAGGCTGACGTTGGCGCTGGGAAAATGCTGGATGATCCGGGTAAGCCTCAAGGCAATGATGAGGCTTTTGGTGTCAGTGAATCATGTGTGATAGCGAGGGGTTGAGGAGCTGCGGTTCTAATCAGTCTGGGATGAGATTTGGTTCCGCCGAAACCGGAAGTGCATTCGAGCGTGCCTTATACGAACACGATGCGTTGATTAATGCTTTTGACAATGCCGCGAGTCCGATGGGGGAATTACCTGATGCAGTGTCGGGGCTGATTTCCAAGGTCATCCAGGGTCATCCAAGGGGATGAGGAATCGGTGAGTGAGCTTTGGAATCAGTATTCGGGTGCATTGGTGCGTTCGGCTCAGTCGCGGATCAAATTGAAGTCGAATGTCATGACCTGTTTGAGTCATTTAAAGAACATTGGGGCGCTGAGAACAGCGTTCAAATATTGAACCCTGTCGCAGTGTCAAAGACCGCCGGTCTAATCGTCAAGGAGATTGCTGCGGAACTGCAGACCGCAGAACGAACGGTAGAGAGGAGGCTAAGTTTGATTCCCTCGTTATGGTGCGAAACGATTTCCAGCCTGTGAGCCTGTTCATGTGTTGCGGTTAGTTACTTAGATCCCCGAATCGCATGCAAATCGAGATTGCATTGTCAGTTACGTGTGCATTAACTTGTTGGGGTAGGTCACGCCGAGGATAGTCCGCTTGGTCTGCAGTTTTTTTGCTGGTTGTGATGCCAATGTTCGAGCCTCCGAATTCCAGGTCGAGGAGACTTTTATTTTATCGCAGGCAAGTACAGACAGCGACGCTTTCGCAAAGCCGGGTGTCTTCATGCAATTCTGCGAGCGATGGGGAAGCGTGGGCCTTTGTCGTTGGCAGTTCGGTTTGCTGTTTTTCGGTGTTGTCTGTCAGGCGCTGACGGTCTGGATCACGCTGCCGCTGTGGGGCAACCGTGTGAGTCCGGCGAATTTGCCAACCTTTCCGGTGCCGCCGTTTGATTTTGTGGGGCCCGTGTTCGGTTCGCTGGTGCTGATCTTGGTTTTACCTCGGCCCGGATTGATGCTGCATTGGGTATTGTTGATCGCGGCTGGTGTCATGGATCAATATCGTTTGCAGCCGCAGTTTTATGCAATTGCCATTTTGATGTCTGCTTGCGTGTGGCCGTCGTGGCACAATGTTGCCCGCTGGTTTCTCGTTTCAACCTGGCTATGGGCTGGATTGCATAAGCTCGTGTCCGCAGATTGGTACGGACATGCTTCCTATTGGTTGCTTAACCGGTCCGGGGTCGACGATGCTTACAACTATCACGTTGCGTTTGCTGTGATCGTTGCGCTGTCTGAGCTCGGTGTGGGAATAACCGCTTGTGTCAAACCTCGGTGGGCGACCATTGGATGTGTGCCAATGCACCTTGGCATCATGTTGATGTTGTCGCCGATCGGGTTGAATTGGAATACCAGTGTGCAGCCATGGAATGCCACTATGGTGTTGATTGGCGGGTGGGTGATGTGGACCACCACAGACGCATGGCCAAAGTCCGCAATTCAACGAGCTGTTGGCGTGGTTTGGTTAATCTTTCCGCTCGGTTTCTTCGTTGGATGGGTAGACCACGGTTTTTGCGGCGTCCTCTATTCGGATTCGCTACCACGCGGAATCATTACGAAGGTCGAAGGTTCGGAACGGATTCGCGGCTGGGGGGATCTACATGTGCCTTTCCCAAACGAGAGACGGACACTTCGTATCTATTTTGAGCAATCAGCGAACCCAGGTGATTTTCTGCACATTTCAGATCCACGTTTTCTATTGAATGATCTCTACTTTGTTTTGGGGGACGACGGTGTTGCAAAGGAGATCAATGCGCATGATTTTTACAGTGGAGCTCACGCCACTAAATCGGGTCCGAAGTATGGTGTCGGTTTGGATGAACTCCGGGCAATCTTTCCACTGCGGCAGGCGGGCGTGAAAATGTTACGAGAGTCGCCGGGAATGCCGATTTTTGCCGTCGCGTTCACGCCGGAAAATTACGATCCCAAGTTGTTGGCTAACCTGAAGGGATTGCCCAATATTCGGCAGGTTCAACTTTCAGGCACGGAAGTCACGGACGCGGAGCTTGAAGAGTTGCTTTCTTTGCGGATGTTGACTGGGGTTGGCCTCGATAATACAGGAATAACGGACGCCGGATTGCTTCGACTTGAACCGCTTCCGTATTTGTCGGTGGTTGAACACGAGGGAACATCGATCAGTGAGCAGGCGGTTCTACAGGTGCTCAAGGCTGTTCCCTGATACGGGCGGCTGACGTATGGCTTGTCCAGAAAAGTCTACAGGTGGGGTGTGACATGCCTTCGGGGCGGTGAGCGTCCGTTTTAGGGGGTGTTTCAATCTTTTTGCAAGGAAATGTGAATTTCATATTTCTGGATCCGAAACGTGCGTGATTTAGCTAGATCGAATACACTGCTGTCCTAGCCCCGGTTTCTCAGGGCGAAATTTTGTCGCATACTGTGCGGCAATTGCCTTTTTCACAGACGAATCGCGCCCGCACGCGAACGATAGCTGTGGAATGATCGCACAGGCTCAGCCTGCATTGATCATGGCAGTTCGCGCTACATCCTTCCTCCAAGAATTGCACGTCATGATGCGTATTGCATTTCCTTTCTTTGCTTTTGTGTTCTGTTTGGGTAGTGTTCTGCAGGCTCAAGTTTATGACACTCCAGAAAAGGCCGCCGAAGATCCTGACTTTGCGTTGCAGGGTGAGTACACCGACAGTACCCGAGGGTTGCAGGTAATCGCTTTGGGCGACGGCGATTTTAGAGTGGTCGTTTATACCGATGGCCTTCCAGGTGCAGGTTGGAATGGCAAAGACAAGCAGCAACTCGACCTGGACGCCGACCAACTTGAAGCGATGGTCAGCAAATTCAAGCGGGTCGATCGTGAAAGTCCCACGCTGGGCGTGAAGCCGCCGGTCGGTTCAGTGGTGTTGTTCGATGGTACTGCTGATTCGCTTAAAAAACATTGGAAGAACGGCGCGCGGATCACCGACGATGGTTTGCTGATGGAGGGCTGTACGAGCACCGACACTTTCGGTGACTACTCGATGCACCTGGAGTTCCGACTTCCGTTTATGCCCAAGGCAAGGGGACAGGGACGCGGTAATAGTGGGCTTTACCATCAGGGCCGGTACGAAACGCAGGTGCTCGATTCGTTTGGGCTTGAAGGCAAAAATAATGAAACAGGTGGGCTGTACTCGATCAAGGCGCCTGATTTGAACATGTGTTTGCCGCCCATGGCTTGGCAAACGTATGACGTCGATTTTACTGCGGCGCGATTTGACGGGGATGGCAAGAAAACTGCGAACGCAAAGATTACTGTCAAGTTGAACGGAGTCGTTGTTCATCGCGATGTCGAGCTGCCTCGGACAACCACCGCTGCCCCCGTCAGGGAAGGCGTAGAAGGTGGGCCGATCTATTTGCAGAACCATGGGAACCCTGTTCGATTTCGAAATATTTGGGTACGCCCGCGTGATATTGAGGCTGAAGCACGCAGACCGATTGTTCCTGGCTTTGAACGCTTCCATGCCAATGGTGGTGATGCCGCTGCAGGTGGACGGCTTTTGCTTGGTGAGCTGAATTGCACCGGGTGTCACGAGGCTGGGTCGAGCTATCTAGCTAGCTTGTCATCAAAACAGCCCCCGATTCTTGATGCAATTGGCGAACGAGTTCACCCGGAATGGTTGGTGGATTTTCTGGCAAATCCGCATGACGTGAAACCCGGCACGACGATGCCTGATTTAATGTCAGGGATGTCGGCCGAACAGCGGCGCGAGGCATCCGTTGCGATAGCCAATTATCTTGTCGGGGATTCGACGATTCAGATGGGCGGCAAGACTGCAAATACCGGCCAAGGCGAACGTGTGTTCCACGAGGCCGGCTGCGTCGCTTGTCATATGCCGC
>NZGD01000005.1 GCA_002690925.1 Rhodopirellula sp.
CGTTCTAATGGCGCCAAAGAGGTAACAAAGACAAACCAAACGTTCTCCAACACGAAGTATCACGTTGCCATCCACCACCGCGGGAGTGGCTCCAACGGGACCCCCGAGTGAGAATTTCGCCAACTTCTCATACTCATCGCCCGCACGAAGGATGGTCGCCTGTCCGTCCAGATCGATGAGCAGCAGGCGTTTCCCCACGACCACCGGTGAGGCGCTGAAATTCCCCCCCACGCGTCTGGCCCAGATCACTTTCCCCGAATCCGCATTCAAGCAGGTCGCAACACCCTTGTCATCTACCATGAATAAGCGATTTTCCTTGAGCACGGGTGTTGGCACATAGGGCGCTCCACGATCCAGCCGATACACCTGTTGAGGTTGTTCACTCGAATCTTTCGGGATACGTACCGCTACAAGGTGATTGCCTCCACCACCGCTACCGCTGGATGCGACCGCAAGATCACCCACAATCACAGGCGTGCTACAACAGCGCATCTCAAACACTTTCAGACTCCACAGCATGCGTCCCGTCTTAGGATCCAAGCCAAACATTCCATTCCCTGTGTTGGCATCGATCAACTGCGAGGCTCCCGATCCCTGATAGAGTGCAGGTACCCCATAACAGGACCGCGTAGTGTCCAATTCGGTTTGCCACTTCGTTACCCCAGTCTTTCGATCGACGGCGATCATACGACTAGACCCCGCGACCTGACCTGGTTTCAGTTGCTCAGCTTGTTGCGAATTGAACAGAAAAACACAATCGCCATATACAACCGGTGACGTTCCAAACCCATGCTGGGACTGCCATCGCCCAAAATCTCGCGACCAAATCTCGACACCCTCATGGTCAAAACATTTCAAGAAGGTGTGTTCCGGTTCCGACCATGCGACAAACACGAATGCTTCATCCACAAACGGTGTGCTCGAGGCAAACGTGTTGCGTTTATGTAAATGATGCGATGTCTGCTCAAATTTTCTTGTCCATCGCAACTCACCAGTTTCAAGGTCAACGGACTGTACACCGATGCGGTTATCTTCGGGGAAAGAAAGCAGATAAAAAACCTTTTCACCATACACCACGGGAGACCCAACATCGCTTGCACCAAGGTCACGAGTCCAAGCATAATCCGCCTCACTCCACGACACCGGCAAGATCGTGTCGTCGGACACGCCCTGCCCCTTCAAACCATGAAAACGCGTCCATGGCTCGGCAGACATCAATTGTAGGATCGACGCGGGAAAACTAGCCAAACAACAGGTGAGCAGAAGCGAGCCGATAGTGTTTTTCATGATTCGAGCCGAACAACACAGAAGGAAAGTGGGTGGAAATTCGCAGCCTAAAACAGTCTCCAGATTAGGGCGAATCGCTGACCGAACGAGGCTGCTGGGGACCGCATTGTAGATTAACCACGCCGCTCTGGGGGTGGCGGAGGACCGATCTTTTCCCGCCGGTCCCCCAATCACCTCCTGCCCCCATCTTTATCTCCACTCCCCTAATGAGGCCCACGCCCATCGCTTGACGCTTCTCTTAAACCGAGGGTTATTCGTTCCGACCCCAAAACTGGCACCCAATTCGCCACTCCAAGCAGGCATCCGGCTTCTGAGATTCATCATGTAATTCAGGCGGAACTCTGGCCCCTACGACCACCACCCTCATGCTCCGTTTGTTGTCCAGAGTCGAATCGCCAACCACAGCTCGTTGGCGTGTTCAAGATAAAACCTTGATCAGATAACTTAACTCCTCATCAAGCTCCTCAGGATTCGTCACCGTCACTGACAACTCTTCCTGAATTGCGTTGCGAAAGCGCTTCCGTAACCGATGAATTGCGACGGTCACAGCATTGCTTGAGAGAGTCAACTGCGTCGCGGCAGAAGCCACCGACAAATCCGTTGAATCACCCATTAACCAGGGTTTCAAGACATCGAACTGCTCTGCCTTCCCAGCTTTTTTGTACGAAATCTCGACCTCGAGCAAGCCGCGTCCGATCAAAGCTAGCGCCCAAGTTCGATCAAACACAGCATCGGGGTCAGTTTGCGCGGGATCAGCGATCTGCAACCCAGGCGACGTGCCGGAGCCACTCGAATCAATCGAGTGTATTTCAACGTCTCCCCCTCGTTTAATTCTTGCCTGATCGCGTTTTGCGTCGGCAAGGAAGTGCTTGACTGCCCCGAGAAGGTAGGACCGAAATCGACTCTTGCCGGGTCTAACATTCCCTAAGCCCCCCTCCAAGATCCGTTTAAAGAATTCCTGGGTCAGTTCCTGACTCTCTTCTACCGAGCGTCCCTCACGGCGAACGAATTCAAAGACGGGATTCCAATAACCCTCGCAAAGAACTCCCAGTGCGTCGCGGGCCTCAACACTCTCCTCACTTGCCTGCATCACAAGCGTCCACTGAGTTGTACAGAAAGCTCCTTGGCGGCGTTTGATTTCATTGCTGCGATGTTCAGTACCCAAGGCAAACCTTTTCACGACAACGGCATACGACCCATGAACCTTACTCAAGCAATCCCAACACACTGGCGCGCCACCTGTGCTTCGCGAGCTTCCCCTGCACCCAACTGCTACAACTGAGTGTACCTGAAATTCAAGCTATCGAAGCCATCCGGTTTTTGGAACACAACGAGCGCAAAAGAACCGGGACTCCTGCCTGCCTCATCAATCAAATACGTGTTATTTGAGACCCACCTCGGGATAGAAACATCAATCCAAACCCGCTGCTCACTTCCTGATCCCTCTGTTACTTGCGGCGGCAGTTCCTCACATTTCACTTGCGTCACGATGGGTGGCTTGCTTCGTGACCCATAATTGACAATCACGACCGCCATTTGCGTATCAAAATCAATTTCCGGGACCCCGTTCATACCGTCCAACCTGTCATTCAATTTGGTATCGAGCTTGACAGGAACATCAATGCGTTGAACAAACTCATCAAGCTGAGCTTGATCTAGGATTGGAAAAACACGATCCCATTGCCAATCCGAAAATTCCGTTTTTACTTCCTGCTCGTCATCTGCCGTTGATGGAGAGTTGGCTTCCCCTCCAAACAGTTTCCCCCACAACCCCACCGGTTTTTGGAATACGACAATCGGGGGTGAGCGTCTCTGAACATCCACCAGGCACACTCCATCGGCAGAATGGACGATTTCAAGATCAACGACACGATGACTTGGAAATCCGCGGTCTCCCAACGGCGGTGACTTCCAAAGGTCAATATTGGGCATTTGCGTGACGTTCACTTCCGTTTTGCCATTCCCCAGATCCACCTCAAGCAATGTGGAAGAAACCGTATCTACATCATTGACTCTGGGCCCCGCGAAATCATCCGGGTTCCCTAACACGAAATCCACCGTGAAATTTTGCGATTGACGGCTGTCTTCATCAAACCCACCCGCCGTGGTGTTTTGGAATCCGATGAAGTAAATCAGAAGTACAACCCCAAGCAGGACAGGCCACAGCAACACGGCGAATAGCGAAAGAACCAGACCGTTGGGATTTCGGCGGAACAAGGCAAGCAGCCCACACACCGCGCCCAATGCCGCAGGCACAGTGGGCAACGCGACAAGGACAACATACCCTGAAACAGCCAGACTGCCTCCGTTTGGTAACTGACTGATTCGGGCATACGCGAATAACGCCACGGCAATACCGACCAGCAGACTGACTCCCGTCAGAATCGCCGATACTGTCGCTAAACTCACCCAACCCACACGCTTCGATGGGTCTTGCGGTTCGATGCTCGCAGCACCCGCATTAATCGTCCTTGCCTGATCAATAATACCGGGCGGTAGTGTATTGGCAGGCGTGGATTTGAGCGACTCGACGTCTGTTTTGACCTCGTCGACACTCTGATACCGCTGATCGCGTCTCTTTTCTAGCGCCCGAAGCACAACCTTGTCCAACCGCGGATCCGCATTCGATGCATCCGAGGGAATTGGAAATCTTCCCAGTGGCAACTCTCCCGTGAGCAGTTCATAAAACACAACTCCCAGCGAATAAATGTCAGCACGATGATCAATGCTTCGTGGTGCCTCCAGTTGCTCCGGAGCCATGTAATGAAGCGTTCCCAACACCGCGTCATGCTCTGTTAAAGAGGCATTTTCCCGTGCGTCACTTGTAACCAGTTTCGCAATTCCAAAATCGGCAAGTTTGACACGGCCATTTTGGTCAAGCAACACGTTTTCAGGTTTGATGTCACGATGCAGAACACCTTGATCATGAGCAAATTGCAAGGCTGAGCAAATCTCCTGAACCAGCATCAGGCAGTCTGAGGACGCGATGGTTCCTGCCCTCATCGCCTCTCGCAGATTCACTCCATCAACAAACTCCATCAGCAAATACAGGAAATCACCGCGGGATCCAAAATCAAACACATTCACGATTTGCGGATGGTTCAATTGCGCCAACACCCGTCCTTCACGATTGAAGCGTTCCACGAAGACGGAATGCTCTGCCAGCTCAGCGAAGAGTAACTTCAACGCGACCAAGCGGCCAAGTTTCCGCTGACGAGCTTTGTAAACGATCCCCATGCCACCGACACCGAGCACTTCAATAATTTCCAGCTCGGGAAAGGCGTTGGCCACCTCGTCAACGCTCGGACACCCCTTCCTCGGAGACTGAGCTTTCGTTCCAGTCTTGGCGACCGCGTCCAACACACATTTGGGACACAAGCCGTGCGGAGCATCAGTCCCAATCAGTACGTGGCATCGAGGACACCGTGGATCACTAAGCTGTTGCATGTTTCTTGCCCGATTGATGTTGGACGAACTCTGAGGGTCATGGCTCACTTCATTCATTCCTGAGCCAATGATTCGGCTGCCTTACCAACTTTTCTGAAAAACCCGGATCTTTTCTCTCAAATCGCTCTTATTCGCCAGCCTGACCGTGCTGCCTGCGTCTTAAACGACCTCCCGTGATCTCAAAAACAGCGATTCAGGCAACCAGTAGCCTTCATTTCACGCGTCGCCTCTCCGGTCACTTTGCGCCTGCCACCCAGCAGCGCGTTCACTCGTAAATATGCGTGACACCGAATCGGGGTCTCAATGTGGCCGACTGAACCACCAAAAACATTGCCGACAACACGGCCACGCCCGACGAAATCGGGTTGGCTTGGCCAAAATGGCTAGTCTGTTCGCGCTACCGGGTTCAATGCTTACGGAACAGTTCACACGTCAAGCACCCCTCATGCCTTTTTGTATATCTCCATCCTTAATACAGGAGAATTGCAACGTCGCTGGCCAGTACCGTTGTCGCCAATTGCGCCCAGACGGCCAGTTCCACTTGCGAGTGATCGCTTGCGATTTTTGCCTCACCTATCGCAAGCAACCGCGTTGCATCGTCGGGGTTCTGGCTATAACGTTGACGAAGCTGTTTGATGAGGCTAGCGCAGACCTTCTGCTCTCTATCGCCAGCATCACGGCATGTCAGTAACTGGAATAAATGATCGATCCGATCTGATTGTGTTTCTGCCGCGTCGAGCACCCGAGCCGCCAAGCCACGCCCCATCTCGATTCGCTGGGTTTCATTGAGCATTCCGAGTGATTGCAGAGGTGTGTTGGTACGTGATCGCCGCACACAACTGGATTCGCGATCAGGCGCATCAAACAGGGTCATCATCGGATGTGGACTGGTCCGCTTCCAGTAAACATAGAGGCTACGTCGATAGAGTGGTCTGCCTTGATCCCGAACATAATTCTTGGTGTTGCTTCCCGGATGAGCCAATGCCAACCACATTCCGGCGGGCTGATACGGTTTCACCCCCTCGCCCCCCATGTGCTCATCCAGCAGCCCGCTGGCCCACAAACCCATATCGCGAAGCATCTCGGCATCCAAGCGATAACTGGAAGCTCGAGCAAACAGTCGATTCTCGGGATCATCGATATCTTCGCGCCACGCCGAGGATTGCCGAAACGCCTTGGTCATGACCATGGCCCGGAGCAAACCTTTCAAATCCCAACCGTTCTCTTGAAAATCAACTGCCAGCCAGTCCAATAACTGAGGATGTGTCGGCTGCTCACCCTGCAGCCCGAAGTCTTCGGGTGTACGTACCAAGGCATGGCCGAATGTCCGCTGCCACACGCGATTGATAAAAACTCTTGCGACCAATGGGTGCTCGGCCGATGTCAACCAGTTCGCCAATCCCAGCCGATTTTTCGGTGCGTCTTTTGGCAAAGCTCCCATCACGGCAAGAGTTCCCGGTTGCACAGCATCACCAATCGGGAGGTCATATTCCCCACGTCTGAGAACAAAGGTTTTGCGAGGTGATGGCAATTCTGAAGCTACCAAGGTCGTCGTGAACTGTGCCTCAGCCTGCACCAATTCCGCAGACAGCTGTTTTGCCCGATCATCGAGCTGGAAGTCCAGAGGACTCACCTCACTGCCCAACATTGCCAATTGATCGGACAACTGGCAGGCATCCCACGCTCTGCTCTTCCCGAGAACATCCCAAGGATTCTCAAGTTGGACCCTTAACTCAGAATTCCCAGCCAGCCCGTTAATGACGACCGAAACCAGATGTTTACCGGGCTGGAGGTTCAGCGGCACCACGATGTTTCCTGGTTTCGTTTTCTCGGCAAGTGGCACATTATTTTCGCCGACGCTGACGTAGGATCCTAGACCACCAGATAACGTCAATTGCAAAGTTTGGGCTTGCGGTACCGTCACCTCAAACGCGATGCACACCTTCTGTTTTTCGTTAGGTGCCTTACCGCGGGCGGCACGGCCAACCAATGCACCAGGAAATCCGTTCAGGTCAGCCCAACCCGCTTTAGGATCATCGGCCGCAGGCACGCCACCCTGCTGAATGGGTAGCGGTTTGGTCGCTCTCCAATTCCCTGTCTTCCAACCAACACGCGCGGCCGCGTAATCGATCAACTGTTTTTGCTCATGTTCTCCCAGTTCCACAGTCGCGATCAGATCCTTCGATGCCTGCTGCAATTGCTGCCAACGCAGCCATGCCTGTTGATCCTGAGGCACTTTCGCCGTCGGTCCGTACTCGTACGCATTACGGTCCATCGACGGCTCAGCCGTATTGTTAAAAAACGCTAGCAGCTGGTAATACTCAGACTGTGGAATGGGATCGTATTTGTGTGTGTGGCACCGTGCGCACGTCAAAGACATACCGAGGAACACGGTTCCCAGCGTTTCCACACGATCAAAGTTGTTCTTCATCTGGAATTCATCAGGAATCGCTCCACCCTCACCGGTCGTTGGATTTAGCCTCACATACCCTGTCGCGATACGTTGCTCGAGTGTTGGGCTATCCAACAAATCGCCAGCCAATTGCCATCGAAAGAAATCATCCATCGGCAGATTCTGATTCATAGCTCGCACTACCCAGTCGCGATACGGGTAAATGCCTCGACGATTATCGAGATGAAGACCATGAGTATCACCATACCGGACTGCGTCGAGCCAGTAACGTGCTTGATGTTCTCCATATCTGGCATCGTCAAGCAAGCGATCCACCAGCATCTCATACGCTTCCTGCGTTGGATTCTGCAGAAACTCGTCACGAATTCCGGCATTTGGCGGAAGCCCGGTCAAAACGAGAGCCCCCCGCCGAGCCAGCACCTCAGGTGGGGCTTCGGGGGCAAATCCTAACTGCTGCTTCTTCAAACTGGCTACCAAAGATTGATCGATCGCCGAAGTCGCATCGTCAAAGGCATTGCGTTTCTCCGGTTTTACAAATGCCCAGTGCCGCGCGTACTCGCCACCCTGCTCAACCCAACGTTTCAAAGTCTGCCGCTCATCGGCTGTCAACTGCCTTTCCGCATCCATAGGTGGCATTGGGTCGTCCTTAGAAAAGATACGAGCCAATATCTCACTCTCACCGAGAGCGTTAGGATCGATCGCACGATAGCCCCCACGGTCAGCGGTCGCCGCCGCGAACGAGTCCAATTTCAGGTCAGTATCATCGTGGCTATCGGGGCCGTGACAAACGAAGCAATTATCCGATAGAACCGGCAAAACTTCTTGAGCAAAATCGACACTCGGTTCCTCCCCCTCCACTGCCTTTAGTGGTGGCGTATGATAAGCAGAGAAAAGCAAGATCGCGGGCAACATCATCCTGCTGCACAGAAAAATCGCCTGAGGTTTGCGATCCATCATTTGGTTGGTCACGGCGGGGCTATCTCTGCTGAGGCTAAAAACGGGAATTGGTCCAGATGACCCAGTTCCTAGTCTAACGGATCGAACTAATCCAGCAGAACACCACCCCAGCGGCCGGTATTTTTCAAACCACCCATCAGCCACTACCCATGCTGCGATTCCTCGCCACCCGTCTAAAAACCTCTCCACGAGAGCGGGATTTCAAGGCACCCAAAGCTTCCGACCTCGAAAATCCCCCCCCAGACCCACTGCCATCCACAGGTCTACCCAACCGTTACGCCTTCACAGGCACTGATGGGGCAGATCGACGCCAGAGCTGAAAAATTGCTTTTTAGCCCAATGACTTGCTCTCGCTTCTCACCTAACATGGGAACTGTCACTGAATGCTGCGGATGCTCGGTTACTCAAGGTGTGCGTTTTGTGGTTACTGCTGCTCACAGCGATTCCCTAAACGCAGCTTGATTTTGGCTTTGAATTTTGTTGGCCCTTGATCCCCACTTGTCCAGGACCGCCCGATCATCCCGCAAAGCAGCGTCCTAGGAATGAGGCGTTCGGTGGTTCATCACCCCATTGCTGATCGTCACAATAGCGACGATCAACAGCACGGACCGACCGCATACACGACACGATTTACCCTGACAGCCCGAACCACTCTGACAAGAATATTATTTTCTGTGAGAGCCCCCATCGAGCAAGCAAAAAATGAGCAACGACCTGATGACTCAAATGGCCTCCGACTTGGCTACCCAACACCGCACGGACTTGAAACGGAAAGCGAGCGGAGGGTCAGTTCTTGACTTCGCTGACGCATTCGCTGGACGGCATATCGGGCCTTCGAACGCGGATATCCAAAGCATGCTTAGCTCGCTTGGTTTCGCTGATTTGGAGGAACTGACCGATGCAACCATACCTCAGGACATTCAACTTGATCACGAATTGGATATCCCGAATCCTCGTGGAGAACATGAGTTCCTCAACGGATTGGCAACCATTGCCTCCAAGAACAAGGTTTATCGATCCTGCATCGGTATGGGCTACACGGGAACCGTCACACCACCAGTCATTCTGCGTAACGTTCTGGAAAACCCCGGCTGGTACACCCAGTACACTCCTTACCAAGCCGAGATAGCCCAGGGTCGTTTGGAGGCCCTTTTGAATTTTCAGACCATGATCGCAGACCTGACCGCTCTGCCTTTGGCAGGGGCAAGTCTGCTTGATGAGGCTACCGCCGCCGCCGAAGCGATGACCATGTGTTGCTCCGTTTCAGGCAACCGCAAAAAAGGATTTTTCGCCAGTGACGCCTGCCACCCCCAAACGCTCGCCCTGTTACAAACGCGTGCAGATGGGCTGGGCATTGAATTGTGTGTTGGCCCGATCAGCGAGATAGACTTCACCTACGGGGAAGGTGGACTGTGCGGCATTTTACTTCAATATCCAACCACGGATGGAAGTATCAATGATTACTCCGCTTTGACGGCGACGGCAAAGGAACATAAATGCATGACCGTTGTAGCGGCTGATCTGCTGTCGCTGACCCTCCTTAAACCTCCGGGCGAATGGGGAGCAGACGTGTGTGTGGGTAGCGCACAGAGATTTGGCGTCCCGATGGGATTAGGTGGCCCACATGCCGCGTTCATCGCAACTGACCAAAAACACGCCCGCAAACTGCCGGGCCGCATTATTGGTGTTTCCAAAGACGCACATGGAAACCCAGCTCTTCGCATGGCCATGCAAACCCGGGAACAGCATATCCGGCGTGACAAAGCCACCAGCAATATCTGCACTGCGCAAGCACTGCTGGCGATCATCAATTCCTTCTACGGTGTTTACCACGGCCCGAAAGGTTTGGTAGCCATTGCGCAGCGAACACAAGCTTACACGTGTGCGTTGATCCGCGGTTTGGCGCGTCTTGGTCACCATACCCTGACCGCCGGTCCGGTGTTTGACACCCTACGCATCCGGCTTGGAAAAGGTCGTACACATGCGGCGCGTCAGGTATCGGATGCAGCACGTGAACGGGGAATCAACCTCCGTGAGTACGCTGATGGAACCTTGGGCGTGACCCTCGACGAAACCGCCGACCGCAGTTTGATTGCCGACCTGCTGGCGGCGTTCAACTTTGGCCACTTTACGGGCTTTGATGTGGATCAACTTCTGTCCGAAGCTCAGAATGAAGGAATGTTGGACCTGGATCAATTTGCACGCACCAGCTCGTTCATGACGCACGAGGTGTTCAACTCGTATCACAGTGAAACCGAACTGCTGAGATACATCTTCAGACTGATGGGCCGCGATCTTTCTCTAGCGCACTCAATGATCCCACTTGGATCGTGCACCATGAAGCTCAATGCAACCAGTGAGATGATTCCCGTCACATGGCCCGAGTTTTCCAACATTCATCCATTCGCGCCCGACACTCAATGGCGTGGATACACCCAAATTTTTCGCGAACTCGAAGCTTGGCTGTGTGAAGTAACCGGATTCGCCGCTGTCAGCCTGCAACCCAATGCTGGAGCCCAAGGTGAATACGCAGGCTTGCTAGTGATTCGCGCTTACCACGAACATGTAGCCCACAAGGCAGGACGTGAAAATGCTCGCGACGTTTGTCTGATTCCCACGTCCGCACACGGTACCAACCCGGCGTCTGCAGTCATGGCGGGAATGAAGGTTGTCGCCATCAAGTGTGATGATCGTGGCGACATCGACATGGAAGATCTCCGCCAAAAAGCAACCGCGCATGCGGACCAACTCTCAGCGTTGATGATTACGTATCCGTCAACGCATGGAGTGTTTGAGTCCACAATCCGTGAAGTCTGTGACATCATCCACGACAACGGTGGACAAGTCTACATGGACGGAGCCAACATGAATGCTCAAGTGGGCCTAACCAGTCCCGGACGCTGCGGAGCAGACGTCTGCCACCTGAACCTCCACAAAACATTCTGCATTCCCCACGGCGGTGGCGGTCCTGGAATGGGTCCCATCGGTGTCGCACCACAACTGGCACCGTTCTTGCCAGCACACCCAGTCGAACGCCCCGATACCGCTGGCGAATTTGCCATTGGGCCGGTATCAGCGGCACCCTACGGAAGCCCTAGCATCCTCACCATCAGCTACGTCTACATCGGCCTGATGGGCGGTGTGGGACTGAAGAAGGCAACTCAAGTTGCCATTCTCAATGCCAACTACATGGCCAAGCGACTCGCTGATGAATACGACATTCTGTACACCGACAGCCAAGGCTATGTGGCGCATGAATTCATCGTGGACTGCCGGGGCTTTGAGAAGTCTGCGGGAGTCACAATCGACGACGTCGCCAAGCGATTGATTGATTACGGATTTCATGGGCCTACGATGTCCTGGCCCGTTCCCGGTACGCTTATGATTGAGCCCACAGAGAGTGAATCTAAAGCTGAGCTTGACCGCTTCTGCGACGCCATGCTTTCAATCCGAGAAGAGATTCGCGCTGTAGAGAACGGCGATTTGGATCGCGAAGACAACCCGTTGAGCAACGCGCCACACACGATGCAGGAAATTGGCAGCGATGACTGGACACACCCTTACTCAAGGGCTCAAGCGGCATGGCCTGCAGCCTGGTTGAGGAACTCAAAGTTCTGGCCCGCCGTCGGCCGCATTGATAACACTTACGGTGACCGAAACCTGATCTGCAGCTGCCCCCCCATGAGCGACTACTGCGACACAGAAGAGTAATCACTGAGCTCTCGCCCGCTCCTCCATCACTGAGTGAACCATCACTAAGTAGGCCATGGTGATGCAGGGTAAACTTCCTAAGCGACTAACCTGGCTTAGCGTCATGGTCGAAACCGACGGGCGTTTTACACCGTGGTTCCTAAAAGGTAGTCAACAGGAAATCAGACTAAGACTGAACCCAGTTGCTTCGCAGCAGGTTTTGATCTGGAAACAAAACGGGTACAGAAACTCTAGGAGTACTCGCGCAATCCGCACGCTTTCTTAGGGTGTTATTGTCGCAAATTTCTCTCTCGACCAGCGGTTCGCAAGTCTTAAGCGTTTATGAATCCGCCGAAGACACCAACTGAGTGAGCATGACGCGAGCACCCAGCACGCCTTGCGTAAGTACATCTCAACCACGTTTGCAGAATGCCCTTTCTACCCATACGTGTCTCTGCTAAGAGCCCGACTTCCCCTACTCTCTCTTTTTAAGTTGCTTCTTGTTTTGCTGCTCTGCGTTACGTTTCTTACGAAGAAATTCATACATGTTGAATCGTTCAGGAAAAGCCACCTGATTTTCAATTGCCCAGGATTCCCACATCTTCACCATCTCTAAACGTTTGGCTTGTTGAACGCTACTGAGATCTCGCAATTCGGTTCGGTCATTGGCAATGTCATAGAGTTCCCACGGCTTCTTGTACTCTCGAACCAGTTTCCAATTATCCCAACGCATAGCAGCATTACCTTCATGTTCCCAATAAATTGGCTCGACATGAATAGCTTCGCTACTGCCGGTAATGGCCCCAACCATCGATTCACCAACACATGATGGTAAATCACTTGGATATGATGAACCAGAGAGTTCAAGACACGTCGCCATGACGTCAGGGAGATAAGCAGGCTGTCGCACAAACCCTCCACGTTTTATTTGTTTCATTCCGTCGGGCCAGGACGCGATCATGGGTGTGCAAGCGCCTCCCTCGTGAACGAAATGCTTATAAAGCCGAAACGGTGTGTTGCAGGCATTAGCCCATGCCTGACCCAGTCGTACACCGGCTACCGTTTCCAGAGGAGGGTCCTTAACCATTTGCTCGGACCCCTGCCCGAGAATCCCGCCTTCTTGGCAAGCGCCATTATCGGACAGGAACAGGATCAGCGTGTTATCGTATTGACCGATGGACTTCAGATGATCGCACAGTTTTCCGATGTTCTGATCAATGGAGTCAATGCATCCTGCATAAGCAGCCATGATCGCATCAAGCTCGTCTCTTTTTTCATCCGTCAATCCGTCCCATGCCGGCCCTTCGTGAGGCGCGGCGAGGGTATCTGGCGGAAAGAGACCGAGATTGACTTGCTTGGCCAGTCGATTCTTCATCAATGCATCCCAGCCGGCTGAATATTTTCCTCTGTACTTTTCAAAGTCTTTGACCTTCGCATTCAAAGGCCAATGCGGGGCGTTGTAGGCAAGGTAAAGAAAGAACGGGCGATCATCGGTATCACAAGCGTCGCTAATAAAACCGCAGGCAACATCGGTGAATTTGTCGGTTGCATAGAACTCATCGTCCGTATCCACTGGATCATTCCCAAGTGACATCCCACGACCGCCACCTGGTTTGAAGTAGTTGAACGCTCCAGAGAGTCCTCCATAAAACCGATCGAAGCCACGTTGCATAGGCCAACATTCTCGTCGTTGAAGGCCCAAGTGCCACTTACCCGTCATCAACGTGTGATAACCGCCTGACCGAAGCACCTCAGCCAGCGTGGCGCAACGATCGTTGAGATATCCCTGATACGGACCCTCGAAACCTAAAGACTGTTCGGGTGGTTCGGTCATGTGACCGATCCCCACCTGATGCGGCTGCAAACCTGTCATCAAACTGGCGCGGGTAGGACAGCATCTGCCTGAGTTGTAGAACTGCGTAAAACGTAAACCATCAGCCGCAAGTTTATCTAGATGTGGTGTTTCAATTTCACTGCCGTAGCAACCGATATCTGAAAACCCCATATCATCGACCAACACGACAATAATGTTTGGTTTTTCCGCCGCAGTGACGGTACTTTGCGGCAATGCAAAGAATGCACCTGCCAGCAGGATCGCAGCAAAGAACACGTTCATTCCATTTGCAAACAACTGATTCACGTTTCTCAAAACCCACTCCTGATAGTGTTGTCACTTGGTTAACAATTGATTCTCGTTTTCCGCGCAGCTCTATGAAACCGCATGAGCGAACGCCAGCGATGCTCTGATCAACGCAGCACAGCGGTGGACGGGCAATGACGCACCGAGACACTTGCATGAGTGCCTCCGCGGACTGTTCTAGCCCTATTTGAGCACCAGGGGATTCTACCGGCGTTTGAGCACAAATAGAGCATCCGTCAGATCATTATCGAACTCACGCTCTTCATCGATATCATAATCGAAGTCATAAATACCTGCGATCTCATAAAGGTCACTTACCTTTCCAAGCAGCTGCTTGGCTTGCGCAGGAGTGTAGATGCGTAGCGGGAACTCACTACGTATGCGTTCTATCTTCCCGGATCTTTTCTCGGCTTTGACCGAAACGCGAAGCATCTCGCGACGCTTTCGACGATCAAAGTCAATCACCTTCAACGTCACGTGGACGGTGGTCCCCCCATGCTTTGCTGTCCACCTTTCGGTGCATTCCGGATCAGCATCCAATGGGATCAGATGTAATCCCAAGATGTAGAGTCCGCCGGGGCGCAGCAACGAGGCAACATTCCGTAAATGCCTCAACGCAGCTTGTTCATCAATCAAATGCCGGAAAGTATTGAACGTACAGAAAGCAGCATCAAAGGATTCATCGAACTGCATTTCCGTCATATCTTCGCAACGCAGACGCGCACGAAGGCCGCGGCGTCGCAGCCTTCGGTCAAGATAATCCAGCATGGGTTGACTCAGGTCGACACCTGTAAGCTCGTAACCTCTTGCCGCCATCTCAGCAACCAAACGGCCACTTCCGCAACCCGGCTCCAGCAGACGACAAATATGCCCTTCACCAAACCGAGAAAATGCCTGTTCAAAAAAATGCACTTCCGCGGCCGTTTCGTCGCGAAATACCATGTCAAAGTATTGCGGGTGGTCGTACCAGGATGCCATGTCGCTACTCAAATCGAACAGTAATTGAAAATAAATTGTCAGTTGTGAACTTGGGTACAAACCGACAGGCCAATGAAACGCGGAAACCTTCAGCCAACAATCGATTATGCCCCAAATCCAAGGCAGCACACATCGAGGTTCCAATCCCAGAGCGTTCACAGTCAATGACAACTTCAGTTCGCGTCATCTATTCCGTTGCACGGGACCAAAAGACTACCTGAGAATTGGAACCTAGTCATCCAGCACTAAAAACAGGCGTTCCGCGTCATCGAAAACAACCTCTCGAAAGTGCCCACGAAAGCGTGCGTTTGGGCATCCATCAGACTGCTGGGTTACCGAATCGACTACGCCTCGGTGAGACATCCTGAGCTTTGCCAGCCTGACAACACCCCCAACGCAGACACAAACCACCAAGAAGCCCAGAAAACATGCCTTTGGGGTGATCAGATCCTTTCACTGCCTGCGACTTACAGAGACTTCAAGTACGCAATCAGATCATCCGTTTCCTGTTCTGACAGTTCACCTTCTCCGTTGACACGTCCTGGACTATGCAGGTCATTGACAACCCTTTTCAAGTCACGTGCCCGTCCGCTGTGCAATAGTCTTACCTTGCGGTAAACCCCAACTAAGGACGGTGTGTTGTAGCCTTTGTAGGCATCTTTATCTGAGCCCAAACCAACATCGTGAATTTGTCCATCCGTGAATCGGGGACCGTTGTGACAGTCAGCACAGCCTGCTTTTCCGCTAAAAAAGAGCTTCTTACCGCGTGTTGCAGCCACGGTTAACGATCCGTCAGCCTGACGGAAAGGGTTCGGTGGTGATTTCAGCGTCCCCAAGTAAGCAATCAACGCCTGCTTATCCTCACTTGTGGGAGCCTCGCCTTGCATTGTGGAGGTGATCGATTTTTCCATAGCTTCGGTCATGTTCCGCTGCCAACCATGCCAGGTCCAGGGGAACGTGTGCAAGACATCATGCAACGGCAACACCGTCTTCAGGCTCATTTCTGTACCGTCGTTCCAGGTATCCATGGGACGTGCATTGGTGCCACCATCCTGATGACAGGAATGGCAACTGTACCACTGGTCCAAACTTCGTTGCCCATCATAAAAAATTTCCATTCCTTTTCGGGCGAGCGTCTTTTCTTTAGGCCCCCCCAACGCAATCGTGGACGTGATATTCCGGGTTTGCAGATCAACCACTTGGACCGCATTGAGAAGATAATTTGCGACATAAAGCGTACGGTTGTCCTTTGCCATCCGCAGTCCCATAGGACGACCACCCAAATCCATACGCTCGAATAGATCACGATCATATTGAAGCTTTCGATCAATCAAATCTCCTGGACCACCCTCGGCAATGAACGGCATTTCAGACAACTTGTAAATCAAAAGCTCATGCGTGCCCGACGCCGAAGCCACCAACCATTCCTGGTCCTCACTGATGACCAAGTCGTGAGGGTCCGCCACCGCACGGCCTGGTACATCCAAGGTAATCGCCTCGCGATAGGATGCTCCGTCGAGCCTAACTCGGCCGATTCGGCTCCCCAGCACCCAACCGCGGCGGATATTCCCAATCGTAATTGGGTTGGTGCGATACACCATCCAAGTAAAGTAGGCGTACTTCCCGTCGGCCGAGCTTCTCATTTGGCCAAGGTTCGTGCCATTAGCGAGCGGTTCCTGATAAAGAGTTTCCCCCGAAGCCGTGTCGATCACAGAAACATCAGAGTCACCGCCATTACCCACTGCCAATCGTTTCCCGTCGGGCGACAAGGTTAGATACCGTGGCCACTGCCCGGATTCGATTCGGCGCACAACCGACAATTTTTCCAAATCAACCTCGGCCACTTTCGCGTCTGCGACCTGTCCCACATAAGCCCGTTTACTGTCTGAGGTAACTGCGAGTCCGGCAGGATCGAAACCAAGATGCAGGTCACCGCGATGGAGCAACTTCCCCTCTGAAACTTCAAATGACTGCAGCAGTCCCGCCCACTGAGCTGTTAACAGAACCTGCCCACCGTCTGGCGTGAATGCTATGTCGATTGGGTGATCACCGCACGGCGTTTCGCCCACGAGTTCACCGGATTGGGTGTCAATCAAAGAAACGGTATTTGCGATCTGGTTTGCCGTCACTAACCAGCGTCCGTCGGGTGACAGAGCGAGATCCACCGGTGAACGGTCCAACGGCAAATCGCCTGACTTGCTGGATACATAAACGCTCCCCGAAGCAGATTTTGCGGGCGGTCCGTTTGAAAATCCAGAAGTTCGTTGGCCGTTCGCCTCTGACGGGTCATTTTCCTCGAGAAAGCTGCTCGGAGTGCCCATCGCCTGATGCGCACTGCCCGTCAATTGCTGCTCCGCCACACTCCCATGACGCCCCTTCACAAGTCTTTCACTGGCATTTAGTGAACGCATGTTGCCATCTACGCCCCGCCAGAGCGTGACTCCGGCGCCGCCTGCAATTGCAAGCATTCCCGCGGCGATTGTACTTTTAACGGGGTGTCGAATCATGATCGGTTACTCAACAGCGTCATTTCGGCAACTATTTTTCGAATTGTGCGGGGCCATTACTGGCCCGCCCTATGTTCGAGGAAGAGCGTACTTCGTAGCATACCTTTGTAAGCCCGATGGCAATAGATCGCACGCAGCGCTAGCCGCGGGCTTACAATCTCACTCTAGCCCAATCGCAAAAGTTGGCGATTGAACCTCCTACCTCCCATAAGGACATAACGTGAAGAATCTCTTTGTACTCGGTCTGGGTCTATGCGTCGCGTTGGTCGTCGCCGGAAATGCCACGGCGGATGATGCAGTTACGAAACGGACTGACCAGATCAAGAGCGGCCCCCAACAAGGTGACCGTCTTGGAGCTTTCTACGTAACTAAAGTTGCGGGCGCCGACAGCGACGGAGTCAGCACAGGCCAGAATCTTTGCTACCGCTGCAAAAATGGTTCACGCCCTCAAGTCATCGTTTTCACTCGGTCCACCGATCCAAAGGTTGCGGAGCTGGTGGGCAAGCTTGACAAAGCTATCGCCAAGAACGAGTCATCCAAACTGCGTGTCTTCGTCAACCTGCTTGGAGAAGACAAAGAGGACTTGACTGACGAAGCGAAGAAATTTGCTACGAGCAGCAAAGCCAAGAATGTCCCAATCGTTGTACCAAACGAGTTTGAAAACGGTCCGGACAACTACGGCATCAACGCAAAGGCCGCCGTCACAATCACACTCGCCAGCGATGCAGGTGTCAAAGGCAGCTACGCTGTGGCTGACGTCAAAGACTTGAACGTCAAGCAAGTCATGGGTCAGCTGAAGCAGATCCTCAACTAACTCTGAATCGTGGTGCCAGCCACCACCGTTTCGCGAGACATGAAAAGCTTGGTGCTGCCCCGCAGTGCCAAGCTTTTTCTCATAGCACTCGTCCCCTCACAGATCTCAATACGAGTCTTGCACGACTCTCTCGAGATGGCCAGTCAGGCAACACGTCGACCAGCGCCCATCGGCTCGGCAGGGACATTGCCGAGGCTGGCAGGTTCACCGATGGCGTCAATTGCGAGCTCAAATTGTCCAAGCTCACGGACCAAACGCCGAAGTCTTTGGGCGGTGATCACGTCTGAACTCATCCTAACGTCAGAAAGCAGTTCCTGAATTTCTCGTAAGGTCATGTTCAATACAACATGCTCAGGCGTTACTGGGTCCTCTCGTGTCCAATGACGCTGATCAGCTGGATGATCTTTCACGATGCACCTCGGTTCAATACAGGTGTGCCGTTGGAAATGCGGACGCACCACGACCTTGCGTTTGATGAAGAAGCTACCTTGTATTATCGAACCAACTGGCGTGCGTAATTGATAGAAAACCGGTTGGTTGCGACAAACGGCACCATGCAAGTAGGATTCCAGGGGAAAGAATCCGCTGCGGGCTTTTTGCAAGCATCCACAAAAGGCTACTCACGAAACTTGTATCCAACACCTCGAACGGTCTCGATCAACTCAGCGGTATCGCCCATTTTCTTTCTCAAGGCGCGGACGTGCACGTCAATGGTCCGATCCAGCACCATTGTGTCTTCACCCAGCGCTGCATCCACAAGTTCGGCCCGCGCAAATGCTCGTCCGGGCTGTCGAATCAACGTCTCTAGCAGCTTGAACTCACTCTTCGTTAGTTGCAGGGGCTCTCCATGAATCGTAACGATGAATCGCCTGCGATCCACCATAACGCCGTGCTGCTCCACTTGTTCACTATCTGTAACGACCGGCTCACGTCGTCTTAAAAGAGCCTTCAAGCGTTGCAAGAGAACCTTATAGCTCTCGACCGGTTTAACCACATAGTCATCCGCTCCCATTGCAAAACCAACCATTTGGTCCGATTCTTCCCCAAGAGCGCTAAGCATCAAGATCAATACATCCTTGATACTAGGTTCGTTACGAACCAAGCGACATACCTCAATGCCGCTGAGCACCGGAAGATCGACGTCCAAGATGATGACGTCTGGCAACGTCAACTTGGCCAAATTGACAGCTTCGCGTCCATCGGCCGCCCGGGAGACTTCATATCCAGCACGCTGCAGTTGATACTCCAAGGTATCGGCAAGCGGAGCGTAATCTTCAACGATCAGGACCTTGGTTGTGGTCATCGTCTATGGGGAACCAAAACGGGAATTGCTGCAGGTGTGTTACAGCATGAAACAATGAAACGTCAAAATTGGACTTGAATTCAGGCCATTGAAACAGCCCTTATCACGTTAATATTAAGTTAAGAAGGTGTGTTGATTACCAATTGACCTTGGGGTACCTCATAACGAACCAGCATCCTGCTCTGCAACAGCCTCATCAAACCTGGGCAGCAATACTTCAAAAACCGCGCCTTCGCCGCTGTTACTGCTAACACGTACCTCACCCGCCATCGTCACGGCCAAGTTCTTGACGAGGGCTAACCCAATCCCGGTTCCCCCATCAACCGTCTCACGACTCTTCTGAACTCGGTAGAACCTTTCAAAAATCCGTTCCTGCTCACTTGGGGGAATGCCAACACCGTTATCCCTGACTGACAGTTGAACAAACCTGTCAACAAGGCTCACATCAATTTCAACGGTCCCCCCGCTATCGGTGTACCGGACGGCGTTGCTGATCAAATTATTTACAATGGTCACGATGGCGTCGTAGTCTGCAAAGGCAATCACATCTTGACGCTGCCGCAGCCTTGGAAATCGTATTTCGATCCCCTTCTGTTCAGCGATGGGCTGGTTGGTATCCAAGGCGTCTTGGATGCACTGTCCAACCGGCACAGCACAAAACTTGAAATTCTTCTTCCCCGATTGCGCGCGCGCCAACTGCATCATATCGGCCACAAGCTTCTCCAGTCGAAAGCACTGCGTTCTAATTTGGCCCATGAAGTGAAAAGCAGCATCCGGGTCGTCTGTCATCGCATCTTCAACCGTTTCAGCATAACCCTTGATTGCAGCCAGTGGAGTTTTCAACTCATGCGAAATATTCGCAATGAACTCGCGCCGCATCGCTTCCACTAACTGTGCTTCCGTCACATCACGCAACCCAATCACAAGACTTCCACTGCTGTCGTTTACGATACGATCGATCCGCACGTCAACAGGGCGCACCACTAACTCATTTTGAACCTCCAATAAAAAATCTTGCGGCTTCCCCTCCTCAAAAGCACGCTGCACACCCAGACGCATTTTCGGCAAACGCACTACTTCTGCCAACGGTCGGCCCACCAGCTTTTGATCCGGATCGAGCGATAAAAGAACACGGGCGGCGGGATTAATTAAAGCGATATGAAGATCACTCGACAGCACCAGCACCCCATCTTTCATGAATGAAAACGCCGCAATCGTTTCCTCTGTCTCACGCTTTACGAGTTCCCAGTCCTCACGAGACCGTTGAATTTCATCCCGGTACCGTCCTAGCATCAAACGCATTTCCAGATCAAATCCCCTTCTGGAAGACACAAGTCTAAAAAGCAGCACAGTAATGAACAGCAGAAACACGAACGCGATCGGAAACTGAACCCAACCAAGTATCATGCCTATCAGCACAAACGTCAGCGATCCAACAGCACAACCAACCTCGAACCTTGTTACCCCCTGTAACTCACGATCCAATGGGTCTAGCTTCTCGAATTTTCTCTGCGGTTCCTTCATTTTCGACTAAATCAACTGCAGCGGTTAAGAGCCACAGTCCCTTTTACGATTCCACACGTTTGAGCACCGCACTGGCCTGTGCCGCATTCTAATATCCAGCAGTTTGGCTTGAACCTTCATTGTTGAAAACGCAAAACCACGCTGTTGATTTAAGTCGCCAAAACTGACAGACAACTGTGATCCGTCAATTGACGCCGGCAGCCGAGTTTA
Source organism: Rhodopirellula sp. (assembly GCA_002690925.1). Classification (GTDB taxonomy): domain Bacteria; phylum Planctomycetota; class Planctomycetia; order Pirellulales; family Pirellulaceae; genus Rubripirellula. The sequence goes on from NZGD01000005.1 coordinate 21,271, forward strand.
ACAAGGTGATCCCCTCCAGACCAACGGGGGCTGATAGGTCGCTGACAACCATCGTAACATTCAGAACGTCACAGAACTCCATCTTTACAAGTGGTGCCTCAGTGACGGCCTCATTCAAGATGCAAGTCCCCTGTGAAACTGAGCGTGCAATGCCCGAACCGCAACCAACCGAATCGGAATGATTTCACCTGCGGTTTGCATCCCCCCCCTCGAACCGAGAGATACGCCGATGCACTCTGAGTGCAACAAACCTGACCGTAGGGAAACTCGTCGTTTTCTTCTCCTCACAGAAACCTGCCGGGTATCGCGTATTGGAGAAAATTCCGGGCTGAGCCCGGAATGCATGACCTCGCCGTTTTCCGGCAAGAACCGTACAATCCTCGCATCGCTATGGCGGTAACCATTTAAAATTCGCAACGTCAATTCGGCAATGCAACTAACTACGGTCGCTCTCATTTTCCCAGACTGCCCATGTCCGCCTTCCGCGCTCTCGCCACAAGTCCCAGCTTTCCTGCTCTAGAGCAGGATGTTCTCGAATTCTGGGACGATAACGAAATTTATCGCGAGTCGTTACAACGTCGTCAGGATGGCCCCTCATTCGTATTCTACGAGGGCCCCCCCACCGCAAACGGGATGCCGCACCCCGGACACTGCCTGACTCGCAGCATCAAGGACGTTTTCCCTCGGTACAAGACCATGCGCGGCTATCGCTGCGAGAGGAAGGCAGGCTGGGATACCCACGGACTTCCCGTAGAAGTCGAAGTCGGAAAAGAACTCGGCATTCATAGCAAGGAAGATATTGAGGCCTATGGCGAAGAGCCTTTCATTCAGAAGTGCCAGCAGAGCGTTTGGCGATACATGCAGGAATGGCAACAGTTGACGCGTCGACTCGGCTTTTGGGTCAATTTGGAAGACGCCTATGTCACGTATCACCAAAGTTACGTCGAAAGCGTTTGGTGGAGTCTCAAAAATCTGTTCGATCGCGGATTACTCTTCCAAGGTCACAAGATTGTTTGGTGGTGGGCCCAAGGTGGAACAGCACTATCAGCCGGTGAAGTCGGGCAAGGATACCGCGAAGTTGCTGACCCGAGTGTCTATGTCCTGTTTCCTTTACTTGACCAACCCAATCGTTCACTAGTTGTCTGGACTACAACGCCGTGGACTCTTCCCAGCAATGTGTTCGCGGCGGTCCATCCCACTGACATTCAATACGCCGCCGTTCGCGACTCCGAAACCGGGAACGAGTTGATCATTGCAAAGGCCTTGATCGAGACGATCTCTACCAAGTTAAAACGTGACTTGGAATTCATCGAAGATGTCTCAGCATCAGACCTGATTGGAAAACGTTACAAACCTCCATTTGAGCACTACCAACGCACCACAGGCGACCCGACCGGTACTCTGCTCAATGGTGATACGCAACACCATTACTGGCGTGTTGTGGCCGCTGACTTTGTCACCACCGAATCTGGAAGTGGGCTTGTGCATCAAGCTCCTGCGTTTGGTGAAGTGGATCATGAAGTCCTGGTGTCAGAGCAGAAGAAGTTCGTCGAAGGTCAACGGCCCGAGTTACTGTGTGCCGTTGGGCCAGACGGAAAGTTCACCTCAGATTTCCCCCCCATGGAAGGCACATGGGTCAAAGAGGCAGACAAACCGCTGACACGCGAACTCAAAGAAGCGGGCAAACTGCTGCACCAAGAGCAATATTTGCACGAATACCCATTTTGCTGGCGTGCGTCGCAAGATCCATTGATCCAATATCCACGTCGCAGTTGGTTCATCAAAACCACCAAGTTTCGTGATCTGATGCTGGAGAACAACTCCAAGATTGGTTGGTCACCTGACCATATTCAGGATGGGCGATTTGGAAACTTCCTGGAATCCAACGTTGACTGGGCGTTGTCGCGCGAGCGTTACTGGGGAACTCCCCTTCCGATTTGGGTCTGCGACCAAACAGGTCGCATGGAAGCCCTAGGAAGTTACGAAGAGGTACTGAGCAAACCGGGACTGCAGGGAACTGAGGTATGGGAGGAAGCAAAAGCCGCGAACCCAGAGCTCGTGGATGATCTGCGTGTACATAAGCCTTACATCGACGCACTGACCTATTCCTCACCGTTCGCCGATGGTGGACGAATGAAGCGAGTCACAGAAGTCATTGACTGCTGGTACGACAGTGGTGCGATGCCTTTTGCCCAGTGGGGTTGGCCGCATCATAACGATGCATCTTTTCAGGACCAGTTTCCAGCTGACTTCATCAGCGAGGCTTTGGATCAAACCCGTGGATGGTTCTACAGCCAGCTTGCAATCAGCACGATGTTGTTCGGCAAGGGTGCCCACATCCACGAGGACGGCAGCGCTGCAGCAGACCGCGAGGAGCCTCTCAAAGCAGACGAAGCCTACCCACACCCCTATCGCAATTGCATCGTCTTAGGGCTGATGCTAGGTGAGGATGGCAACAAAATGAGCAAGAGCTTGCGTAACTACCGTGAGCCCAATGAGATTTTCGAAAAATATGGTGCCGATGCACTGCGTTGGTTCTTCTTTGCAGGTCAGCCACCCTGGACCGCAATCCGATACCGCGAACAGTCGATCAAAGAATCCATCCCGGAATTCCTGTTACGACTGTGGAACGTTGCAAGCTTCTTCTCGATCTACGCCGAAATTGACGGATTCGATCCCACAACTGCCAAAGACGCAGACGAGCAGTTGAGTCAAGAGTCATTGGCCACCGCACCGGATTATCGCCCTGCTTCTGAACGCAGTGAGATTGATCGGTGGATTCTTTCGGAACTGAATCGCACCGTCCAAACTGTCACTGAGCGCATGGATGCGTTTGACAACTACAATGCCTGTCAATCAATCAACGCACTGGTAGATGGCCTTAGCAACTGGTACGTACGCCGCAGCAGAGGCCGATTCTGGGCAAATGCGGACGACACAGAACATGCACAGGACAAGTCCGATGCCTATTGGACGCTTTATGAAACGTTGTTGGAAGTTACCAAACTCATCGCACCATTTGTTCCATTTCTTGCCGAAACCTTCTGGCAGAATTTAACGGGCCCATTTGATGGTTCAACGCTCAAAAGCGTGCACCTCTGCGACTACCCGGTAGCGAAGCAACAACACATCGATGATGAGTTATCAGGATCAATGACACTCCTCCGCGAAATAGCTTCCCTTGGACGCGCGGCTCGTGCCGAAGCGAAATTGAAAGTGCGGCTGCCATTGAATCGAGTGGAGGTCGTCCTTACCGATGATGCCCACATTGGTTGGTTAGAGAACCACAATGCTTTGATTCGCGAGGAATTGAACGTAAAAACGGTTGAATACACCACAGACGGCGACCAATACGTGCAGTACACCGTGGTGCCCAATTTCAAACGCTTAGGCCCCAAGGTGGGTAAGCAGGTCCCTGCGGTGAAAAAGGCATTGCAAGATGCAGATGGCAATGCATTGCTTAATGCTTTGCAGGAAAAAGGAACCGTAACCATTGATTTACCTGATGGCCCACTCAGCCTCGACAGTGATGATATCGAAGTACGTTTGAAGGCACGCGATGGCTGGGCAGCCGCGCAGGGGCCAAGTTGTGTTGTCGTCTTGAATACCGAAGTCACGGACGACCTTCGACGCGAAGGTGTCGCCAAAGACATCATTCGCACGATTCAAAATCAACGCAAAGAAATTGAATGCGATTACGAAGACCGAATCGACGTTAGCGTGCTTCCGATGGACGACATGGTGAGCGCGGCGATCGAAGAACATCGCGAGATGATCTGTCAGGAAACTCTCGCGACTAATCTCACTACCTCAGAGATGGACGGCGTTGATGCAGTAGCAACCGACGCAGGCCAGGTGTTCGTGAAAAAGGCACAACGATGAGCGTCACGAACACCCCTGTTCCCGTTGCAGTCTTTTTGAGTGGAGGTGGCCGGTCGCTGCAAAATCTTATAGATCACCAACAAAGGGGACTCCTTCCCGGAATCGAATTGCGACTTGTCCTAAGCAGTAGCAGTAAGGTGCGTGGCGTGGAGGTTGCCACGAGGGCGGGTATCGAAACCGATGTGGTGCTCAAATCAGCGTACCCTGATCCAGATGCGTACACTGACGCCATGTTCGGTCCCTGCAGAGAGAAGTCCATCGAACTCGTAGTGATGGCGGGGTTTCTCAAACACGTCTGCATCCCCGAGGACTACGCCGGCCGCGTCATCAATATCCACCCATCACTGCTGCCCGCCTTTGGCGGCGCCGGAATGTACGGGAACAGGGTTCATCAAGCTGCTCTGGACCGTGGCGTGCAATTCAGTGGCTGCACCGTTCATTACGTTGACAATGACTACGACAATGGCCCAATAATCCTGCAGCGTTGCTGTGCGGTTGCCCATGACGATACCGCAGACTCGCTGGCCGCTCGTGTGTTCCAAATGGAATGCGAAGCGCTTCCAACGGCGTTGCTAGAAGCCGCGTCAGTTCTGCAGCAACACTGACCCAAATAGCTGACCACAGCAACGCAACTGCCTGCTCGGCAGAGATGCGATCTGGCGGCTCTGGGGCCCTGCGTCCCGCCGGCTACCCTGCATCCCGCTGGGTGGCTTGCATCCCAGCCGACCATCAACTGCCGGAAACGCAACAGCAAAGATCGCCACAAGGCTTCACTGTGCTGACACATGCTGATGGTCCTTGAGGTGTGCCATGCAATAGGCATGCTCTCCCTCGCATTGAGAGCAGTAGCGGAAGTCCATTCGTGGCGCAATGTTACTGTCGACACCACACGTCGTACAGGTGTGCCTGGGGGCTGCGTCATTATTTAACTGCTGCCGTTCCCACTTCGCCCTCCGAGCCGTGTTCCGCACACGGCCCAGCAGTCCCGGGCCGAAGAACGTCAGGTAATTTCCAATCGACGCAAGTATCATCAAGGTTACGGACCATGCCCCACCAAGCATGGCCAACAGGTACCCAGCCACCTGAATCATCGCAAGCCACTTGACCTTGACTGGCAGCACGAAAAAAAGTCGCAACTCAAAGTCCGGATTGATCGTAGCAAAAGCGAGAAAAACAGTGCCTTGCAGGAAAGTGGCTGAAACCGCTTGATCATGAACAATCCCGGCGGCGGCGATGGTCAATACCGTCCCAAGCCAAAGAAACACGTTGTACCTTACCACTCCCCAATAAGCCTCCAACGCATTTCCCATCATGTAGAAGATCATGTAGGCAAACAACAGAAAAATTGGATCCTGTGTGAATGGAACAAAGAAGAAGGTGAACAGCCGCCAAACTTCCCCGACCAACACGAGGTCCCAAACCAACATCGCCCGCGCGATCAAGGTGTTGTCATTAAGCGATGCAAGAAACATCAGCAACTGACCCCCAATGATAAATAAAGTCAGGTTGGGGACAGCAATGGGTCGGACAATTCGATCTAAGCGTTCAAGCACGTTCAATAAACCATCTGTTGAGCAGTTAAGACTTGTCGCCAAGGTTAACCGGTAATGCCACTAAAATCGATAACCCTGACGAGGGTTACACTGGGTAAATCACGTCACACCATTCGTTTTGCGGGGTGGTCGAAAAACCTGTCAGTATTTACTCAAAACAGCGCAAAAACGCACACACTGGTGCTTTATTGCGTTTAAGTTCTCGACCTAACACGATTCCCCAACCAACCGACCATAACACCCGAACCCTGCCAAGTGACTAATCCGCCAATGCTACTCTCAAATACCGCCCGGTAGCATTATCAGAAAGGTCGGCAATCTGTTCGGGCGTCCCCTCTGCAAGAATTTGGCCGCCCCCCTTACCGCCAGTCGGCCCCAAGTCAATCATCCAATCACAAGCAGCAAGCAAATCGAAATTATGTTCGATCACGATGACGGTATTGCCGGCGTCAACCAAACGCTGGAGCACGTTGCTCAATCTCTGAACATCCGCGAAATGCAATCCGGTCGTTGGTTCATCCAACAGGTACAGGGTTTTCCCGGTTGAGGCGCGGGCTAATTCCGTGCCAAGCTTGATCCGCTGCGCCTCGCCCCCGCTCAGCGTCGTACTGGCCTGACCAAGATGAAGATATCCGAGGCCAACCTCCTGCAACGACCCGAGCAACCGAGATAGCTTACTTACGTTTTCAAAGAATTCTGCTGCCTGATCAATGGACATTCCGAGCACATCGGCAACATTCGCTTCCTTAAAACGAACCTGCAAGGTTTGTCGATTGAACCGTTTTCCACCGCACCGCGTGCAGGGAACGTGTAGATCGCTGAGAAAGTTCATCTCAATTTTTTCAACGCCGTGCCCTTTGCACAGTTCGCAGCGGCCGGATGCTGAATTGAAACTAAACCGACTAGCCGTAAAGCCACGCGTCTTTGACTCCTTGGTTGCCGCAAACAACTTACGAATCTCGTCCAATGCTCCTGAGTAGGTTGCAGGGCAACTGCGAGCACTTCGCCCAATGGGTGTCTGATCAATCGGAATCAATTTGTCAATCTGACTTCCTCCCGTCAGGCCGCGAAACGGCCCCGGACGATTACCAACAAGCCCCAACTTCTTGGCTAGCGCTGGATAAAGGGTGTCATTGATCAACGAACTTTTCCCACTGCCTGACACCCCGCTGACCCCAATCAGGCAGCCAAGCGGAAAAGTGGCAGTTACTTTTTTTAAGTTGTGGGTGGTCACATCCTTGATCACCATCGCCTTACCTCGTTTTTGCTCCCGCCGAGGCCTCGGCTCAGTCACCCTCAGCGTTCCGTTGAGGTACTTTCCCGTCAAACTCTTGCGATCCTTCATCACTTGACTCGGCGTACCTTGGCTAATGATTCGCCCACCGTGCTTTCCAGCTTGGGGACCAATATCAACAAGAAAATCAGCCGCTCGCATGGTCGCCTCGTCATGCTCAACGACCACCACAGTATTCCCCTGCGTCTGCAGTTCACGAAGGCAAACGAGCAACCTGTCGTGATCAGCGGGATGCAAACCAATGGATGGTTCATCAAGCACGTAACAAACACCCACCAAACCGCTGCCGATGCTTGTCGCCAAACGCACCCGTTGCAATTCACCGCCACTCAGCGTGTCTGCTTGTCGGTCAAGTGTTAGGTAGGGAACCCCAACTCGAATCAGGAACTCCAACCTTCGTATTACCTCGCGAGTGATTGGGGACGCCACTGCCTTTTGCAAGTCGGTCAGCCTCGCCTCTACTTTCCGGAACCACAAAATTGACTCATCCAACGGCATCGATGTCAGATGGTGTATCGGAAGATCTGCAATGGTTACGGCGAGAGCTTCTTGACGCAAACGTGCACCCTGACAGGTCGGACATATTTCGTCATCTTCGCCCACGAGTCCAAGACCATCACAATCATCGCAGGCGCCGTAGGGACTGTTGAAGCTAAACGTCCGTGGTTCGATTTCTTCAAAGCTCGCATTGCAATCTACGCAAGCCATCGAAGTGTTGTAGATTCGTTCGCTCCACTGCCCAGTCTCTCCGCCACCTTTTTCCTGAGTCAGCACGGTTGTCAATCCTTTTCCGAGCTTCAATGCTAGCTCGAGCGATTCCCCCAAACGCAACTCCAACCCATCTCTCAGCACCACGCGATCGACAACCGCCTCGATTGTGTGGTTTTTCTTGGGCGCAAGTGGCGGAACGTCATCAAGAAGATGGATATCCCCATCCACCCTCACTCTGATCAATCCAGATTTACGAATTTCTTCAAAAACCTCACGATGCACGCCACGCCTTCCGCGGATCATCGGTGCCAGCAGCACCACTTTTGTCTTTTCTGGCAACGCTAGCAGGGAGTCTCGTATTACATCCGCTGATTGTTGCGCAATTTCACTGCCGCACTCACCACAATGCGGTGTCCCTACCCGCGCGTACAGGAGTCTCAAGTAATCGTAGATTTCAGAAATGGTGGCGACTGTGCTCCGCGCTCCACTTACGCCAGCTTTCTGATCAATCGCAAGTGTGGGAGCTAATCCATCAATGGAGTCCA
>NZGD01000006.1 GCA_002690925.1 Rhodopirellula sp.
CGCTGAGGTACGGCTCACGCTGAGGTACGGCTCACGCTGAGGTACGGCTCACGCTGAGGTACGGCTCACGCTGAGGTACGGGGTGCAAACTATCTCAGCACACTGCTTTGGAATGTATGGGATAGGATGCCAGTGGACGCGGCCGCGCGTACTTCTAGCCACGGCTTCTGTGAGAGAAAACGTGGCATCGAAGACGGATCGTGAGCCCGCGAGTATCAATGAGTCAATCAATGACACGTCGCGAGCGCGGCTCTAGATCAAGTGGGCGTTGATCTAGAGTTATGATGGTCGCATGGCCCAGTGGCAGCGAGGCTATTACCGTCTGCCGCGGTTAAAACATGCCGCCGTTACAACATGCCGCCATGTGTGCGAGTGACAGTCATGTGACTGGGCTGGTCCATGAACCAGAATCGCTCCCACTCGTCGACGACTGCTCGGAGATCTTCCGATGTGTACAGCAGTTGTTGCACGCGTCGCTCCGGTCGGGCCGAGTAGATCGGCAGGAAGCAGCCGACGGATGTCGTCAAGCAGGCGGCGAGTAGGGTGAGTTGCATGAAACGTCGCATCAAGCGTTCCTCCGTGAACGATTTGCAGTCGTTTGAGCAGGCGTTGGGCTTGCTCAGGGTTGATCGGTGTCCCAGCGTCCTTGCGGGCTACTGGGTGGTGGTGATTCCAAAGGATTCACCGCCGGTGGTTCTGACTTCTTGCCGTCATTCAAGTCTTGCTGTCGCCGTGCTTCGGCTTCATCAAGTTCTCGAACTCGTGCCTCCATATGTTTCCCAGGCTTGAAGGTCACGACATGCTTTCGTGGTACTTCAACCTGCTCTCCAGTCCGTGGATTGCGAGCTTTTCGTGCCGCGCGGGGCTTCACCTCAAACACGCCAAAGTTGCGTAGTTCAATTCGTCCATCCCGCACAAGACAGTCAATAATCGCATCAAACGTCTTCTGGACGACCTCCTTCGTCTGCTGCTGAGTCAGTTTTTCGACCTCTTCCGAGATCGTTCTCACGATGTCTTTCTTGGTCACTCTGACTCCCTGCTCCGGTCTGAAGTTCGCTTTGCGATCGTTGTAAACCCTTGCACACTTTTGACTTACCACAAGGGAAAGTCTAGTGTCTTCAGTCTGGGAGTCAAGATCGCTGTGCAACATCCGGGGATGGAAACTGCAGCCGAAGGCGGTCTTCTCCAGTTATCGGCACTCTTCGCCGACAACTTTGGAACAATCGATATATTCAGAACATACCAAGTGACAAGATTGCCAAGAAAACTCTATTTGACCCCGATTTTTACGCTAATTTACCCAATTTGAATTCCCGGAAAAAAATCAGCGGCTGCACTCATTAGCAAGCTTTCAAACCCGGCTAGGGGTGATTCCGCAGGCATTTGTGGTGTGGACGATAGGAGCTCAGCGCACGCCGCTACGATGCTAGCGAACTGGGGTTACTGCGAGCCACGAACGATAAAGCCGACGATTGCACCAATCAGCAGGCTGACTGGAATCGCGATGGCAAGCGAAATTGCGATCGCCAGTGTCGAGTCCGTTTTGGTGGCTGGTTCCACCGACCAGTCTTCCGGGAGCGGTGGGATGGTGGAGAGTGAATCGGATTGTCTTTCCGGCGAAAGGGGGCTTCCCGACCCGTGCCCCGAATGATTCAGCTCAGGTAGTTCCGGCGTCTCACGGATTTGTGAAGGTTCTTTGGGTGGAGGCGGAGGAGTCCAAGCTTTTCGGTCGATGGGCACATCCACAATTTCAGTGGGCCCACTGGCCCATGGCTCAAGTCTCTCGGCGACTTCGTTCCCCGTTTGGATGCGCCGAGTTGGGTCCTTTTCCATCATGTCAGCAATCACGTCGACAAATTCCTCTGACAGATCCGGAGCAAATTTTCGCGGATGCCAGGGAGTTTGTTCACAGTGTCGACGACATTTGGATCGTGAGTCGCCGCCGGGAAATGGCACCTTGCCCGTGACCGTGTAATACAGGGTGCAGCCAAGCGAATAGATATCGCTTAAAGGACCGACTGATTTTGGAGTCTGAATTTGCTCCGGTGACAGATAGTCAGCAGTACCGACTATTTTCCCTGCTCTTGGATCGTTCTCGGGACTCATGCTCCAAGTCGCTAGCCCGATGTCCGAGACTTTGGCGTGTCCTTCAGGGGTCACAAGAATATTACCGGGCTTCACATCTCGATGTACCATTCCCAATTCATGGGCATATTGAAGTCCTTGAGCGGCTTGGGAAACGATGACTGCAGCATCGTTCATCGACAGCGGGCCGTTATTACGAATCAAACGTCGCAGATCGTGCCCTGGTACGAACTCGGTGACCAGGTAATGAACATTGCCATCTTGCCCCGCATCGAACGCCCGAACCAAAAAAGGATTGTCCAAGCCAGCTTGAAGTCGGATCTCATGCATGAAGCTAGCGCGAGATTCAGCTGTTGATTTATCGAGGGGCAGCACTTTGACGGCGCATTCGCGTCCCATGACGCGGTGCACGCCTTTGAAAACATGTCCCATGCCTCCCTGCCCAATCCCGTCGGTGATCAGATAGCCACCGAGAGTGAACTTGGTATGTCCTACATTCAATTGTTGAGCTTGATACTCGGTGATCAGTCCACTTTTGACCAGCGCGGCGGCCACGATGCTCGGGTCGTCGCTACCTGCGGCTTCTACCACCTTGTCGTACTTGCGCTCACTCACCAATCCGCTGGCAATCGCGGCTTGCTTGAAGGAAAGTTTGGGCTGTGGTTCGCTTATCGACATGGTCCCAGCGTATCAGAAAACGGAATCTGTCCAAACGGTTTCAGACCGTTGAGCAGCCTGCCGTCTGCTCAATGGTTTTGTATTGAATCAGGTATTTGCAGCAAATACGACCAATATTTCGATGCTAGCGTGACTTTGCATTGTCAAAGAAACGAGATCGCCATTGCAAGTCAGAGGCTGCAGTTTTGATGAGGTGTCCCCTTCGTTTTGTCCTGCATCCTGTCCCTCTTCTGATGCTGAACTTTCGGATGCCTGCTTGCTGCTGAGAGCTTCCTCAACCGATGCCTCGAATTGGCCCGTCATCATGTAGGCGGATTCCACGTCTCTCAGGAATCGCACGGACGCTTTGCACTGTTGTGATTTCGTTTGAACTATCCGGATCACTGCGTATAGTTTGCCATCTTCCGATCGATCAATCTTCAGTTGCGAAACGAGCAGATCGCGAGGTGACGTGTGTAGCAGCCAGCCACTCGTCGGTGCGTTGTCCGAGCCACTTACCGCGATCTGCTCCGGGCCGGTTAGCAGTTCGCGTGCAGCGTTGACGGGGTTAGGGACGTCCATACCGTAACTCATGCTGAAGCTGGCTTCGGTATCACCAGGCACCGCGATCAACGTGTCCAGAAATCGACTGCCAATTCGTCGGTGGAAGGCAGAGCCATTGCTGCAGATCAGGGTTTGACGTTCGGATTCGTCCAGCAGGACTCCGAGCGGGGAGACCACGCGGCGTGAGCCCGGACGGTGCATTTTATCTCGAATCAGTGCTCGACAGATGGATGACTCGTCAGCGACAGCGACGCGTAATGCATAGTAGTTGTCCCACGGGTCGCCCTCGACCGCGTGAAGCACTTCAATTTCGCCCGCGACCATCAGCGTTCGCGACCCGCGGGCGAGTGAGTAGCGAAGAGTGAAGCGTGCAAGGGTGGCTTCGCTGCTGCGGTCGATCAGTTCGCCACTGGTTTCAATGGTGCCAATCGCTGCGTTTGTGGTGATGATTCGACTGCCGGTGCAGCGCATCTGGGTTTCCTCACCCGGCCTGCTTTTTTTGGAATCAGAGGGTCGCGGACTGCAGCGTACAAGACGCATGGAAAAACGGTTGCCTCGCGCTCCGCCGCTGTAAATGCCGGCGATTCCACCAGTTTCAGCGCTAATCGCTATCTCCATGAACTCATTGGTGAGCAAGCGTTCGTCCGCGATCGGCTTGGCGGTCCTCAGCAGGCCTTTGCGGAGTCTTGCTCCGAGTCCACTTTTCGGGTTGTTTTTGGTATCGCTTTTGCGAAGCAACACAAATCCGCAGCCAGGAACATCAACGGTGATTTCAGTCACGCTGCCTTCTCGAGAAGCGGCAAAGACATGGTCAGCTTTTGGCGGTAGATGGCCCGTTGTTGTGACTCTCGTTCGAAGTCCATTGGAATGTGGATTCAACAGCAGGATATCATGGTTCCCGCAATCACCTTTCTGCGGCATTTCGCTGGCTGTGAATCCCATGGCCCGAGCCAACTCGATTCCTGCAGCAGGCGGTTCTGTATCGGGGGAGTCTGTTCTTGATGATTCTGTTTTGCCTGACGTCAATTGCGCCATGCCGACGATTAATTTGTTTTGTTCTGTAACCAGTTCTTGCCGGAACTTCTCAGCAGCAGCCTCAATTGGTTGCGGTGTACCACTGGCTATCAAGGTGCTCAGCCACTCGGCAGCGTCGGGGGAAGAAGCAGATAGATTCCCGTTGTGATAAGGATGCTCACCCTCGCGAAAGTAGTCCGTCAGTGTCCAGAATCGGCCCAGCGACAGGCTCCAGCTTGCAATGCATTGCAAGTCTGCGAAAGAATCGCAGGTTTTTCCCGGCCAGTGCGCGAGCAGGGCCGTTGCAATTTCACCGCTGTCGATTGCTTCCCCCAACTTTGATCCCAAATTTAGAAACGCGGCGTCGCTGGCAGCATCGATCGGTTTGGCGGTCAGGGCTTCAAGATCGCCTGCAGCTGATTGCATGATGACTTTTGCTTCATCACCAAAGCCTCGGCCCCCCGTAAAGTCGATGGGGATCATGCCGCAGTAGCCGATCCGGGCCAAAGTAGCGGTCAGGTCAGAGGGTGTTGTTCCGGCAAAACGCCCATAGACAGGGGGAGCAATTCCAATGGACTTTTCAATTTGCTTGTAGGAATCAATGAAGATTGACTCGGCCTGTGACAGGGTCAGGGCGTCAAGGCAAATGTTTGCTGCTGGTCCACCGCCTGCCCAACCCATGGTTTCGGACTTCAACAATTCCTTGAGTGTGTCAACTCGAGGATCGGGTGATTGCGCCAGTGTTCGGCACAGGTCAGCGTCAAGCAGGATGTTGATCGGCGCTTGCTTGACGGCAGTATCAGCGGCTTGCTCGGGTGGTGTATTTTCGGCAGCAGTTTGCGAGGCAAGTTGCAGTAATGATTCGAGCGTTGACTTGCTGGTCAGCACCAGTTCGACCAGATGGGGATCAGAAGAGAAGTAATGATCCCGTTCTTCAGCGAGGCAATCAAACACGTCGTGCAGAGCTGCAATGCAGTCTTCGGCTTTGCCGTCGACAAATGCTTTGGCTGCTGACACCAGGCGGTTTTGTAAATGGATTTCATCTAGGTTGCTGGTGTATCGTAAACGTCGTGTCATCACCTGAATCTGCAGTGAAGCGTAACCCACTGCAAAGAAGTCTTGTTCGGTCACCGTCCGCGACCCGTCAGTAAGCGGGCGGCACGGTTCCTGCTCCATTTTGCCGAGCATTTCGTCTCGGCTGTCACCGGTTACCCAGCATGCGTCGGCATCCTGCTGAGCCCGAATTTGATATCCATCGGGCAGCATGTTCACGCTGGGGTGGGGAACTGTGAACATACGTTGCCCCATCGGCTCGGGAGGAGCGTCAGCCCGGTGCCAACTTGGGATTTGCTCGGTCTGGGCCAAAAGCCTCGGGTGCCACAGCACCGTCCAAGCAGCTAACAGGCTACGAGCGTCATAATCGGACAAATCGGAGGGGAAATCTTCGAGCGTCGATACAGGGATGAGGACGCAGCACTCGTCAAAAACTGGCATGGCGAAATAAAATTTGACTTGGAAGTGCGGGAATTGATAGGATAATGAGGTACGGGCCGGACGCCCCGGTGGTCTTCACCAAGGCATTTTGACCCAGATTGTCATTACTTTTCTGTTATTTTCGTCGATTGGCATTCCGAATAATCCGTTTTCAGAGGTGGGCACGGCTCGACGCTGTGTTTAAACCGAGATTCCTTCATGTTCCTGCCGCAGTTTTTTTCCATTTCTTATCACACGCGGTAGAATGAAGAGACCAGTCCTCGGATTGTAACTGTAACGGTGGCTCCGGTCCCGTGGGTGTCATACCAATACTTTTCCAGTTCGTTGGTTCCTGAGGTCGTGATGTTGGCTTGTTGAGACCGTGGATTTGCCGCGGTGAAGCAGCGATTTCAGATTCAACCGATGAATTACAACCCTGTTCCCTGTATTTTTTAGAATCGCAGATTTCCTATGGCAAAAAGTCAGAGCGTTTGGGGCATCGAGATTGGCCAAACAGCACTCAAAGCATTGCGCTGCACCATGGTCGATGGCGAGGTCATGGCTGACGCATTCGATTTTATCGAATATCCGAAGATCCTCAGTCAGCCCGAGGCTGATGCCGATGAGTTGGTTTCAGATGCGATCAATCAACTGTTGGAACGGAATGACTCGATCACGGATAAGGTATGTGTGAGTGTTCCTGGTCAAAGTGGCTTGGCAAAGTTCTTCAAACCACCGCCGGTCGAGGTTAAGAAAGTAGGCGATATCGTTCGCTACGAAGCCCGCCAGCAGATTCCATTTGATCTCGCCGATGTTGTCTGGGACTTTCAGATGATGCCTGGCAGCATGGTTGAAGAGGGGTATGCCCTGGAGAGCGAGGTCGGGCTCTTCGCCATGAAGCGTGAACAAGCCTATCGTCAGCTAGCTCCCTTTGATCGCTCGGACATCGAAGTTGACGTGGTACAGCTTGCTCCGCTGTCCCTTTACAACATGCTGGCTTATGACCGCATGAGTGATCGTTTGGATGCAGATCTGTTCGATCCCGATAATCCGCCGGCCTCCAGTGTTGTGCTTTCGATCGGCACCGATTCCAGCGACCTGATTATCACCAATGGTTTCCGTATTTGGCAGCGCAGCATGCCGATTGGTGGTAATCACTTCACCCGCCAGCTAACGAAAGATCTCAAACTGACCTTTGCGAAAGCAGAGCATTTGAAGCGAAATGCTCGCGAAGCTGTCGATCCCAAACTTGTATTCCAAACGATGCGGCCTGTCTTCAATGACTTGGTGACTGAGGTTCAGCGTTCGATTGGATTCTTCCGAAGTCTGGACAAGAAGGCAGAAATTGGTGAGTTGTTGCTGACCGGTAACACCGTCAAGATGCCGGGTCTGGCTGCCTATCTCGAAAAGAACCTCGGTTACGATGTGCAGGTTCTTGATCGGTTCAATCGACTCACCGGTGATGACGTGATGGCTAATCCAGCCTTCCGTGACAACGCACCAACCTTCGCTGTCTGCTATGGACTCTGTCTTCAAGGCCTGGGCAGCTCGCAGATGCACACCAGTCTGGTGCCACGGGAAATCCTTACAGAGCGAATGATTCGAGCCAAGAAACCTTGGACTGTTGCAGCACTGGCCATGTTGCTGCTGGGGATGAGCGGTCACTACGCTTTCACCGAACGTAGTTGGGCGACCACGCATGACGACTTATGGTCAAACTCGGTCTCTGCCGTGACTGCGATGGAAGGTTATAAATCAGATCACCAAAGCAAAGATGACGAGCTCGATGCAAAGCTGTCGTATCTCAATGTGATGGGCAAAGAGGTTTCCGGAAATGCGGAAAGACGTCTGAAATGGCTCGAGATCATCAAGACAGTCAATAACGCAGTGCCACGCAAGAGTTTTGTCGATGGCAAAATACCGACACGGCAGGAAGTACCGTTCGACGAGCGTGAAGACATCCACGTCACGCGTTTTGACACGAAATACTACGATGACCTCAAAGACTGGTGGACTGAGGAGCTGGCTCAACGCTATCGAGAGGAATTTCGGAACTGGGCCCTGCTCACCAACAAGGAGCTTGATGAAGAGGAGGAAGCCGCACTGTTGAGCGATGCCGGTCCAGAAGGGGCTGGTTGGGTATTTGAATTGTCCTGCTACCACGATTACAACAAAGAATCACTGACCACCGGTGGGGGTGAGATCGGTAGTAACCATGTCCGTCGTGTTATGACCAGCAGTTTCTTACCGGATAACCCGCTGAGCAAGACCGTGGAACTACCGCGTTCTGATGGTGGAAAAGAGATTTACACATTGGCTGAAATGGGGATCTCTTACCCGCTGATGCTCGACGACAATGATCCAAAATTGGTCAAAATCGCGAATCCGGATTATGACCCCGCTGCCGGTTTCGATGGCGACGAGGGCGAAACAGGAGGCGACGGTGAGGATGATAAGGATAGTGAGCCAGCCTTTTTCCAAGTCCCCCGGTTGGAATTTGTTTTTCAGATGGTTTGGCAGGAGCAGCCACTCGCAGATCGTGTGGCCAAAAAGGAAGCAGAGCGAGCCGCTGAGAAAGAACGGCAAGCAGAAGAAAAAAAGCGGGCTGCAGATGCTGCTGCCGCCACACCTTGAAACACTGGTCGCTCGTATGCGAGGCAACTTGCCGAACGTCGAGCCTTTTTACCTAATAGGCAACGTTTTTAAATCGTTCGCCCCTAGCAATACTTGTTACTACTCGCTGTAAAGAACTGCCATGGAACAACTGAAAGCTCAATTCGCCGTCGTTGGTAAGTACGGTTTTTGGATTGCGAGTGTGGTCGTTTTGTTAGCCTCACTGGGGATTTGGTACTGGAGTACCTCCAGCCTCCAGCAGGAAAATGCGTCCCAAACATCGAAAATCACCAGCAAAATCGAGAGCGTAAGGTTGGTTCAGGGCGAGTTGAGCTCACTACCGAACGACTTGTCTCATGCTGAGATGGATAAGCTGATCAGCAAGCGGCAGGGTGAGGTTCTGAAGTCGTGGCAGAAACTCTATGACCGCCAAAAAGATATTCTCGTTTGGCCCAAGAATACGTTCAATGATCGGTTTTTGAATGAGTTCATTGATAAGGAAGATGGAACGGTCAAGTTGCCTTTCGAGCACTTCGTGAAATTCCCAACCGAAGAGAAAGACGAGCTTGCCACAACTTTGCGTAAGCAATACGCCGACTATATCAGTAACACTCTCCCAAAACTTGCTGCTGTGGCCGGCACTGAATGGACTGCGGATTTCGAGAAGACGGGTGGTCTCGGGATGGGAATGGAAATGGGAGGCGCTGAAGGACCCGCCGGTGCAGGGCCCAACCGTGGTGCTAAGGTCGATGTGACTGGCGCGACCACCGAACCGCTTGTGAAATGGTCTTCCACGAGCCAGTCAGCAGTGCTCGGTGACCTGTTTCCGTGGCGAGGAAATGAGCCCAAGACGCTCGAAATCTACTACTCCCAGGAGAATCTGTGGATCCTGCGACAGTTGCTCGAAATCATTGCGGATGTGAATGCGGGAGCTGAGCAGCCCTACCAGGCGAAGGTGCACGAAATTGTGCAAATCGCGATCGGAAAGTCCGTCAGCACCACACCTGGAAATATCTCCAAACCCGGAGAAACATCAGGAGGCGATGGTGGAATGGGTGGCATGGGGATGGAAGGAATGCCTGACATGGATATGGGCATGGGCGGCATGGAAGATATGGGTGGCGGCATTGGTGGCAGCACAACGGAAAAAGATCCCGCAGATAATCGCTACCTGAACGTCTCCAATGAACCGATTGAAGGAGCGACTTTGAGGAGTGCGTTGGAAAGTAATAGTCCTAACGATGCCAGTCTTGCCGTTGCCAAGCGAGTGCCTGTGATGATGAAGCTGAACATGAATCAGACTGCCGTGCATGAGCTGGTTGCGATCTGCGGTAGCGCAGACCTGATGGTCGAGGTCCACCAAGTACGAGTGCTTCCGCAAGGATCTGCTGGCGGTGGGATGGGCGGCATGGAAGGCGGCATGGATGGCGGTGAAGGAGATATGGACATGGGCATGGGTATGGGCGGCGACATGGGAGGTGGCCCCGGCGGTATGGGCGGCATGGGACGCGGCGGTATGGACGCAGGCGGTGGTGGAGGATTCCCAGGCGGCGGAGCCGATGAGAGTGAATTTCCACTTGATATGTCGGTCGAAATCTACGGAATCATTTACATCTATAATCCGCCAGATCCGGGCAAACTTGGCGTCGAGCAGGTGAACGAAGACACGGTAATTGACGTCGTGGATGGCACCATGGGCAATCAGCCAAATGAAAATGCAGCACCTGGCGTGACACCAACACCAGAAGAAAACACTACACCTCCAGCAGGCGGCACTACACCTCCAGCAGGCGGCACGACACCTCCAGCAGGCGGCACGACACCTCCAGCAGGCGGCGGTACTCCGCCGGTTGCCGGTACTGGTTCAGGCACAGGCACAGGCACAGGCACAGGTATAGGTACAGCAACACCAGCGGCATCCTGATTCTGCGTCTGATTACTTCTAATTGAATCCCGTTAACGCGGCAACATAAAACCACTCGGTCCCTATCTCTTCGAAACTCATAGAGTGTACTTCGCATGGATACTGATAAAATCAAAGACTTCTTTGTCTACAACTTCGAAAAGATGATTCTGGTTGTCGTCATTGGCGTATCGGTTTTTCTGATCTACAGCGGTTCACAGCAACCTGTGTTCACTGCTGACAACGATCCTGAGCAACTGAAGACAAAGGCGAATCAGGTGAAGGCTGACATCGATTTGGATCATAACGATGAGGTGATCGATGGTGCCGGCGAAGAGCCCAGTCGCAGACCTACCTTTGACATTGTTGCCGCGACTGATCTATCAGCAACTCGAGTGGACGACAGTTTTTACAGGGCGACGAACAAGTGGGTTGCGGGAACTCAATCAGGCCAAAAAATTCGACGTAAGGATCCACTCCTGTCGCCACCCGAAAGCTTGGTGCTAACTGCTGTGGCATCGGTGATTTCGGTACAAGGCCGGGAAGACGAGACCTATGCTCTCAAGGATTTGGAAGCAGCAGACCCGCTGGAAAAAGTAGAAAAGAAATCACGGCGAAAAAAACGCCGGAGTAGTCGCGGTGCCACAGGTGAAGAAGAAGGCATGGGCGAAGAGATGATGGGCGACATGATGGGCGAGATGATGGGAGATATGGCCGGTATGGGTGCTGGGCGTGGTGGATTCGGCGACTCGACGGGATCGGATGGGCCAACCCGGAAGTTCGATGGTAAATATGACTTTGGTTATCGTCCAATGTCCGAGGACAAAATCAATCCAGTGCCTACCTTCGGCAGGTTCATTGTCGGAACTGCTGTGGTGCCCTACAAACAAATCTACGAGCAATACTCTCTGGCTCTAAGTGACAGCCAAGGTTACAAGCCCGGAAGGGATACGCCGATGTTCTGTGACATGCAGGTCAGACGTGCCGACGTGACCGATAAATCAGTCAAAGACTTGAAAGAAGAAGATTGGGTCGAACTGCGTTGGGATCGCAAGTTGTTGACAGAATTAGCCGCCCGCAAATGGGCAGGTTTCGCGCCGGAAATCATTCCTGATGATTATCGAGATGATGCGTTGTCCCTCTGGTTACCGCCTGTGCTGCTCGATGATTACCGATCGTACGCGTCGCATCCTTTGATTCCGAAATTGTCTCGCGCCGAAATCGAGAAGCAGGCCAAGGCTCAGGAAAAGGGTGACGAAGGGCCAACGCTGTTCAACTTTGATGGAGATGACAACACTGAACTGGTCTCGCCAGGAAGTTCGCAATCGAGTGGTGGAGATTCCATGGGAAGCATGGGTGGCATGGGATCGATGGGCGACATGATGGGCGACATGATGGGCGACATGGAAGGCATGGGAGGAGGCATGGGCATGGGGATGGGTATGGCCATGATGGGACGAGGTCTCGATGCCAATCCACCCGAATATAAACTGGTCCGGTTTTATGACTTCTACACCGAAGAGTTATTCAATTTCAAAAACCCGGAAAGTCCAAGACCTGGAAAACGCTACGTGTACAGCATTCGTTACGCAGTGGATGATCCAAACTTTCCGCGATTCCCTGCCATGCAGCCACAGCTCAATACGTTGGATCCCGATGTTGCGACGCGTGTAAAAGAGATGATGACATCGGTGAGCACGATCGACGACCGAACCAAGTTGTCGAAGAAGTGGAGTGAGTGGAGTACACCATCCGAACCCGTCAGTCTTCCCACGGTAGAGGAGTATTACGCTGGTCCTGTCAAAGCCGGAAAGATGAACCTCTGGCAGGTTGATGGCAAGGAGGTCCAATACATGCGTGACTTGCCCACCGCCACGGTAGCGACTTGTAACTTTGATGCGAAGATTGACGCTAAAGTCCCTCTCCGCGTTGAGCAGTTGATTGAAGGTGCCATTTTGAGTGCCAAAGCAGATCACGCGGACGTGGTTGATCCCATCACCATGGAAGTCAAGAAGACACCGCCAGTTGAGTACCTTAGCGAAACCACCATCGTCGATATCGATGGTGGATTGCCGCTCGGCATTACCGAGGATCTGAACGAGCCGGGAATGATACTCTTGTTCGATCAGAACGGTTCACTGCACCTGAGTGATGATGTTTCCGACATGGAGATGTATCGCATCAACTCCTATGCAGATGAACGAGGTGAATGAGTCACTAGGATGTTTCCTGGTTCTGAAAGCCATCTGTCAGCTGTGAGCTGACTCAAATAAACGACGCAAAAAGGTCCGATGCTGATGCATCGGGCCTTTTTCTTTGTCCAAACCAAAGGAATTGGTGGGAGTTCCGCGAGGGATTTGTGACACCAGGGTGCAGATGGGTTGACCAGCGGAAATCCAAGTTCCATCGGCGGGAAGATCGAAGAAAGCTGATTGGAACCTGCTTTCGTTTGATGGTTCCGTTGAGAACGCGAGGATGTCTTGTGAAAATTGAAATGCTTGACGGGCAAAGATGATTCGTTTCAGGTATTGAGGCCCTTCCGACCACGGGCATCCAACGGAGGTTGATCGTCTACCATGATTCGGTTTGAAGTCAGGCATTGGTGCACCGTTGCAAGCTTCGACCATCGCCCCAAATAGTGAACCGATCTGTGTTCGATTTTGCATCCATCGTTCTATCAGTTCACTTGAACCGCTCCATCTCGGATTGACTTCGAGTACAAAGGTCTTGCCCGAGCGGTTGATTACCAAATCAATGTTCAAGAGCCCGCGATGCCCAGTTTCGCGAGTAATTTTGAGGCCCAATTGGTGGATTCGTTCTTGGAGGGAATGAGAAATAGGAACAGGGCCAAATGAGCCGCGATAAACGAAGGGTAGATCGCTAAGGTGAGTGAATAAAGATCGGCAGACGCCAAGAAGACAGCAATCCTCGCCATTGCAAATGAGGGTAGCGCCGTGGGGACGACCGGGAACCCACTCCTGAAACATCTGCCGCATTGTTGTGCTGTCTTTCATTTGCACCAAGGAAGAATCAGCGTTTGCCTCGATTTTGGGACCCAGGGGGCCTGGGTGATCATGTGCTGATTGGGAGTCGCGACATGCAGGTGTGAAGGACGTAGAGGGCTTGTGCCAACGAACCCCCAAACCCCCGCAAGAATGTTCCATTTTTCGGAGCCATCGCTTGTGAGAAGTGTGAGGAGGAGACACGTCGGGGATCAGTGAATAAAAGAAGTTTGGAAAGTTGAGACCACATTCTTTGCTCAGTTTTTCGAGCCAATGAGGGTCATCCCAGAGATCGAAATCAGGGTTTCTGAGTGGAACTGCCGAGTCGCTGCCTGGTTCTTTGGCTGGAGAGGTGTGCACGATTGTGGGGGGAGGAGTGAGGAACCCAGCCAAATCGTCGCCATGATTCAGGCCGCCCACAACAAAGTGGGGAAAACTACGAAAGCGGCGGATGACTTCTGGATTTTTCAGGAATTCATTGAGAATCCAGAACTCTTGGCATGCTTGGCGGGTGTCGATGTCCCCAAAATGATCGATCCCTAGAATTCGGAAGCCGGCTCGGTTGGCTGATTGCGCGGCGGAACGAATGGAGGCCCCAATCAGTACAACCGTCTCAGCGGAGGTTTCACCGTGATTGCGGGGGCGGTTCGGGGCTGCGGGTGGTTGCATCGTTGGTGTGGTTTGCTACTTTCTTCGGCTGGAAATGCTTGTTTTCCGCCTGCCATTTTTACAGCGACACGCTTTCGGTGGCAGAGATACAGCAGCGGAAGTGACCGTTTCCTCCATTGCTCTATGAATTGACTCGATTGAGATCATCGCCGAGATGGCGGAGTCGGGTAAGTTCTAGCAGTTTCCTCATTCCAATACTCGCTCAAATTTAGGTCCCCTCATGCAATTCCACGTTGGTGAAGCACTGGTCGGTGATGGTAACGAAGTCGCACACATTGACTTGATGATCGGCAGCAAAGACGGACCCGTTGGCGTTGCGTTTGCAAACGCATTGTCAACTCAAAGTGAAGGTCACACAAATCTGCTGGCTGTCCTTGAGCCCAACGTAGCCGTCAAGCCTTCAACTGTAATGATTACCAAGGTTACGATCAAAGGCATGAAGCAAGTGGTTCAGATGTTTGGTCCTGCTCAGGCAGCAGTTGCCAAAGCCATTGCTGACGCAGTCGGTGAAGGAATCATTCCCAAGGATCAAGCTGAAGATCTTGTTTGTGTTTGTGGCGTTTTCATCCATCCAGCAGCAGAAGATGATGAGAAGATCTACAACTACAACTATGAAGCCGTCAAGCAATCTCTCGTGGCTGCAATGGGTGGAAAACCGACTGCGGACGAGATGATAGCCAAGAAAGATTCTGCTGCTCACCCTTTCAAGGGTTTCTAGGCAACCGCCGAACGAGCAACGTTTTTGCATTAAGCTTTCCGGCGTCTACCGCCGGAGAGCTTTTTTTTCTGTATTGAGAGTCTCATGACAAAACGCATTCTCATTCAACTGGATAGTGACTCGCAGCCCAGTTCCTTTGATTCGGTCGTTGCTATCGATTCGGGGGTCGATCATTTGTTGAGGTATGGCCAGGTTCAGGTTTCGGCAGTCGTACCGTTGGTGCATGGTGCAATGTTCACACGTGGTGGTGATGATCTCAGGAATACAGCAATATTCGTCGGTGGATCCAATGTAGACGTCGCAGAGGAACTTCTGACAGCTTGTCGTGATGCTTTTTTTGGACCAGTCAGGGTATCCATGATGCTGGATGCGAATGGTTGCAACACGACTGCGGCTGCGGCTGTGGTTGCAGCGGGACGTCATGTCCCGCTCGGTGATACCAAGGCAGTGGTGTTGGGAGGAACCGGGCCTGTGGGACGTCGTGTCGCACAACTATTGGCCACTGATGGAGCCAAGGTTGTCTTGACCAGTCGGTCGCATGAAAGAGCGAGCCAAGCTTGTCACGAGATCGTCGAAAAGTCAGGTCAAGCATCCATCCAGCCATTGGCGGTTGAGGATCAGGAGACGCTCGAATCAAGTCTAAGTGATGCTGGAATCGTTATCGCATGCGGCGCCGCGGGCGCACAGTTGGTGGACCAGCAGACGATCCAGAAAATGAGTCAGCTCAAAGTGGCAATCGACTTGAATGCCGTACCACCCGCAGGTATTGGTGGAATTAACGTGACAGATAAGGCAAAGCCACTGGGCGCCGGCGTCGCTTATGGGGCGATCGGGGTGGGTGGTTTGAAAATGAAAACCCACAAGGCAGCGATCCAGTCTCTGTTTGAGAGCAACGACCGAGTCCTGAATGCAGAAGAAATTTACGCGATCGCCAAGGCGATCGGCTAGCTTCGATATTACCTCTTAACGCTTGTCGCAGTTTCCTTCTTGTCAAGCGTCGTACTCGGCAAACCAGATTGGGATGATGTGCGGGTTGTCCGCTATTCTGACTCTCTTCGTTTAGGCTGTTTCATCAGTTGCAATCAGAAACCGCGGGTTCGCGAAGGGTTGATTCGTCATCATCAGGTAAGACGTTGCCAACAGTAGCTGAATGAAGGGTAGGACTGCGATCAACAGGATTCCATTCGACGCGACCCCCAACAACATCAAGCCCGTGCTGGCTGAAACCAGTGCCAAAGTGCTGAGTTTGTTGTGATAGAAAATACGGGCTGCTGTCAGGAGTGATTTCCAACCTGAACATTGCATGTCAGAACACAAGAAGATGGAACTCCAGAACCATCCAAGTGTTCCAATGGTGCACAGGCCAATCAATACGGTGACCGTGAGATCGAACCGGTACAAAGGAAGCAATTGCCATTTGAAGTAGCTCGCGATTGCGAAGACCAGACTTGCCGGGACGAGTGTGTTTAGCAGTGATCGGAACGTGAACAATGAATCTGACGCAAGGTGCGGTGTATTGCGAACAACTCCGATCGTGTTTCTGCAGATCGAAATGGTGCCGAGCGTGCTGATAAGTGTGAGTAACACCAAGTGCACAATGAACATGACTGAGTCTGAAATGAACAGGCTCAAAATCGAGGTGGCTACTAATCCCGTTGCGTAGGTGATCGCAAGAATGAAACTTAAAACGAAGAGTGACGCGACTAGTATCAGCCCCCGGTCGAGCAGGAGTGCCCAAGTTGTCTTGAAGAGTTCGGCAGTGGAGCAGGAAACGATTGTGATTGGTGTTCGCCCCGCAACATATTTGTTCGAAATCTCGTTTGAATTTACGAACAGGCTCGATGGCTCTGTGAGAACGGACTTTTGTGATAGCGGTTGACTGAACGGATTGCTGTCTGGGGAATAAAGCTGGTTTGTCTGGAAGTTCTCAGACACGACAGCGGATGCCTTACTTGCTTCGGGCTGGCTGGTACCTTCCGGGACAGGTTCTCCCGTTGACTGAGTTTCGATTTTTTCAGTTGCTGCATCCTCTGCCGAAGGTAACGGTTTAACGTGGCTTTGTTGATTTCCGGAAGCCGGTTGGTTGATCGGATTGGCAAGCCCTGCGTTGATTGGGTTGGCAAGCCCTGCGTTGATCGGGTTGGCAAGCCCTGCGTTGATTGGTTGGAGTGGTTGTTCGAAGATCTCGCCGGTCTTATGAGGTTCACGTGAATCGACTGGCTCGGTTTGGGTTTCTCGAGTAGCTTCTTTGGTCACCGACTGGGCTGGCACATTGTCATCTACAGTTTGATCAGCAGAGGCAGCGGCCACGGTCGTCTGAGATAGCTTGGCAGCCGCCGTGAAAGTCGTTCTGCAAGCGGGGCATTGGGCAAGCTTGCCGCTCGCACTGATGGGCAGTTCAAGCGTTTGTTTGCATGTGGGGCATAGCTGTCGGAAATCTTTCATGGTCTCTCATCTCATCCGCCGTCGACCGTTGTTGCTATTTCTTTATACATTGATTTATCGAAGATGGCAGGAAATGTGGGCAAGATTTGTTCTGTCATGTTCGAATCGATGTTGAAGTGTTATTGTGGCCGCTATTGAGAACCGAATGTCACCCCTGCATTTCGACAAATTTCTGGATGAGCGACGAACTCACTGTCGATTCTATTTTGGGCCCAGGCGGTTCAATCAGTCGTCGCTTGTCTCATTACGAGCCACGTCAGCAACAATTGGATATGGCCACTGGAGTGGCAGAAGCTCTGGGGGCAAATGAGTTCCTGATCTCAGAAGCAGGAACTGGCACCGGAAAGAGCTTTGCTTATCTTGTGCCGGCCATCTTGCACGCGACAGAATCTCAGGTCCGCGAATCGTCGGGGCCAGATGGTGGAGAAAAGTCTCGCTCGGCTCGGGTTTTGATCTCGACCCACACGATCAGTTTGCAGGAGCAACTGATTTCGAAGGACATTCCATTGCTCAACAGTGTGATTCCGCGGGAGTTTTCGGCGGTGCTGGTCAAAGGGCGGTCCAATTATCTTTCGCTGCGGCGGATGGAACGTGCGATTAGTAAAGCAACCAGTCTGTTGGCAACTGATCATCAGCATCAACAATTGCGGGCCATCAAGAAGTGGTCGGCTGAAACGGGTGACGGCTCACTTTCCAGTCTGCCACTGAAACCAGATTCTTTGGTTTGGGATGAAGTCGCCAGCGATACGGGGAATTGTCTTCGAAAGGCTTGTCCCCACCACAACGACTGTTTCTATTTTCGAGCGCGTCGGCGTGCCATGAATTCCCAACTGATGATTGTGAATCATGCCATGCTGTTCAGTGACATTGCGCTGAGGCGGCAGGGGGTCTCGCTGTTACCGGATTACGACGCCGTCATTTTGGACGAGTGCCATACTGTTGAGGCTGTCGCTGGTGACCACCTTGGCATTCGAATCACCAGTGGTCAGTTCGATTATCTTTTCGACCGGCTTTACAATGATCGATCGCAAAAAGGATTGTTGGTTGAGAAAGATCTGAAGAGTCTGCAGCAGAAGGTTGAGCAGTGCCGCTTCGCCGCAACCAACCTGTTTGCGGATGTACTGGATTGGTGGGAATCTGAAGGGCGAAAAAACGGACGTGTTGAAGTTGCTGGGATCGTAGAGAATGCCCTCAGCAAACCCATGGAAGAACTGGCTCAGGCGTTGCGCCGGCAGGCGGATGCGCAGAAAAATGAAGCTGACAGAAAAGATTTTGAGTCCGCCTATGACCGTATGCTGGCCCTGGCTGGTGGGGTCAGGCAATGGCTAAGTCAAGAATTGGAACGGTCGGTGTATTGGGTGGAACGTACGGGGTCGCGTCGGGGAGGGCTGGATCGAGTCACATTGGCAGCTTCGCCGATTCATGTTGGGGAAGTGCTTCGTAAGGAGCTCTTTCAAAGTGAAATGATCAAGAGCGTGGTCATGACCAGCGCGACGTTGGCGACTGGACCAGATGACAATTTTTCGTTTTATCGATCACGTATCGGACTGTCCGGTGGAAAGTCACTTCGTGTAGGAAGCCCCTTCGATTACCAATTGCAGGCAAAATTGGTGGTCTTGACGGGGCTTCCAGATCCATCTCGTGAGCGGCAGCAGTTTGAACGGGCCTTGCCTGAGCAAATCAAGCGGTTTTTGAAGCAGAGTGACGGGCATGCCTTTGTTCTGTTCACCAGTTATGACCTACTGCGGCGATGTGCCGATGCTCTTAGCGGCTGGTTGGCTCAGCAACAGATGCCGTTGTTCAGCCAGGCAGGAAAACAGAATCGGACTCAATTGTTGGAGGCGTTTCGCACGAGCGACCGGGGCGTGCTTTTTGGTACAGACAGTTTTTGGCAGGGGGTTGATGTTCCTGGCGATGCGTTGACTAACGTGATCATTACAAAATTACCCTTTGCGGTGCCTGACCACCCACTGCTTGAAGCACGGTTGGATGAAATCAGGGCCAGTGGAGGCAATCCGTTTGTTGAATACCAACTACCGGAAGCCGTCATCAAGTTTCGTCAGGGATTCGGGCGGCTGATACGCACTGCAACTGATGAAGGAATGGTAGTTGTGCTTGATCCTCGGATTCAAACCAAACCCTATGGCCGAATGTTTCTTGAGGCCTTGCCAGACATGAAAATTGAGCGAGTCTCTGTGAACTCTGCCCAGTCGGCTGCAAGGCCACAAGACTACCGGTAATGTGCGGTAGGGTGTGCGGCGGCATGCAATCGAGTGCGTGTTTGACTTTGGTGATGAGGCACCGGGGCATCTTGTCCCCGTGCTTTGTGTTCAGTTTCAGGGTGTGAATTCTTCCTTGACCCGATCGCGAAGCTGGATTACCGATCGAATGACTTGCTGGCTCATCTTTTCTGCTATCGCAATTTCGTTTGCCTGAATCGCTTCCTCTAGTTTTTGGCAGCATTCAAGGACCTGTGGGGCATTCATGTTGGCGATAGCACCTTTGAGACGATGTGCTGTGCTGAAGAGATCGTGCTGATTTGGGTTTCGAAAAGCAGTCGCGAGGAATGCGAGAGATTCTTCGCAGGTTGTGTCAAACAGTTCAGCCAGTTCACGGAGGGATTGCGCATCGTTGCCGAAGAGATTTCGGATCACTTGATGGTTGAATTCGATCGACTGGTCAGAAGGGTTGCGGGGCTCCGGTTCTGAGGTCTCCGGTTCTGGGGGCTCATTCTGCTGTGCGGGTGCTGCGTCTACATCGTTTGCGGTGCTTGTTTTGATTTCAAAACAAGCTGCATGAGGTACGGGGTCGCGGCTGATCTTGTCTCGCGAAAATTGAATATAACCAAGCACTGGATGGAACGTGCCATCATGATGTAACAGTCGAAACTCACTTGCAAGTTTTGGCCTTCCGTCGTTGTCGTCAGATGCACCGTTATGGAAAAGACGATAATCTTCCGGGTGAAGACACGTTTGCCATCGATGCTTGGCCTGCTGCGCGGAAGGAATGCCAGTGAAGCGTCTCCACGCCGGGCTGGACCATTCAATCAGACCATCCGAATTGGATCCCCAGGCAATCAAAATGTCTGATTCACTTAACGCTTCAGATTGCATTTGATGTACTTGCATTTGCTTGTGCCTGCATGGGGGCGTGATCTGTTTTGAGCTGTCCTTGGTTGTTCCTCATCCTAATTTTTGTAGACGTCAAATAGGTCAAAGCGTCTTAGTTTGTTGTAGATGCTTTTTTCACTGACGCCCAACTGACGTGCTGCCATTGCTTTATTGCCGCCCTCGGCTTCAAGAGTGTCGATCAGTGCACGCTTTTCAATTTCTCTCAGTGTCTGGCCGGCAAGCGAGGCTTGTCCTCCTGTTGTTGGTTGATGAACGCTGGTGATTTCCGGGCTGAGGTCCAAATCGTCAGGAGCAATCCGGTTGTGCTCGCAGAATGCGGAAGCTCGTTCAATGATGTTTTCCAACTCGCGAATGTTACCTGGCCAGTTGTGGTTGATCAGGCGTCGGCAGGCACTCTCACTAAGGGTGATATTCTTGATTCCTCGACGTTTGGCGATCCGTGTTAGAATCGCCTCAGCGAGTGTTGGAATGTCACCCTGTCGCTCACGCAATGCGTGTATGTGAAGTTTTAGCACGTTCAGGCGGTAATAAAGATCAGGCCTGAAGCGTCGTTCTTCACATAAGCCTGCGAGGTCCTGATGAGATGCTGAGATGACTCGGACATCAACCTGAATTTCTCGGTTACTGCCAATTCGTTGAAACGTTTTTTCATGAAGGAATGTCAAGAGTTTTGGCTGTAATTCCAGGGGCAGGTCGCCAATTTCATCAAGAAATAAGGTGCCTCCGTCCGCAATCTCTGCTCGGCCAGGGCGATCTTCGCTAGCATCCGTGAATGCACCTTTGACGTGCCCAAATAGCTCTGCTTCGATCAGGTCGCGTGGTAAGGAAGCACAGTTGACGGCGACGAAAGCCTTCCCTGCACGCGGTCCCAAGTTGTGGATCATGCGGGCAATGGTGGTCTTTCCGGTACCGCTCTCACCGGTCAGAAGGATTGTCGAATCGAGCTCGGCAAGCTTATGAATTTTCTTCAGTAGGTCTTTGGATCGTTCTGTCGTGGCCGCAAAGTCAGTGTTCGATGCGGGGTGCTCAACCAGCATCCTCAGTTGTTGATTTTCACGCGATAGCTTGGAGGTCCGAAGCGCCTGTTCCACGCGGGCAATCAGGTCTTCCGGTTCGCATGGTTTGGTAACAAATTCACAGGCACCCGCCTTCATCGCAGCGACTGCATCTGAAATTTGGCCCACACCCGAAATGATCAGGATCTCCGTTCCCGGATACTCCTTGCGAATTTTTCGCATGCATTCCAAGCCGGTCATGCCCGGCATATTCAGGTCTAGAATCGCAACTTGAATATCGTGTTTCATTTTCGCGATCGCCTCTTGCCCATCCTTAGCGGTCACGGTGACCATTCCGGCCAATTCCAAATATCGCTGAAACATGCGGAGCGTCACCGGTTCATCGTCAGCGATCAGAATGTTGCAGCCAGATGAATCAAGTGTGGACATGGTCTCTCTTCCTGAAGCCTCGAAGGTTCGGCTGACGTGGGACGCAATTGTCACGTGACTGAGCGGTGAGCACGGACGCTTCGTCTCAAAGGCGATATTGGCAGATACTTGTGAATACCAAGCAGGCCGGTAATTAATACCGCCTAGTGTAGTTGTGTTCGCGATAATTTTCAGCCGCTTGGGGCGCGACAGACGATTTTGCAATGGTTTCTTTGCCGGTGTCGGTAAAATTGCGTGTCTGGGATAGGTGGGGATGGATGAATTACGGTGAACGGTGTCCGCTGACTCCTCAGGCTCTCGTTTTGCTTGGAAACTGGCGTTTTAATGCTCTTGAAGCACTTTTGAACGCACTCTCCTAATTGTTTGAGCCAGAGATTGGCTGCTCTTCAGGCACGGTTAATGGGAGGTCGTCCTGAATGAGCGTAGTGGAAGCCTGGCATACGCACCGTTCGGATCCTCGACGTGTTTGAGCAGTAGGGCCGTGAAGATCTGTATTCCATTGATGGAGATCTGGCTGGTAGTCGCTTGAGGTCCCGTGCTCGTAACTGGATTGTGGCGGTCGCGAGGCACGAGGGGGCAGGCAGGGTAGTGCCCTGCCTGCGGGTTTCACTCAGATGTGCTTGTTCTGTCGGAGGAATTGGCTGTTCCGTTGTTTCTCGACCTGTACAGGCAGTCACTGTTAAATCTGTGCACGTAATCAGATGGCAATTAATCGACCTTTATGCTCCAAAAATCGACGCGGACCGAGTTTTTTGTCGTTCGATAACTTCGTTTCAAAGATTTTTTTTAGAAGTTTCATTTGAGGACTTGTCAATTTGGGCTTTCGCGCAAGAGTGCAGCGTTGGCAAAAAAAGTAGCGAGTTGTTCGCAGACTCTGGCCAGCATGACAAAATTCATGGTGTGACCCGACAAGAGCGGGTCGGAACGAAACTAGGACTAACAGATGAAAAAAGCATTTTTGGCACTCGCTGCAGGATTCATGGTATTGGCAGCAGGTACACAGAGCGCTACCGCTGGTTGTGGCACCTGCGACAAGACCATCGTCGAAAACGCCGTTGCGAGCAAGGACTTCGCAACGCTTGTTGCAGCGGTCAAGGCAGCAGGCTTGGTTGAGACTCTCTCGGGCGACGGACCTTTCACTGTCTTCGCACCGACCGAAGCAGCTTTCGCGAAGTTGCCAAAAGGAACTGTCGCGGAGCTCGTGAAGCCCGAGAACAAGGACAAGCTGGTAGCGATCCTGACCTATCACGTGGTTCCTGGCAAAGTCATGGCGAAGGATGTTGTGAAGCTTGATGGCAAGAAAGCCAAGACCGCCCAAGGTGGATCTGTTGGCATCAAGGTCAAAGACGGAACTGTCAGCATCAACAAGGCGAAAGTCGTGAAAGCGGACATCGCATGCAAGAACGGCGTTATCCACGTGATCGACACTGTTCTGCTTCCAAAAGCGAAGAAGTAATTCCTTTCGGAATCGGTTAGAGTACAGGCGTCAGGCACCTTTGTGTCTGACGCTTTTTTTTATGTCTGCAGGGAAAAAAAATGAACAGTTGTTTGCGATCTTTCGGAGTTCTTGCATTATCGCTTGGTTGTGTATGGAGCAGCCCGGCAGCTATGGGACATAGTCCGGTCGATTTTCTCGAAGTGATTCGGGTCAAGCCTGCTCAGGTCATTGAACATGGTGTGGAAACCAAGAGCCGTTATGATTCGGTGAGAAAGGAGTCCAGTCTCGAGGGGCCCGCCTATCTCAGTCGTGGTGTCGGAGCGATGAACCGCGCGGTGAAGAGTCCACGTGCCTATATGAACTGGTTCGCCATCAAGAACCCAACACAGCATTCCAAAAGGAAGGTAGACGTTTTGGATATGGTGCGAGGCGGGACCAGCAAGCAATTGCAAATCGGGAATGCCGCGTTTCTCATTTCACCATCGCAGCTACTCACCAGTGGATCTCCCGACGAAGTTCCTGAAGGCTTGGATATCTATAAAGCGTATGAGATCCATGATGGTACCTCTGTCAATTTGCAGTTGGATGTCGAAGGTTCATTGGGCAATGGGAAGGTCAGTGTTGGTAAACCGATTTATCTCTGTATGGCCTCGGAAGAATGGCATCACGACGAGACTTTCGCTGTTACCCATCCCAACGATTGTTTTGTGGTCTATGAAATCGACGAACAACCCGTCGTTTCGACGTTCAACACGATTGACCAGTTCGGCATCAATGAACTCACGGGTTCGAGTATCCGGTGGATTTGTGTTCGTGCGGCATTTTTGAGAGACAAATCCAAGTAACGAGCGGAAACAGGGCGAGTCTGTCGGCTGAGGAGCAGACACGAGTCAGATCGTGATTCGGCCATTGCCGTGCTGGAAACGCTCATCACGTCACCCTGAGCTTCAGGCGTTGAATGCCGCAGGCGTTTTACATATCTGCGAAAAGCTCTGTAGAGAAGTACCGTTCCATTCGATCAGGAAAGACGGTGACTGCTGTGGGCTCGTCTGCGGAGTGACGCTCGATCGAGCGAACTGCGGCGAGAAAGTTCAACCCGGAACTTGGACCCACAGGATATCCACAGCGAATCAGTTGGCGTGTCACTTCGATCGCTTCCTCGTCTGAGACTTCGATCTCCTGTAGCCTCGGAAAATTTGCATTCGCGAAGATGGTGGATAATCCATCCACAACGCCGGGTATGCGGCCGCTAAAGCTGGAGCATTCCACTTCACTCATGACTCCCGTATCGATCGGTCGGGCCAAAACCGGAGTTACATTGCAGCCCGCATCGCGCAGGCCTTGCGTGACGCCCACCAATGTTCCACCGGTTCCAACTCCACTGACGAACAGGTCAATCGAGTCGGTATCGATCTGGCTCAGTATTTCCTGAGCTGTTTCGTTGCGATGGGCATTTGCATTATCAGTATTCGAGAATTGTCGGGGCCAATAGGCACCTCGATTTTCTGAGATGATTTGCGCACGTTTGATCGCTCCCGCGATTCCCTCTGGTTTGGGTGTCAGTTCGACTTCGGCTCCGTAAGCACGGATCATCATCACTCGCTCGTTGCTGACTCCCTCTGGCATCACGGCAACAAATGTCAGGCCAAGTTGAGCGCATGCTAGTGCCATCGCAATACTGGTTGATCCACTTGATGCTTCAACCACGATTCCCAAGCTCGTCAGTTCTCCTCGGCGGATTGCTTTGGTGAGGATGTAGCGTGCAATGCGATCTTTTGTTGATCCACTTGGATTCAAGTACTCGAGTTTGCACCATACCGTGGGATTCCAGCCAGGAACCGAAACGGCAACCAGTGGCGTGGTGATTCGACTCGATGAGCATCTGGGCAGGTGTGGCTTGGGGCGAGAGTTCATGAGCAGTTCTGCATGTTGATGAGCACGTGTCACAGCAAATTGTGTGCAACGGCAGTGGCTTTCATGTAAGCCAGTGTGAAAGAACCAGTCGACCATTACAACTATGCCGTTCTTAGCTGGTCAATGACGAGGGATTTGCCATGATGCTTGGGTTACGGTTTGATGTTGTTGAAAAACGTGATTTCCCTACTGTCAGATTTTAGGTGATAACAGTGACCGTGATGATGGTCTTGCTGTTGTGTGCCGCTGTCCCAACGCTGAGTTGGGAAATCAACATGCTGCAAGAGGCGAGATTCTTGGATGATTCTGGCGCAGGTTCCACTTGGGGCGGAAAAGCAAGCCGGGGATACAAGGGATAGGTCTAGGTGGGTTACGACTCGACCGGAAAGTATCCCACCACGCTAAAACGCTCGTGTCGCGACGTCAGTGCCTTTGATGGGTCGGAATTTCCGTTTCATGGTGCTGCCAGATTTCACAGGATGATCCGTCGCGATGAACCGGGTGTGCAGGGGATTGTTGTCGACTCAGCTTATTACCAATTACCAATCAGAAATCAGTCTGCGGCAGAGTGAGAGCAAAAGTCCATTCTCGCCCGACTGATCCTGTGCAAAAAGTTGTAGGCAAACCGAAATCTGGGGTGTTGTCGAGGCTCACTGTCGGGTCGCAGTCCCGACAGGCAGTGTTGTTGGATGCCTCGCAACAGATGTGCAGGTCGTGAGGCAGGTCCTGTGTCAAGCATAGAACCGCCCCAAATACGGGGCTCAGCAGCGAGCGGGTTGGGCCAGATTGAGCAAACACAGGCCACAAAAAAACCCCGCAAAACACAAGGTGTTGCGGGGTTTTTGGGAGTGGGCGGTAGAGAATTCGAATCTCCGACCTCCACGATGTCAACGTGGCGCTCTAACCAACTGAGCTAACCGCCCAGATTCCGGCGTCTCAGAAGCATCAGCCTCAAGTTTAACCGTAGTTCTGTGCCGATTCCAAATCGCGTGAAATAGCGATAACAATCGATCCGGGTAGTCTGTGCGGCAAGGGCTGTTCCGTCAAGTCCGCAGCGATTGATACCCTTCAGGAACCTAGAAAGCCAATCCATTCGGTCCAAAGACACCGCAAATCTTGCCTTTTCGCTAAATTACTGTTGACGCTCCCTAGTCGGGCGTCTGATACTTTGCCCTATTGTATGTATAGTTCTTACTGTTCAGGTTTTGGCTCAGATGTTCAAAGTGCCTGATGCAGTACTCAAACGGTCTCGCCTTAATGTGTTGGCCGCCCATCCCTAGTTTGCGCCGAATCGCCCTTCGGCCGGAGAAGACAGCTTTTAGTGGCATTGCCTCGACGAAATAATCAGCCGGAAGCAAATCGCGATTCTATACGTATCAATC
>NZGD01000007.1 GCA_002690925.1 Rhodopirellula sp.
CGCTTGTGGCGTTTGGGGCTACTGACGGTTCGTGCGCGTGCGCGTGGACTCACACTTTGCAATCTGCGGGTGCTTTGCCCCAGGATCCCACAGGCGTAGCCGCTCTTCTTATGAGCCTTGTTTGCAAACATGGCACCTCTGTTACCACGTCAAGCTGTGCCAACTCCTCGATATCACTTGCTAGCTCGGGAAACCTATCGAAGTAGCTGTTAAGGTCAATGGGTTGTCGCATCTCGGCGGCAACACACAACTCAGCATCGATCAGATCAAGCAAATCGCTGGCACGATTCAATTGGGGAAAATCTCGCGAGTACTGCTCAGCACGGACGAGGTAACCATTTCGATGCTGATGCATTAAATCAATGCAGGCGAGATCCAGTAGAGAATTTCGATCGATCACATGCCCACCCAACAAACCAACCAATGAAGCAGCAGCGTTCGTTCTTCGCTGTTCATTGAGCCAATTGATCAAACCATCGATCCCTGATCTGGAAACATCGGGAAAATCAGTCATTCGCATCTCCATCGTGGAATCCGATTTCCTCACGGACACGATCCAAAGCTCTTCTGACCCGCATTCGAATCGCGTCGGGCTTCACACCCAGTGACTCACCTATTTCCTGCCAGCCTCGATTTTCGAGCATCATGCCAACAGCCAGTGCATCTTCGTCATTAAGCAGCGACTGAATTCGAGCGATGACTTCCCGGTGCAATGCAACCTGACTTGGTGATCGGCCTTGGTTCGCAAATGGCAACTCATCAACAGGCATGGATTCGTTGCGACGAAAATCACGACATTTCCTTGCCAACCGTCGAAAGGTATCAAGTACCTGATTATCAATGGCCCGCAATACATAAGCCAAGGCGTCATCGGGCGTGAAGTTTTTTGTATTGAAACCCTTTGCCATCTCCACCATAACATCGTTGCAAATATCCATCGACTCTGCTTGGCCGGTCAAACCATACTGTCGCAACCGTGTCCTCGCCCGACGGCGGAACTGATCCCCAAACTGACACCACATCGCCTCGACCGACAAACCTTCCCCGGGCCAACGGTTCACACCCGAACCAGGATTCCAATCGTTTAGCTTGCTTTCATTTTGATCAGTCATCTCAAGCCTATTTGTAATTGCATTCAGATGAAGTAAACCTACGGTATCGCCCATGTGCCACTTTGCATATCAACTCAGTGTATCTCTTCATGCTTTGAACAGCAGTCGAATCTTTTGGCACCACGCAATGATCGAAACCCTAATTTGATCATGCCGCCAAAGCGATCTGGTACTCCATCGGCCTCCATTTCATGTGCCGGTCACTGTGCCCTGTGGTCCATGAATACTTCAATCCAGACTGCACCCCAAACAATGGGCGTCAAGTTCCACACAAACGAACAAAATGCTTCAATATGCGGATGAATGCGTGCTTGGCTGGCAAAAAACACTCAACTACAGAAGGCGCAAAAGTCTCGAGAACCATACACATTCTCATGCGAATGAACTTGGTTTCAAGCGACTACGCACACCCGACCGAGAATGCCACAACAGAAAAGCCCCAACCTGATTGAATACAAGACAGCGGAAAGAGCCGGCAGTGTCTTCCCTAGCGAGGTGGATTTTTCAGTTCACACTTTGCCCCGATACCTTACATCAAAGCACAGATACCTGTATCTGGTTTCACCACAAAACAAGCATCCATCACCGGCATACTACTCGTTATCCACAGTGATGTTCTTGTCCTCCCTCGACTCCTTTTCGCTTTTCGCTGATGGAGGACTAGCTTCTTGAAACAACTTTCTTGCTTCAAGTGCATAGGCGACCGCAAGGAGGCTCGTCATCGCAAAGGCTACATAGGCTGGAAGTCCCGCAAACAAGGCATAACAGACGCCTCCAACTAAAATCGAACCCAAGGCTCCAACCAAGCGAACCACAGCCTTTATTTTCAAGTGATGAGATCGCAGACGCTGATTACAACCATCAACAACACGGGCAGACGCATTTGCTAGTTCACGCATCCCATCAGCATCAGGGCAACTCTCTGCCGCAAGTTCCCCACGGCCACGCGTCGCATTCGCAACAGTCGATTCGAGGTCATACTCCGGACTTGCACTTACATCAAACGAGCCACCTCCCGGAACGTAAGTTTCCTCACCATTGCCACGTACTTGTTCTATCAACCGATTCATGTACGCTTCCATCGAATCATTTTTCCCCAGCCCGGAGATTAATGGGTCATCTAGAAACGGTGAATCACGTGAGACCCCATCATCTTCTCCATTTCCCGAAAATGATTCCTCAGGAATAACGTTGTTGTCACAACAACCACCGGGTGCTTCACTCTGGTCAACAACGGCAGTCTCACTATCCGGCGCCATCTCTTGATCCATACCAAGGAAACCCGGATCATCCCTCGACACATCACCGGCTTCAATATCAGCTTCATCCAACTTGTTCGTGCTATCGCAAACGCTTGAGCCTGACCAATCACTCGTCTCTGCAGGGTCGTCAGATTCATCCTCACCAGCATCGATGTCAGCGAAGAGGCCCACAGACTCGGTCGTCATGTGGGCAGTCCAACTTGAACCTTCAGTTTGGTGATTTGAATGCGTAAGGCTCACCGCAGCATCCAGGTCAGCTTGACTTTCAGCCAATGCAATTGATGTGATGCCAGCCTCACGCTCGGTTTCCGGCAGCGTCACACCCGTCATTGAGCAGGCATCATCTCCAGCTTGAACCGCCTCATCTTGGCTGTCGTCTTGGAGGTCCAGCGAACAGACCAAGCCTGCCTGCCCCCCCTTTTTTTCGTTGGCATCGACGGTTGGACCTTCCGCAACTTGTTGACCAAGTTCCTCAAGAGCTTCAACAGCTGAAACATCGAGACCTTCGGTGCCAACCTCTTCCCAGACAGCGTCAGCGTGATGCAAATGCGACGCATCTGATCGTTTCAAGCCATCCTGACGTTGCTCGGCCGCTTCCAGCCTGACCAGAGTCTGCTCATGATCAAGCTGCAGATCCCCAACCCGCTCCGTGGCCACTTCCAACTGTTTTCGAAGCGACTCAACCTCCTGCTGGCTAGGACTTGCCTCCAGCCTCGAACGCGCCTGATCTCGCTCCTGCTTTACCTCGTCTAGTCGTTGATTCACCGTTGCATTCGCTTGCCGCAGCTCGTTCAGTTCAAAATTCGCCTGATCCATTTCAGTGCTGAGTTTTTCGAAGGATGACCTTAGCTCATTGGCTTCAATCATCCATGTCTCCCGCTGCTCACCATCCCGCTCGTCACTTTCTGAAACAAGCTGCTCCAACTGCCGCACAGATGAGGAAGCCTGCTCACAATCCTCACGAAGCATTTCCGACTCACTTCGAGCGTCCGCCACAATCTGCTGCAGTTCTTCTACTTGAAGCCTGAGACTCTCGGATGCCTCAAGTTCAGATAACAAAGTCGACTCCGCCACGTCCGCTATGTGGCAGCTGATACGCGAGTCAGTGTGTTGTTCTTCAAAGCGATCAGATGGTTGCTCCAAGATTACTTCCTGAGAATGGCACTCATCTTCCTGGAAGTCATGTTGCTGAATCTCCTCGAGTGCTACGAAGTCTGACTGTTGCTGTGTCAGCTGTTCCATTTTAGCACTCAGCAATTTGAATTGCTCGCGCCACTGGTCAACTTCGCGACTTAGTAGGTCACGCCATTGCTGATACTCAAGCGAGGTATCGTCAGCATCATTATTCAATGACGATGTCTCGGAACAACATGGCGTTTGATTTTCCTGAGCATCCGTGTTTTCATGAATACTCGAATCAGCCATGTTTGAATCAACACGGCCATCAACTGCCGCGATCTCCTCAGGCTTTTCGTCACATCCCTCACCGCTCGAATGAACTGCAGCTGGTGTTACGGATAAGAGTTCAAATTGATACTGTCCCAGACGTAGGATGTCTCCTACTCGCAAATTTGCCTCCATTGTCTGCGTCGCGTTGACTTCAACCGGGACGGAGTAGGCACGTACGATGATTCGTGAATCATCACAAAGCAGCACGGCATGCATCGGCCGTAGCATCTCGTCGCACAGACGGATTGAGCATCCTTTGGCGCTGCCAAATGTATAACGATCTCCGGTTAGTCGAAGACGCCGCACAGGTGCGTCTGGACATGTCACACAAAATTCAATCGCCCCATGATCACGAGGCTCTATTTCCAGCACTCCATCAACGCAATCTGTGATGGGACTCTGCACATGATCTACCGATTTCTGAATCACCGAGGGTTTCTCAAACGATTGCTTTTTGTCACCAGGCTTCGGTACCGAACCATTCACCAAGGGCTGGCTTGGTGTCCTCGCCACGGGAGACTCCTGCACTGGTGTGCTTTTTTCATTCTCCCCCGCAGAAGTAATTTCTGATGCGTTCGAACTGATGACATGGTTGGACTTTCCAATGTCAGCTGAGACCTGCCCTGCTTGATTGGCAGCATCCTCAAACGGCGATCCATTCGTTTGGCTCGTATTCACCGCCTCTGTTCCTTCCATTTTGAACACCACGCTTCTCACGTCGTGGGTACCGAATCTCTGCTGTCATCCATTAGCGCGGCGAATCTTGCACCGTAAATCCAAAGGGAGGGTGCGCAGAGATGCCTAATCTTCTTTTCGGTAATAACCTTTCTGCCGGTTAGACAAATTATGCCTAGCAGGATAATCCATGCCGATCCTGGAGTTTCACGGGCGGCCAACCCCCACTGCAGAGCTATTTCGGCAATTGGTTTCAATACGAAACTGTCCGGCTCACGAGGGATACCGCGACAACTTCGGAAGAAGCCTCAAGGTGTTTACTGACAAGGGTTTAGGAAGAACACTTCCTTCGATTCAGTGTTTAATCTGTATGAAAAACGTGAAAGGAGCGACCCGCATCCTATGATTGCGGCACTCGGGAAGTGCTGTGGAGAAACATCTCCTCACTCTGCTGCGTAACGCCTTACACAGCAGAAGGTGTTTGAGCTCGATTTATCGGTTGAGCCCAGCGCAGCTTTGCTCGTTGAGCAAATTTTCCGCCCCCATGTGCACGCCTGATCGCGGCGGCCTTCTTTTCCCAATGAGGTAATGCGATGTCACGAAAAGAATCGATCAAGAAATTACGTGAGCAATTAATCCGTCGGCGCGCCGCACTGCATCGCGCCTTGGAAGGTGACCTGAGCCTGCTTAGAGAGCTTCACCAAGAACGGACCGGCGACATCCTGGATGCCGCGGCTGACACCATGCAAGACGAACTCAACAGTCAGCTTGTGGAGGCAGAGAGTCGCGAACTCAATGCGATCAACAGTGCGATTGCCCGTCACGGCCGAGGAACCTATGGCGATTGTGAGGGCTGCGGTAAACCGATTCCTCTGAGCCGACTGCGAGCGATACCCTATGCAATCGACTGTATCGATTGTCGGCGGAAAGCAGAAAGTCGTGGCGTTGGTGGTTCGGCCACGATGTGGAATCGAGTCTTTGATAAGGCTGAAGCCGACTTGGTGTAAGCGCAAACCACTTAACTTGCGAAATCGTTACACAACTTAAACGACTGTCATGACGACCGTCGACGTCTGACCGTGCGGAACTAATTCGTCCTACCAACTGAAACGGTCCTCGGAATCTTTTCAGCTGTGCGTTCTGCAGTCGGCGACTGGTGGTCATATTACAAGATGTGTTCGGATTTTGCGTCTTCGTAATCCGATGCGACCGGACGAATGTTCGGTCGTTTTTTAATGCGCCGCGAATAGCGATTGTTCCAGTTACTTCGTTGACGGATGCCAGACGCATGAACCAAAAAGTAGATGGCATGAATCGTCGATAGATACTTTTGCGAACCTCCCCCTGAACACTCCCTATCAGGTCTCCAGCACATGTCTTTGTACTTTCTTCGCTGCCTCCCCATGCAGCGAAAAATCATCTTTCTGTTTTACGCAGCAGCATTCACGTCTTGGCCATCTGTTTACGCGCAGGACGCTCAAACCAATCAACGCTCGGTAAGTGTCCGCCAACAGTCTTCCGCCCCCGCCATGTCCGTTGGTACGACAATCGACACAGAGCGTGAACGGCTGTACAACGAACTCGCGGAAGAGTTCGCCGCTTTCAACCGACTTGGGAATCTAGTCCGACGCGTCTCCACCTTGGTCAAGCCAAGCGTGATTCACATTGAAGCCCACAAGACCGAAGAACGTGGTGGAACTCAAGAGTCGTATGACGAAGCGGGTAGCGGAGTTGTCTTGCAGTTCTCTAATGATGAGTTCTGGGTGCTTACCAATCGGCATGTGGTAGCAGGTGCTAAACCGAGTGAGATCCTGCTGCGTTCCAGCAGTGGGAACGAGTTCTACCCAGAAAAGGTTCTGACCGATGCAAGTACAGACGTTGCCGTGATGAAGATTGAACAGCCTGAAATTCCTGCCGCACGTTTGGGAGATAGTTCAGGCGTCGGTATCGGTGATTTCGTCATTGCCATTGGCAGCCCATTTGGGCTCAGTCACTCGGTGACCTTTGGTATCCTGAGTGCCAAGGGCCGTCGAGACTTATCGCTGGGTGCACAGAAGATTGACCTGCAGGATTTTTTCCAGACTGACGCGGCCATCAATCCTGGCAACAGTGGAGGCCCGCTGCTGAACCTGTTGGGCGAAGTGATTGGTCTGAATACCGCCATCGCAAGCAGTAGCGGCGGGAGCGAGGGAATTGGGTTCGCGATTCCGATCAACATGGCAATGCGTGTTGCCGAGCAATTGATTCAGAATGGTCGACTCCGGCGGGGATATTTGGGCGTCACACTCGACCCGGACTTCTCCGTGGCTGACTTGGCGACGGCTGGCTACGGCACAATTTCAGGAGCCCTTGTTAAAGAGGTCCGCGAAGGTTCGCCAGCTGCAAAGGCACGCCTACGCAGCGGTGACATCATTGTCCTTTTCAATGGAGATACAGTTGAAAACGATGACCACCTCGTCACCCAAGTCGGACTGACCGCTGTCGGTGATTCAATTCCAATGATCATTCTCCGTGATGGAAAGCGATATCGCACAGAAGTCACGTTGACTGATCTCATGTAACCGGTGAAGTCTACACGCTGTTGGCGAACCAACAGCGTGCAGACACGGTGTGTTACTCGCGAAATCAAGTGCGAAAAGTCGCCGCTGCTGCTAACGTGCAAGCGAATACTCCGGGGTGCCCTGCCCCAAGGGTTCACCGCTACACCACTCCATGATTCACGTCCATGATTCACGTCCATGATTCACGGTTGAATGGGTTCAACATTCAACCCTTCGCAATGCTCGATTTTTGACGGTGTTTTGAGTTTCGCTTGTGGGTGCAGTGGAACAAGGGCGGTGAATCCCAGTCATTTCCGAGTCAGGCTGCAAGCTTCTTACTTGCAGCATGCCAGCTTGTGAGTTGTCTCCCGTGACCGGGCACCTCGTGCGACTCACCCGGACTCGTCGAAGGACTTTCGCGCTGGCTCTTTGGTTCATTTGCCAGTCTTGCTGGTTTCTTTTTTGCGAATGGGTTCAGACCATCCTCATGCGTTTCCAACG
Organism: Rhodopirellula sp.; assembly: GCA_002690925.1. GTDB lineage: Bacteria > Planctomycetota > Planctomycetia > Pirellulales > Pirellulaceae > Rubripirellula. The sequence continues at coordinate 7,540 of NZGD01000007.1, forward strand.
CCCCTGCAGAAAGCGGGCAGTCATGAAGGTTCCGAGCAACCAGATCCACAACGTAAGCATCCACCACCACCAAGAGAGAATCTGCTGCTGGGCTTCCAACAAACCCAGAGATTCCGCACTGACTTGCGGTTCCAACGTAAAACCAACCAACAGAGTCAGCGAGGAGGCGAGCAAACCACTGAACAAGACAAACCAAGTATCCCCAGCGCCGCGTAGCGCCCCGGCAAGTATCAACTGCACCGCATCCAGAAGAACGTAAACGGCAACAAAGCTGAGAAGAGTTTTGGCAATTTGAATGGCAGCGTTCGAATCCTCGGAGTTATCGCTCAACTGATAGAGCGACATCATGGTGTCTGGAATTGCAAGGTAGGCAATCAACCAGATCAAGCTGTAGGCACACCCGATCAACAATCCGGCGTAAACGCTTTTTACGGCTCTCTGCGGTCCGCTCTCGAGGAGATGTCGCCCTACCAGCACAGAGGCCGCAATCGACACACCGACCAGCGGAATAAAAGCCACCATATTGAAATTGATAGCCATGGTCGTTGCTCTTAAGGGCACATCACCAATACTGCCGATTCTAAGGACCATCACCGTGAACCCTGCTGACTCAGTGAAATACATGAGTCCGGTGGGAAAGCCAAAGAACAGCAGCTTCCTTCCAAGTTTCAGATCGACGCCGAAACCGCCTCGAATGTGATACAGACTCTCGTATCTAGGCTTCAGCAACAGGGCACCATAACAGATGGCCTTTGTCCAGAACGCGATCACACTACCGATTGCTGCACCTGTAATCCCAAGCGGTGGGATCGGTCCTAGTCCAAAAATCAGGATCACATTTAGAAGCAGGTTCACCACTCCCGATGCCAATGACACCCACATAATGACTTGTGTCCGCTCAGTTCCACTGAAGAAACCACTGAGAGCTGATTCGAGCACCAAGCCTACAGCTCCGATCATCAGCAACCGCAGGTAGGTCGCTTCAAGTTCCAACAAGTGGTCAGGTTGGCCCGTCGTCTCAAACAATGTGCGTGCGACCAAGGCAATCACCACGAATGCAGGGGTCGTCAGCAACGAAAACCAGACCGATTGCCAAAGAAATCGTCCAATACGTTCCTGTTCATTTGCCCCGACATATTGACTGACAATGGCCCCCGTCATGGAAGCGATTCCGACGGGTAGGCAAACAAAAACCCAAAAGAAGTTTCCACCTGCCATCGATGCACTCATCGACTCACCGTCGTACCAGAGCAACAGTGTTCGATCGGCGAAGAGGACGAGCGAGAATGTTCCCGCACTGACCATCAAAGGAAGAGCAACTCTCCAAACTTCCAGCACACATCGCAGAAACGATTCATCAGCTGATGAATTACCACACCGTTCTGGATCGCCTGACACCGACGATTGTTTCCCGCTCATCCGAGCTTTAGCTTTCCCGCAAAACCAAACCCGACACCGGCAAGCAAGCCACCAATGTGTGCTCCATTGGCTACGTCACCGATCAGTGGTGTGATGCAAATGATCAACCAACCCAACATTAAGATAACATTGGTTTGAACAAGATGAATCGGATAGCCCGGGTCAACTTTGGGTCGTATCCAGAGAAAACCAAACAGCCCATAAACAGCTCCTGAAGCACCAATGGCAAACGGTGTCCCACTCATGGTCTGGGCGAGAAAATCAAGCGGCGTTCCTTGAAAGATCGATTGCAGCGCAGCGGTGTCAGGCAACATCACCTGGAGTAGCATTCCCGATACTTGGGTCGTCACAAGCACCAAAGCGAAAAACAATGACCCTTGCAATTTTTCGATGACGGACCCCAAGAAGTAAATCCACACCATATTGAACAATAAATGAAATTCATCTCCATGCAAAAACATCGGGGTCACAAATCGCCAAAGCTGCCCGGTTTCCACCGAAGCAAATGGATCATCTCCGGATTTGTCGAATTCTTTTCTGTCAACAAACGACAACGCGTTATAGACCTGTTCTTCCAGCGTCACTTTCCCGGGAACTCTTGATCTACGCGGTTGCCCGAAGTGAGTCGTGAGGCTGACGATGACTGAAAGAATGATGACAGCAATCGTTACTGGATACCCGGATTGTTTCAGCGGCGCATGAATTGGCTCACCCAATGTCGACTTACGAACGTTCGCAATTCGATCATTTTCCGCTGCACGTTTCTGCTGGGCAAGTTCCGCCGCAATCTGTTCCTGGCGAATGTGGGTGGCCTCTCGTCTGACCTGATAACGTGAACCTTCAGGATCTGAACGAAAATCAGCAAGCGCCTCTTTGGACTCAGCAATTTGCCGTTCGTCGCGAACCCAGATTTCCCAGCCAGCTTCGGGGGAATCACTCTCAGGATCGCAGCTTGCATCAATCGACTGAGTGACGAGGTAGTCGCAAAATCTTTGAGCCAATTCCGAGTTTTCCAGTGTGCCAATTCGCCGCATCGTAATGTTTCCGCCCTGAAATTCACTTGAAAGCGACCGTTGACCCGGGTTCAATCGCTATTTAACTGGGGTTATCCCGTGGCATTGTTACGTCTCGGATGGGAAGCCTCCAAGCCGACCATCCCACAAAGTTAAAGGAAAGATCGGAAAATAGGGTTTGATTCGGGTTTTTAGCGGCAAATTCCTTGCCGTATGCGTTTCTTAATCCCACATGAGACTTGCCGGATCGTTGGTCTGGTTAATAATATGGTAGCCTAGGGGGCTAGATTTCCGAGACCAGCACCCCCCACAATTTCAAATCGACCAATTCTCGTCCATGACGAAGGGTAATACACAAGATGGCAGTCAAACTGAGCGAACGAGCAGCGGAAGAGGTCAAGAGGTTCCAGACAGAGCACAATTTCGGCGACGACATGGTACTCCGAATTGGCATCGCTGCAGGTGGCTGCAGCGGCTTCAGCTATACCTTGAACTTCGATGACAGCTTTGATGACAAAGCAGACACCAAATATGAGTGCCACGGTGTTGCCGTTGTTGTCGACAAGAAAAGCGCTTTGTATCTCGATGGAACCACTGTCGACTGGTACGAAAGTCTGGAAAAGCAAGGCTTCACATTCGAGAATCCAAATGCCGTGAAGAGTTGCGGCTGCGGTAGCTCGTTCCAAGCATAATTACGAGTTATGGTGAGCTTCGCTCAGACGGCCGTGTCAACAGACCGTGCTGCTGCGCGATTAACTGAATCAAATCGGGGCAGAGTTGTACTTTGGCAACTCTGCCTTTTTTTGTGTCGGCGTTTGGATTCTGGTTACATTGGCGTCCTGCGGACACTTCCATCGTATCCTCCAGCAATCCTGCCACACCATGAATCGCCTCGCCTTGGCCATCACCTGCCTGTTGTTCATCTTCACAGAGTCCCTGTCGGCAAAGCAACCCAATGTGTTGCTACTGCTGGTCGATGACCTGAAGCCCTCCTTTGGAGCCTACGGTGAATCCTGGGTGCACTCGCCCAATCTTGACCGGCTTGCGGCGGCAGGCACCAGATTCGACTCAGCCTACTGCAATCAGGCAGTATGTGCCCCTTCACGAAATAATCTTTTAGCTGGCTCCCGCTCCACATCGACGGGCGTCTACAGCCTCGGTTATCACATCCGTCGCGCGATCCCTGATGTTGTCACTCTTCCGCAACATTTCAAGAACCACGGTTACCATTCAGCTGGAATAGGCAAGGTATTCCACATCGGCCATGGCAACATCAATGACAAATTGTCGTGGAGTGTTCCATTCCAACCTGACAAGGTCATCGACTACGTGCTCGACGAGAGCACCGGTGGTGAACTGACGCGTGAAGAGGCTTACTTTAGCAATCAAAAACTCGGCCAGATCAAATCACTTCCACGTGGTGCTGCATGGGAGAAAGCAGATGTGAATGATGAAGCTTATGCAGACGGTCGCATCGCCGTGGAAGGAATCAAACGCTTACAAGCTTATCACAATTCAGGATCCCCCTTCTTTTTGGCACTCGGGTTCACCAAACCACACCTGCCATTCTGTGCTCCGACTAAATACTGGGATCTCTACGACCGCTCAAAGCTACCAACAGCCACCTACACCCAACCGCCTGAAGATGCGCCCAAGTATGCAGGAAAAACACTCGGCGAGCTGAATCAGTACAAACCGGTTCCTCAGGAAGGACCACTGTCAGAAGACATGACTCGGACTTTGATACACGGATACTACGCATCCCTCAGTTATATGGATGCGCAGATCGGACGTGTGCTGGACGAACTGCAAAGACTGCAATTGCAAGACGACACTATCATCGTGCTGTGGGGCGATCATGGTTATCACTTGGGCGATCATGGCACATGGACCAAGCACACCAACTACGAACAAGCCAATCGCATACCGTTGGTTATCGTTGCACCAGGGACAACACGGGCGGGAACCTCGAATCAGTCCCCAGTCGAAACAGTTGACATCTACCCAACCCTTTGCGAACTAGCAGGACTGCCATTGAATGAGGCACCTCAGCCGATTGACGGCGAGAGCCTGGTCCCAATTCTCAATGGGACAGCCGACGCAGTTTCTGACCACGCTTACCACTGTTTTCCAAAGGGTGGAAAAATGGGGCGAGCCATTCGGACCAAACGTTATCGGATGGTTGAATGGAAACCAATGAGATCATCTGCACCGACGGAATATGAACTGTACGATTACAAGACTGATCCGCTCGAAAAAACCAACCTCGCTGCCAAAAAACCAAAAATCCTCGAGAACATGAAGAAGATCCTCGCGCAGCACCCGCCGGCCATGAAGCCACGCAGATAGCCTCAGTTACCGACAACCTCAAATTCCGTTTGCCTCAGTATTCAGGGACTTGCAGCATTCACCACTGTGCAAAAAGAGTGTGCAAAAAGTTACAGGACTGAAATCAAACTCGGAACGCAGCAGCAACAGAATGATTCCACTGAGCAACCTCAGTTCAGACCATCAATTCATTGTCAAACCAGAGCTCGCGTGTTGCAAACTCGACGCTATTGCCCGCAGGGTCACGACAATAGATCGAGTGACCTCCCGTCGGCCATTCGATTTCAGCCTCAATTGCAATCCTCTGATTCTTAAGGCGTTCACGAACTGAATCTATTTGCCGCGGTAAAATTTCAAAAGCAAAGTGTGAGGGTCCGGCACTGCCGTGACGGGGAATCATCTGGTCACCAATAAGGACGGTCCCTCTCTCTGTGTCACGCGGATCAAAAACAAGGAACATGCCTTGACCAACGCGAAAAAAAACGTGCCTTCCTGGCTCAACAGAAACTACCGAGAGCCCGACAACCTGTTCATAAAATACACGAGCCTCTGACAAGCATTCACAATAAACCACTGTTTCCAGGATGCCCTGAGGTTTCGCCCCCAGGGCTTCGTCAGCCCCCTCCATGCCAGTCATTGCATCGCTTTCCCGCTCAACCATGATCAATCACTTTCACTTTCACTGACAGTCAGCCAACATCAAACCTCAGCAGAACACGACACTCACGACGCTTTCCGCGCACAAAACCTCGATCACTCAGGATAACCTTAGAATTTTAATGTCAAATGCCCGTTAACAAATGCCCGTTAACAAGCGACTTGTGTCACATGCCTCGCTCGACGGTTCGATCCACGACGACCTGTTCTATTTACTGACCTCGTTACCGTTTCACTTTGTCAAACCGAGTCTCTCATGCCTCTGTACCAAATGCGTGTCGTTTTCGCTGCGACCCTATTGCTGTTTCCTTTATTCGGCACCACCCCATCAGCATCAGGCAAGGGGCCAATCAGGGTTTTCATCCTGGCAGGTCAGTCCAACATGGAAGGACACGCAAAAATCGAAACGTTTGATTACCTTGCTGATTATCCACAGACTGCTCCACTCCTCCAGAAAATGCGCGATAAATCAGGAGAACCCCACAAGTGCGACGGCGCATGGATTTCCTATTTCACAGGCACTGGTGACAACAATGGCGAGGGATACGGGCGTTTGACTTCAGGTTATGGATCTCGCCGCAACCCTGCGGAAGATGGTGGCAAAATCGGGCCTGAGTTTACCTTTGGTATCACGATGGATGATGCCTTCGATGAGGATGTGCTGATCATCAAAACAGCATGGGGTGGTAAGTCGCTGTTCTATGACTACCGCCCGCCTAGTGCTGGTCCTTACCAACAATCTGATACCGACAGGGAACGGGAACGCAATTCTCCTGAGAACGCTGGGCATTATTACAGATTGATGATCAAACACATCAAGTTTGTACTGTCCGATATTGGACGAATTATCCCGGATTACAAATCAGACGAGGGGTACGAACTTGCTGGCTTTGTATGGTTCCAAGGATTCAATGACATGGTTAATCGCAATGCGTATCCCGAAAAAACAAACGGCAAATCCACCAATCGCTTCGAATCCTACACCCAAGACCTTGGGCACCTGATTCGCGACCTCCGAAAAGATCTCAATGTTCCCAAGCTTCCTGTAGTGATTGGAGTGATGGGTGTTGGGGGCAGAAATCCAAATGAAAAAAATGCGGAGTTTCGAAATGCCATGGCTGCCACTGCTGACATCCCTGATCTTCAAGGAACAGTGACACCGATTCAGACATCGGTATTCTGGGATGCAGCACTCGCTTCGATCGATGATAAGCGAGGAAAGGTTCGCCAGATGCGTTACTTACTTCGCACGAAGAACAAGAATCATGCCAACAAAGATGGCAAGATGACTGCACAGCAACAAAAAGATTATGTGGCGCAATATGAGTCGGAATTGATCACGGCAGCAGAGCGTGCTCAATGGGAACGCGGGGCCTCCAATGCGGGATACCACTATCTTGGCTGTGCGAAGACCTTTGCCCTCATGGGGGAGGCGTTCGCGACTGCCATTCTCTCGAAGCGAAAAGATTAATTATACAGGGGAAGCTTGAGGCTACTTGCAGAGCATTCCTCGTACTCATGCCCAACTTGCGTGGATGGCCTTAGTCGCAACCTCAAGGCGAGTCTGATTGAAGTTTGGAGTCAAAGAACCGAATCGATTTTTCAATCAATTCCTCCCGGCTATCCTTGGAACCGCCAAATCCATGATCTCCACCAACCACTTTGTACAACGTGGTGTCCACGCCTGATGCCTGCAGGGCTGCATGCAGTATTTCGCTCTGGTTAAACGGTACCAACTGATCCTTGTCACCGTGAAGATGCAGGAAGGGAGGATCCCCTGCACTTGCATACTTTGCCGGGTTGGCACGCTGAACCTTTTGCGGGTTTTTCTGAATCGCAGCACCGATAAAACGAGACTCGGGCGAATCAGCAGCATCATGATTGATCCTGCTGGGGAAGTCATTCATGCGAAGAAAATCACTCGGTCCAAACCAGTTACACACAGCCTGAACACTGGATGAAGATTTTCGAGTCACTGGATGGGTATCAAACTGATCCACATCATTGGTGGTTCCCAGCAAGGACACCAAGTGACCGCCAGCAGACGAACCCCAGACACCAAATCGTCCTGGATCAAGGTTGTACTTGCCTGCATTCAACCTTAAGAAACTCACCGCTGCCTTGCAGTCTTCGATCGCTGCAGGGAAAACAGCCTCACCACTCAGACGATATTCAACCGATGCGACAGCGTAACCGCGCTGCAGTAGTTGAAAGACGCCGGGGCCCCCACCAGCCTTCGACCCACTTTTCCACCCACCTCCATGAATCCAGATAATGAGAGCCGTTGGGTTTTCTGCTTGAGGTCGGTACAAGTCGAGCGGCAAGTCTCTACCGTGAATTGTTTCGTAAACGAGATCCTGATCGACAGTCGCACCCTTCGGCAAACGAACACGATCATTAATCGAACCACCCCTATTTCGGTGTCCGTTATTTTCAGAGCGACGGCTTTCACGAAAGCGATCGTCCTCCGTTCTGGAGAGCCGTCCGTCTCTGTCCTGATCGATCCGCTTGAATAGTCCAGCAGGGAAACGCTTTGGAAACTCATCCCGACTCAGGAAGCCATCACTATTCGTATCCCATTGTTCAAAGGGGCTAGCCACCGGCTTTCCATTTTCAATTGACTGCGCGGAAGCACTTCCACACACCCCAAACAGACAAAAAATGGATGCGATCACCGAAAATGGCCTCGAGCTTGAAGTCCTAGCAAGCATCAATGTGTCTCCAAACAGGGCAAACAAATTTCAGCCCCAAAGTCTACCCGATCGAAGCACAAATCACAGGTACTTCCGCAGGCTCCAACAAGCTGCATTCCGTGCGCGGACAAATTCAAATTCAAGACTGGAGCGATTTGGTCCATAGGCCTCCCACAGAAATCATGGGGGACGGTGAATCAGTCTGATTTGGCCGCATGAAAACGGCGATTAAAAAGATCGGGGTCGAAAGGATTCGACACAGGTGGCAAACGCTGCGGCGCTGATTTGACACCATGCTCAGGTGTGTCTCTCGTTGGTGGCACCACCAGTTCAGCTGTAGATGGATCAGTACTTTGCTCTAACGCTTTATCGAGCTCGGAATGCATCGGAGCAAATTTCAGATTGCCGGATCCAGGAACAACCATGCGTTCACGGCTCAGATTGGTCTGAACATCATCCAAAGATGCGTTACCTTGTTTCCGTGATAATTGCTTTCCGTTTCGAAGAGATTCTGCCGCAAGCTTCACCCAGTACTCAAGTGATTGAATTGCCTTGGTGTTGCGTTGACTTAGAGGAGCAGAACTGCCCCCATGGTCTTCTTTAGCCATGACTAGTAACGGGCTAGTTAGCGGTGATTGTGCATCAATGTACGAAATCATCGCCTGCAGGTTACTTCGAGTAATCGCTGCGGATGCCCGGGAGCCCACACTCGGAACAAGCAAATGCCACTTGGTCTCAGGAATATGATGATTAACCGTCCGTGCCATGGTCTGGTGACAGACACCGCAGCGGTTGATCAACATCGGCTGAATATGACTGACAAAGCGTCGAATCGTATCGGGATCAAAATCAACGTTATCAGGTCGATCAGCATTGAAGGATGCAGGCGAGACTTCATTCTCGTCCCCGCCAGAACGCGAGGTCTGCCCTGAGCCAATTCTGGCAACGACTGGCTTGATCATGGGCCGGGGAGCCACAAGATTACGAAGCCGATTCTCCAAAACAATTGCCTCTTTATTGTCAGGATCAATCCGACGAGCAGCAATCAATTCTTTGGCAGCCAAGTCATACAGATCGTATCGCACACACCAATGCGCATCATGTAGGTGGCTGCGCAGGTCGGGCTTTCCCCTCTGGTCGATGCGAAACTGGTACAAGTCTCGAATATGGTCAGCCCAACAAGCAACACTGATACGCGGTAATCGGATCTCTCCACCTGCCGCGGTGGTGACCATGACAAACTCACCCAACTGTCTTGCTTGACCAAACAGCACATTGTCATTTTTCAGAAGCACACAGGACTGCGATTTTTCTTTCGCGACCGGATTGCTTTTCATTGCCACCACGCCGGCATTTACCGGAACCCGTTGCAACGAGAGATTCTCATCGGCCAACCGAAGACCGGATTGCTGTGAATCCTGTCCATGCGCGAATTGGCAGCATGAAACGAGCAAGAGAATAGCCGCAGCGGCGTGGCAAGGTGAAACAATGTGCATAGTTGAGGGAATAACAATTTTTGCAACATGGCGTCAATGCTGGCTTACAAGGCTCAAACCACCCAAAATGCGGGCAAATTCGCGGTCCAGGCGGAAACTTTGGGTTAACGAAACTGCTCGATGAAGCGTTGTCACTCTTGATCGCATCTCCGAAGGGAGTGATTGATTGCCGGCACGGTAGGAATCATACTTTCCACGTCTTAGGTTTCCGCCTTGGTGACGGGAACCGCCCTGCCTCCATCATTCCGATAGCAACTCATGTCACAAACATCGATGTCTTCCCGACAACGCAATCTTACATCTCTCCAAAGACTCTCACTGGTCATTGCCGCCAGTATCATCTTGACCACCAACTCGGTGAATGCAGGCGAGTACCTAAACGGTATCAAATGGAAAGAACCAGGCGTCGTCACTCCCGGCAAAACCGATTCTGCCCCGCCCTCGGATGCCATTGTCCTGTTTGATGGCAAAAGCCTGAAAGATTGGAAAAACGGCGAGCGTTGGGAAGTGAAAGACGGGATCGCTTATTCCGGAAAAGGAAAGATTGTATCCAACCAGGCCTTTGGTGATTGCCAACTACATATCGAGTGGACAGCTCCTGTTCCTGTCAAAGGCAGTGGCCAAGGCCGTGGCAACAGCGGCATCTTCCTTATGGATCGCTACGAAATCCAGGTACTCGATTCCTACGACAACCCCACTTACTTCGATGGACAAGCCGGCGCGATCTACAAACAGACACCGCCCGCTGTCAACGCAATGCGTCCTCCAGGAGAATGGAACACCTATGACATTTTCTGGACTGCGCCACGATTCGCCGAGGACGGCAAACTAGTGTCTCCCGCTTACATTACAGCGATTCACAACGGTGTCCTGATCCTGAATCACTTTGAGATCAAAGGAGACACACCCTACAATCGACCACCGGCCTACAAGCAGCATCCCCCCACGGGACCGATCTCGATTCAGGATCATGGAAATCCAGTTGGCTTCCGAAATATTTGGGTGAGAAATTTCACACCTGCAGCAGGTGAGCAAGTCCGCAAGCCATTCATTCGTGACGGCAAAAAGGAAACGCCGATCGAGGACTGATCTGACTGGCAGTCATACTGCATCTGGAAACTTTCGACTGGTCGGATCCCGCCGGCCAGTTTTTTATGAAAGCAGCTCAGCAGACAATTGGTCTCGGCAAGCACCAATCACTTGTCCCACCAAATCATCAGCTTGCTGTCCACTCAAAGTTGCCTCGTGACTTTGCAGTTCCACACTCATTAGAACACGCTTGCGATCCTTGCCATCTTTCTTGGCGTCGCGGTAAGTCTCACGATAAGTGACTCCCGCAAGTTCAGATCCAACCGCAGCACGAACAACATGTTCCATGTCACTCCAACGCACGGACTCAGCAACGACAAAATTCAAATCCCGCTGAATCGACGGAAAAGGACTGACCAATTTTTGCTGCGGCACAAGTTTTGATTTTTCGAGCAGCTTTGGCAAGTCAAGTTCAGCAACCACAACCGGGCCAGATATCTTCCACTGCTTCAATGTCTTTTCCTCAACGGTGCCCAGATAACCGACACCAGTCCCGTCCAGAACTAACTGAATACACTGCCCTGGCACAAATCCAGCACGTTCCGTGACTGACACCTGCAACGAGTGCTCAATCCCCAAACGCTGGCACAAAGTTTCGACAACGCCCTTGAATTCAAAAAAGTCCCGCCCAGCAATGAGCCCCAACGAGTACTGTTCGGCAGGCAACGCGTTATCGGCATCGTTGGGTAGATAGATATGAGCAATTTCAAAAAGATCAGCCTCTAAACTGGCAGCAGCCCAGTTTTTCGCCCGACCTTCGATCAAGCTCGGCAGCAAAGTTCGGCGAAGCCGTCTCGCTCCTTTGAGCATCGGCGTTTCACTTTCCAAGGCAGGTCGGTCTGTCCATGGGCTGAGGGATTCGTCAAGTTTTTGTGTAACGATACTTGGTGTCATCGCTTCACTGAGACCTGCTGCGGTCATCACCTGACGAATTCGTTCCATGGCAGTATCGAAATCCCGCTTGGAACTGGGAGCCACAGGGATCGGGGCATCCTCGGGAATTTTTTCATAGCCGTGAATACGTGCGACTTCTTCAATCAAGTCAGCTTCACGTGTCAAATCATGTCGCCAAGTGGGAGGTACATACAGTTTCCCGGACGTCGAATCGAGATCACCTGATTGCGCTTCACATCCAAGAGCAACCAGAATTCGCGTCACCTCTTCGGCATCAATTTTGATACCCAGAATTCGCTCCAACTGACTCGATCGCAACACAACAGGTGAATGGGTTTTTATTTCTGCTGCCGTATCAATGATGCCGCTCACAACCTCGCCACCCGCCAGGTCGACGATCATTTCACACACTCTTTGACTGGCCCATTCCACACCCACCGGATCAACTTTGCGTTCAAACCGGTAGGAAGAGGGACTATGCAACTTCAATCTTCTTGCGGTGCGTCTGACCGACAGCGGGGTAAAAACGGCAGACTCGATCACCAGATCACGGGTCACATCGCTCACCTCTGACGCTGCTCCACCCATCACGCCAGCCACTGCCGACGCCTGCTTCGCATCAGCAATCACGCAAGTCGCTTCGTCCAACTCGTACTGACGATGATCAATGGCATCGATCTTTTCACCTTTGTGACCTGGCCTGACAATGATCTTTGAACCCTCGACCTTGGCGTAATCAAAAGCATGTAGAGGCTGACCACATTCCATCAGCACATAATTTGTCGCGTCTACAACGTTATTGATGCTCTGATACTGCTCGATACTACCATCGAGTTTGCGTTTCCAAAAAACTGACTGCAGTGCCTCCACCAACCAATCTGGGCTGGCACCCACTTGAACTCCCTGAATTATCCGAGCGGTATATCGTGGACAAGCTTCTTCAAACTGGTTTTCGACAGTCAACAAGGAATCAATGTTCTGCTCGGAACACTTCAGATTTGGCTCAGGCTTGCACGTCGGCAGCCCGTATAACACACCCACTTCACGTGCGACGCCAATGTGTCCTAAACAATCACCGCGATTGCTCGTCACTTCGAGATCAATCACCACATCATCATTGATGTGATCGGTGCCCTCATGATTCAGTCCGGACAGGCTAAGCCGCTGAGCCAGTTCTTCGTGACTCATCGGCATGTCAACGTACTTCGTCAGCCATTTCAGAGATACAAGCATGGAAAACGGGTTGATTGGTGGAAGAAATGATGAATCCAACCCACAATCTATCGAAATGCAGGAAAACACAATAGCTCGGAACTCGCTGCCAACGAGAAAGACCAACTGAGCTAAAATCACTCCAGCAGTCCTTCCTACCTTTTTCCAGCCGTGAAATTTTGATGTTTATACGCCTCAGCATTCTGCTTGCCGTCTTTTTCCCAGCTTTTTCGAGCTCATCTTCACTGGCTGGTGAACGCCCAAATATTTTATTGATCATGGCCGATGACGTCGGGATTGAAGGCTTGGGCTGCTATGGCGGCGTCTCCTACAAAACGCCCAACTTGGATCAGATGGCAGCTACCGGACTTCGATTCACCCGAGCCTATTCTCAGCCTTTATGCACCCCGACTCGTGTCGAAATCATGACGGGACAATACAATCACCGAAACTGGAAATACTTTGGCATCCTGGACCCCAAGCAGAAAACTTTCGGTCATTACCTGAAAGATTCGGGGTACAAGACTGGCATTTTCGGCAAGTGGCAATTGCAATCCTATGATCCACCTGATCTGCCTGGCGCATCCAACAGACGTGGAACAGGGATGCATGCCAAGGATGCGGGCTTTGACCGGTACTCACTTTTCCACGCTCTTCACACCGAGAACAAAGGGTCCCGCTACACAAATCCAACCATGCTTGAAGGTACAGCCGGGTCCGAGGGGGAACTAAAAACCTATCAAGGACAATTTGGCGAAGATATCTGGGTCGATCAAATCGTTGACTTCTTTGATGCCACCCAAGATCAACCAACCTTTGCCTACTACCCGATGGCTTTGCCCCACTGGCCGTTTGTCCCAACCCCGGACACCCCGGGTTGGAATCCAGACAGCGAGCAATCCGAAGCACCTCAGTACATCGTGGACATGATCCAATACATGGACAAATCCGTTGGGTCACTGATCAACAAAATGCGTGCAAAAAACTTGTTGGAGAACACCTTGGTACTGTTTTACAGTGACAACGGAACCCACGCCAAAGTTGTCTCTCAAATGCGAGACGGCAGACAGATTCAAGGTGGAAAAGCAAGTACACGACAGACAGGCATTCACGTCCCACTGATCGCTTACTGGCCAAAAAAAATCAAACCTGGCACAGATCATGACCTCGTGGATGCTTCTGATTTCCTCCCCACGTTGATGGAACTGGCGGAACGAAATCTTCCCAAGGAATCTGTCACCGATGGCATCAGCTTCGCACATCGCCTTTTTGACCAGCCTGGCCCAATACGGGATTCGGCTTTCTTCTGGTACGACTCTCGTCCAGGTTGGGACAAGGAAAGATTTCGTCGTGAAGTATTTGCATTGAATAAAGATTTCAAGCTTTATCGGAATGGCCGCATGTTTCGGCTGTCAGACAAGCCCCTCGAAGAAATCGAAGTCAATCCGCTGCAGATGAATATCGCAGACGAGAAGGCAAAAAAAGAACTGGCAGCATTCATTGAAAAAAATCTTCGCAATGCTCAAGAACCTGCTCTCGTGAATGCATATGGAGAGTCTGAATTTGATCTGCTTTACCTTCCCGCCAACAAAGAGGAAACCAGTGAATTGACTCGCCGCATGCTGGCAACCGGGACAGAACTTCCCTACGGTGACCCCGACATACCCGAACAGCGTCTTTGGATTTTCAACCCGCTTGAGATTGCTGAGGATGAAAAGCGTCCGTGCGTCTTTTTCATTCATGGTGGAGGGTGGGGAGGTAAACCCGATTCATTAGCCGCACAATGCCTTTATCTGCAACGACGCGGATTCAACGCTGTGTCCATTCATTTTCGCCGCCCAGGCAAAACCCTCACTCCTCAGAATACTCTTGACGACACAAGGCTGGCCTATCAATGGATCGTCGATCATGCAGAGGATCACCACATTGACGCAAATCAGATTTTCCTTTCGGGAGGATCTGCTGGGGGGCATCTTTCACTTGCATTGAGAACCATTGACACCACCGGAAACGGTTTCGACACCCCGGAACCAGCAGGTCTGATCCTATTCAACCCAGTGATTGACTTGGTTGATGGCTGGCCCAACGGACGCACCAAGTGCCTCCAAGCAGGTATCGAACCTCGCGACTTTTCACCAGCTCACAACGTTCGACCAGGTCTGCCCCCGATGCTCATTCTCAGCGGTTCCAATGACCCATTGATTCCTCCCAACCTGATCCATGACTTCCAGAAACGTCTGGCTGCTGTCGGTGGAAAGTCTCTCTTCATTGAATATCCGGAAGCCGGTCACGGATTCTTCAACTACGGCAGAGAAAGAAATCAATACTTTCAGTGGACAATGTGGGAAATGGAAAAATTTCTGCAGCAGCACACGCGTTAAAGGATCGTGGGTACCAGTAAGGGGAAAGGATGCTCAAAGCAAGAAAATCAGGCATCCATGTTGCCAAACAAAACCATCCTGATCGGCAGGATTGCCACGGTGGGAAACTTTTTTCGGAACCTCCCACAGGCGACTGCCGTCATCACCAAGTTGTTGGCTAGAATGAGACGAACGAACAGTCTTCTTCTGTCACGATTCTGACCTGTATCCCGGGGATCGCCGTGCCGAACTCGCTCCAATGCCCCCGATGCAATGGCTCAGTATCAATTACTGACAGTGCAGCGGGAAAACGCGTTAAATGCCCTCACTGCGAGCAGACGTTTCTTGCCCCGGGAATCGCTTCCGACAGCAATAGCCAGGAAGATGAGGATGATTGGTTAACGCTGAACGACTCGCCGGCACCAGCAAGCTCATCTTCGACAGGCCCCATACCCGCCGATTCCAAAGCACCGGGCTCACCAGTTACCTCGGTAACGAAATCGAAAAAGGATACCTTGTTGTCTGATGATGACGACTCTTTTTTTTCCGAATCTTCGCTGCCGCCCGTTCAGATACCAAATGCTTCTACAGCAAGTCACCAAGGCACAGCAGGCGATACATCACAATCAATCGGAAACAGCCTCGGGCCTGATATTTCAGCCGCAGAGGAAGAACTGTTATCCCAATTCACCGACACGTCCATGCCGACGTCGGATGCTCAACCACCAGTCAAGAAGAATGCCCTCGATGCGATTCGAGCGTTAGGTGCGGTAACAACAACCCTCGGCAGCGACTCCACAACCAAGCCCTCAGCCGCTCCGCAAGCTGCCCCAATTGAATACCAACCTGAATTCCGAGTGACTTGCAAAATATGCGGAACACTCATGTATGCGAAGGCTGTCGACAGTGGCAAGACTACCAAATGCAGCGACTGTCACTCCGAGTTCACCATTCCCAAGGCGCCCAAGGTCCGAAAAGAACCGGAGATCGACATCGCAAACGCCGCTACGTTCAGTCTTGGCCAAAATACTTCCGAGACAAAAAGCACAGCAGACCCCTTTAAAAAGTCAGCTGATGCGTTGCTGGCGGAAGCCTCTCGCCAAGAAGAAGACACGCCGTCACCGAGATATGAAGATACCCCAAATGTCCTTGAATGGATCAAGAACCAGTTTGGCATTTTCCAAGACCCCGGTGTCATCATGCATTGGGTCATCTTATCAGTGGTTGCCGCAATCCCAACTGCCCTGCTGCTGTCCATCGAACAGGAATCGCTGCAGTGGCTCATGACCGTCGGGATGATGATCGGTGGCCTGATCCTGGGTGCCATAACCGTCAGTTGTGCATTCGCAATATTACTATCAGTCGCGAATGATAATGAACAGGTTGAAGATTGGCCCAGCATGGATATTTTCCAATGGCTCGATCACTTAGTCTTGGTTTTGGGTGCAGTTGGCTTGGTTGCTGTTCCGATGTGGAGCATTTGTTACCTCACAGATTCCACAGGTCTGCTAGGGGTCGCACTCGTCATGTTTTCGATTTATCTCCTGTTGCCGTTTATCCTGCTGTCCATGCTCGACATGGGCAGTGTCTTTACCCCATTCTCACCTGAACTTGCCCGCAGCGTTTCGAAGTGTCAGGAAGAGTGGGGCGGTTTCTACTTCTCTTCCGCTTTGCTGTTCGGCATGCTGTTTCTTTTCATTGCACTGGCGTCGTCAATTGGAGGAAGCCTTGGCATCGTGGCTTCCATCACACTCAGCATATTCACCACATTCAGTTACTTTGGGATGATGGGACGTTTAGCCTACACCATTGGTCAGAGTGTGAACGCACCACCCAAAAAAAATGATGCAGACCGTAGTCGCCCAACGGATCCCCAATAGCACGAAAACGAGTCAATCGAACCGAAGACAATCCGGCAGGCAAACAGTGCTCGCAACAGCCTGCAATGAATGAAACGTGTGTGACAGGACGAACGATCGCCTCCGTCTCCTGAACAGGTTCGCTTGAACTGAGTAAAACTCTTTCAGCTGCTTAGACGTCAATTGCCTCAGCATCCTCTGCGCGATCCATGATAAAGCGGAATCTCGCTGAGGCATCTCGTCCCATCAAGTCGCTAATGATGCGATCTGTTTCCAGCTGGTCATCGATTTCAACTTTCTGAATACGTCGTTTTTCCGGATTCAAGGTAGTGTCCCAAAGTACCTTGGGCATCATTTCACCCAGTCCTTTGAAACGAGTGATCTCCGGCTTGGCGCGTCCGGTGTACTGTTCCAGCACCTCCTCTCGTGCAGCTTCATCAGCTGCCCAGAATGTCTCCTTGCCCAAATCAATTCGATAGAGTGGCGGAACACCAATGTAAAGTCGGCCCGCTGCAATCAAGGCAGGCATGTGACGATAGAAGAAGGTCAGCAGCAAAGTCGTGATATGGTGTCCATCCGAATCGGCATCGGCTAACAGGATCACACGCTCATAACGCAAATCTGCGAGATTCAAATTGGCCCCAATTCCGCAGCCTAAGGCAGCAACAAGGTCCTGTATTTCTTTATTTTCAAGGATCTTCTTGAGTGTTGCACTTTCTGTATTTAAGACCTTTCCACGCAGCGGAAGAATTGCCTGATAATTACGATTGCGCCCCTGCTTGGCACTGCCACCGGCTGAATCACCTTCCACGATGAAGATCTCGGAGTCGCCCTTTCCACCGGAAACGCAATCACTGAGTTTCCCCGGCAGCATAGTCCGTTTGGAACCACCTTTTCTTGACACAGCTGCTGAAGCAGCTCGCGAGGCGGCACGCGCCCGAGCGGCAGCGATGATGCGTGCAACGATGGAATCCGCAACACTTCGATTATTGTTCATCCACTGTTCCATCGCAGGCCTGATGGCAGCCTCAACCACAGATTGCACATCAGGATTATTGAGTCGATCCTTGGTTTGTCCCTGAAATTGCGGATCCTCGATGAAGACAGACAAGATGACGATCAAACCCTCACGAATATCCTCCAAGGTCAACTTGACTCCGCGCGGCGTCAGACTGTGCGTATCAACATAATTTCGCACGGCCTTATTAATCGCACCGCGGCATCCATTTTCATGTGTACCACCACTTCCTGTAGGAATGCCGTTGACATAGCTTCGCACGTGTTCATCCGTCGACTCGGTCCACTGTAGAGTCAACTCCATCCGAAAATCATCTTCTTTACGAAGAGTGAACGGAGACTCATGAATGGGCCTGGCATTTCGTTCTTTCACTACCTTGGCCAGATAGTCGACGATTCCCTGCTCGTGAAAAAACGCTTCCTTGCTTTTATTCACTTCATCGTTGTAGATAACTTTCACGCCGCGATGCAGAAAGCTTGCTGTTTCCAAGCGAGCACGAATCACTTTGGTATCAAATTCGGTCTTGGGAAAGATGGTCGGGTCAGGAGTAAAACTGATTGTGGTTCCTGTACCTCGCACTGCACCTTTCAATTTCTGAAGTTTGGACGTGGCCTTACCCTTCGCAAACGCCATTCGATATTGAACACCACCACGCCGCACGACAGCCGTGAGTTCCTTACTCAGCGCGTTAACAACCGACGCACCCACACCATGCAGTCCACCGGCAGTCTTGTAGTTGTTACCATCAAACTTACCGCCTGCGTGAAGCACGGTCAGAACAGTTTCCAATGCCGATTTTTTTGTTTTTGGATGTTTATCAACCGGAATCCCACGACCATTGTCCGAGACCGTGATTTTGCGTCCATCTTTATGAAGCGTCACAGAAATCTCCGTGGCGTGACCGTTCATCGCCTCGTCAATTGAATTGTCCACCACTTCCCAGATCAGGTGGTGCAACCCAGCCATACCGACACCACCGATATACATACCGGGTCGTTTCCGAACAGGCTCAAGCCCCTCGAGCACGACAATGTCTTCGCCTTCATATCGTTTATTTGCAGCCATCTCGATGTCGTTCCGTCAGCTGGATAGTAATTCAGCCGCAAGGGCTGATGCAGTTTAAATAAGAGGATAAACGAACAGTCAGGATGATTCACTGAGTGTTGGTGGGGCCTTGGGTGGCAACGTCACAATCTCGGATATTTTCCCATTTTTCTGAATCTCATTTCCTCGTCCGCCACGTGAGGTCACCCGATACTTGGCAGTCGAGATCGTTTTCTTGGCACCACGATTGGTCATGACTGTCAATAAATCACGATCACCGGTCGAGGCTTTGAAGCCAAGCAATTCATCTCCGGCAGCGAGTCGAATGAGCGTCACTCCCTTGCCAGCACCCGACAGATAGTTAATTTCTTCGACTGTGCAAATCATCGCCCTACAAGCACGTGATACAGCGAGCAGATTCTCAGTACCATCAACGGGCACCACGCTTACAATGGATGAGTTCGCGGCAACCCTCGCAAACCTGCGACCAGTGCGTGTCGATGTTTCGGCAAACGGCTCGAAACTGAAACGCAGCGCAAATCCGTTGGTTGATGCAGCCAAGGCATGAGACTCAGGACAATAATCCGGATTTTTGGGATCTTCACGGAAGTCACCGATGACTCTGGAATCAAAGGAAATCGCTGTCACGATTTTCTCTCCATCCTTCATCTTGAACAATTTCTGAATCGGCTCACCAAAACCGGTGGACGCCGGAACATCAATCATACGAGCGGTGTAGCAAACGCCAAGTGACGAGAAAAACCCGATCGTTGATCGAGTGCTTCCGGCCACACAATCCAACACGCTGTCACCTTTGCGCAAACGACTCTTTCCCGGGTCGGAAATTTGTTTCTGCCGCTTCACCCATCCATCTTTGGTGACGAGGACATGACAGTCCTCCGCCACAATAAAATCTTCGGCTGTGTACTCAGGCTCTTCCTCAACCGTTGTGATCAGGGTGCGCCGTTTACCGACACTATCCTTGCCGTAATCGGTAACAAGCGACTCGATTTCCTGGCGGACAATCTGCCATCGACCTGACGAATTGGTGTCCTTGGTATCCTCGGCCAGCAATTTTCGTATTTGGCGAGCACGCTTGTTTTTCTCTTTCAGCTCATCAAGGATCAGATTGATTTCCAGCCGAGCGAGCCGATAGAGTTTCAATTCCAGAATGGCATCCGTCTGCTCATCATCGAGACCACCGCCACGCCCATCAGCGGGAAACTTTCGCATGATCTTTTTGGCAGCATCAGCCTTACCATCGCTCTTCCGAATGATACGGATGATCTCATCAAGGGCATCAAAGATCAAAGCAAAACCATTCAGGATGTGAATGCGTTTTTCAAGCGCCTTCAATTCATTTGTCAAACGCTCAGTGATCACTTCCAGGCGGAAATGCAGGAAGTGCCAAAGCATTTCCTTCAAACTCAGGCGATTGGGGGCCCCGACCTCGGGATTCTCAGTGGGTACAAGACACGTCAAATTCACATTGAAATTGTTTTGCAACTGCGTGTGCTTATACAAATAAGCAAGCACCTTTTTCTCATCCGCACCTTTCTTAAGCAGCAGGTCAACACGAATTTCATCCGTGGAAAGATCTCGAACCTCAGTGACCAGCGGCAATTTCCCACTGAAAATGATCTCTGCAATCCGCTCGACCATCGCAGCCTTGTTCACACCGAATGGAATCGAGGTGACTTGCAAAACCTTGGCCCCCTTCTGTGTGACCAACTTGGTGGTTCCCCGAAGCTTGATCGTGCCTTGGCCAGTGGCATAAATTTCGCGCAACTCATCCTTCGTATTGGTGACTTGCCCTCCGGTCGGAAAGTCAGGTCCCTGAATTGCATCGTTGGCGACTAGCTGGTAGCCCTTGATTTCCGGGTTGTGCAACAGTTTGAGAAGTGCGCTGCAAATTTCTCGCAAGTTATGCGGAGGAATGTTGGTTGCCATTCCCACCGCGATTCCGGTCGCCCCGTTGAGAAGCAAGTTGGGAACAAGACTTGGCAGAACAACAGGTTCTTCCCGGCTTCCGTCATAGTTCGGTTTGAAGGCAACCGTGCGAGTTGCAAGGTCCTTGAGCATCTCCGACGCAAGTGCCGTCATGCGACACTCGGTATAACGCATTGCCGCGGCATTATCCCCATCGACGCTACCAAAATTGCCACTACCATCGACCAAGGGCATCCGCAGAGAAAACGGCTGAGCCATCCTCACCAATGCATCGTAGATAGAACTGTCACCGTGCGGATGAAAACGTCCCATGACGTCACCCACCACTTTGGCACATTTGACATGCTTGGAACTGAAATTCAGTCCCTGCTGACTCATGGTGTACAGAATCCGGCGTTGAACAGGCTTCAGGCCATCTCTGACGTCGGGTAACGCACGGCTGGTAATGACCGAGAGCGAGTAATTGAGATATTTCTCCTGCGCTGCCTGCCGCAGAGGAATCACGACCAGCGATGGATCCTGAACGTCAAAAAGCGATTCGGTTTCATCCGTCCTGTCGGCCGAAGACTTTCGTTTGCCAGAAGCCTTAGAAGCCCCGGTCTTGCTGCGAGTTCGACGTTTTGCCACGCCAGAAGGTCCTTTTCTTGCCAGTGGTGCGAGATTTTTCGTGCGATTAGCGGTTTACCAGCCAAAGCAACAATGCAGAAGCTAGGCAATTTATACCGTTAATGCTATCCGAGTCGATTACAGCGTCCCCACAGGGACCGATGCACAAGCGGGTTATACCGGTCGAAACCGTGAAAACGACCCCAATGATCATGCCGAGCAGAGCGGCAAACGACTCTCAGGTCAACTGTGAGCAGGATTTGGTCCGAAAACTCTTTGAAACAGGATCTGTTCCCATTTTGCCGCCGTCATCCGGATTTTTATCTGCGACGCGCGAAAGCTGCGGGAATCGATCGCCAGCCAACCAGCTGGATTCCGACCCATTTCAGCCGTCGACACGCTCGGGCGACGTTCACGGTGGAGCCGAACCTATGAAAATCAGAACGCTTTCCTACGCTTTGGTCGCCTTGGCCATGTGCGCGACCCTCGCAGTCACCGCTTCCGCAGAAGAATCTGCCAAACAAGCAAAGGAAAAGGCCTCCCCGGCAGCATCTGACAGCTACGTCGGCGACGTGGCTCCCGGGATCCAGCGAAGCTACGGCCAGCCAGACCTGTTCTACAACTTTTACACTGAAGGGGCTGCCAACCGAGCGAACGCCCAGATGTACCTGTCTCCCATGCCCATTCCGCCGAATGTGGGACACACTTTCTATACCTACCAACCCTTTTCCCCACACCACATGTTGTACCCGCATCAAAACCGGTTCCACAGTCATTATGACTGCGGTCGTGGCATGAATAGGACGCGAGCTTCTTACTATTACCCACCTGTTCGCCAGACTGCGAGCAACGTTTATTGGAACTTCCTGCGAATCCCCCGCTAGTTCCTCCATACCCTGCAACCAGTCAATCCTGTGACGGTTGTATCCCAATCCAGCACACCCAGATGAATGAGCCTACCATGATCCATCGAATCATCCTCGCCGTTGGCCTGGTGACCGCTTCCATCGCAGCCTCGCAAACAAGCGCGACTGCTGGCGATCCCTATGGCATGGCCCAGGTATGGTCCTACAACTTTTCCATGAATCGCCCTTGGCACGGGAATTACTATAATCAGATGCATGGCCAACCTCTTGCATTGATTGTTCCCCCTACAGTTCAAATGCGGCAAACCTATTCGTGGGGCGTGAGCCAGAACCACATGTACCCCATTTACCATCAGTTTGGTCGTAGTGCTAATTCCCCTGGTGCAGCACGTGGCCGATTCCACGGCACACCCACTTGGCCCAGCCATACGGATCAGTTCGGCACCTACTACGTTCGAGGCCCTTGGTAATACGGAACTTAGTCGCAAGCAGAAACCGACCTGCTGTGTCTCTGTATCTCTGCTGATCTAGCCACCGGCTAACAGCCACTGGCAACACGCTCATTGCGCCAGGCCGGTGCTTCCGATTGGAGGCGCCGGTCTGGTTTACGTTAAAGGTCAGGTTTACGTCAAAGGCGGATCAACTCCTTTTTCACATAAAAACAAACTGCCTCACTCGATAAACAAATCAAAGTCGACTTCATATCACGCCCAGCAGCTTCGTGCTGCCACGATTGGATGTTCAAGCTGGCCTACCATCCAAGGATGCGGTTGAACCTCTTATTCCGCCTACCCAAGCCGCGACTTTGAAAGTTCCCGGGGTACCCCAGCTGTTTGGTGAAAGTCGAAAGCGTTTTCTCTCTCCGCAATGATTTGCGGCCTATCTTTAAGTTGGATGAGATATCAGCACGGACAACGGGACTCCAAGAGCCCCACTTTCGGCCCTACAACCGTCTTCAACCGCACAATCGCATTTTTCTTCCCAACCGCTGAGTAGCGTTTTGGGTGTCATCCCTTGAGTTGAGTGACTGGAACCGGGCTGGACTCGACGCGCAAGACAACAGAAAGCAGTAGCAATGCGAATCGGCACTCCCATTGATCGCCCCAGTCGACAACAACAGTTCGAAGAGGTCAAAGTACGTATCCACAGCAAGTTGGTGGACAAATTGGATCTCACGCGGGTGGGTGACCTCAAAGGCGATACACTCAAACGCGAAATCCGTCTGGTTGTCGAGCACCTTTGCGATGTTGAGGACACGCTGCTGAATCGTCAGGAACGCGAACGTATCGTCGAAGAAGTGATCGACGAGGTTCTGGGGCTCGGACCACTCGAATTGATTCTGAAGGATCCAACGGTCAGTGATATCCTGATCAACGGTCCCAAGAACATCTATGTCGAGCGTGGCGGAAAGATGGAAAAGTCAGAAGTAGAATTCCGTGATGGCAAACATCTGCTTCAGATCATTGACAGAATTGTCAGTAAGGTTGGTCGTCGCATCGATGAAACTTCCCCGATGGTAGACGCAAGGCTTGAAGATGGATCGCGTGTCAATGCGATCATTCCCCCACTGGCACTCGATGGAGCTGCCGTCAGCATCAGACGCTTTGGCAGTAATCCATTACGCCTCGAGGACCTGCTCAACTTCAAAGCATTCACACCAGAGATGGTAATGTTATTGGAAGGCTGCATCAAAGCCAGATGCAACATCATCATTGCTGGCGGTACTGGTTCTGGAAAAACAACACTGCTCAATACACTATCGTCTTTCATCGGACAGGAAGACCGTATCGTAACGATCGAGGACGCAGCAGAACTTCAACTGCAACAGGACCACGTCGTCCGCTTGGAAACACGTCCGGCGAACATCGAGGGTAACGGTGCGATCACAGCAACCGATCTGGTCAAAAACGCTCTGCGAATGCGGCCTGAACGAATCATCATTGGCGAATGTCGAGGCGGCGAAACACTTGACATGCTTCAAGCCATGAACACGGGCCATGATGGGTCCATGACTACGATCCACGCGAATACGCCGCGTGATGCCGTTGCCAGACTCGAAACACTGGTGATGATGTCTGGTTTTGAATTACCGGTCAAAGCCATTCGCCAACAGGTAGCCGGCGCCGTTGACATTCTCATTCAGGCCAATCGCCTGCAAGGTGGCCCACGCCGAATCACAGCGATCACAGAGATCGTTGGAATGGAGCAGGACACGATCGTCATGCAAGACATCTACAAGTACACGCAAAAAGGCATTGATGACGAAGGAAAGGCATTCGGCCATTTTGAATGCACGGGAGTTCGCCCCAGTTTCATGAGTCGCTTGGAGGCCGCAGGTGTACGCCTACCCGCAAGTGCATTCCGAGAAAGAATCATGATGCAAGCTTGATCTCGGCTGTCGCTTGAATGCGAAAATCCGCAACTCGTTCCCAATTGTAAAACCTCACTTGATCTACAGTTCAGCTATGAGTGGATACATTATCGTGGCTCTGGTCGGCATCGTCGTCACATGCCTGGTCGCCTTCGCAATCAATGTGATCGTTCCGGGCGGCGACACTACATCCACCGAAGATCGACTGTCAGCCATGGCAAGTCGTCGTAGCGGCAGCGAAGCAAAAGAGAAATCTTCTTTACTTACTGGCATGGACGATCAGTACTCACCGGTCACTCGTATGCTGGAAAAAATTCCCGCGTTTACGGATTACCTTGAACAGGCTGACCTACCGATGCAGCCTGCGAAATTCATATTACTTTGCGTTGCAACATTCGTGGGTGGAGCCATGAGCTGCATCCTGACCCCGGTTCCGATTCTGTTAGCCCCCTTTGCAGGGGCATTATTAACCGCGTTGCCGATCAGTTGGCTCGCCATGAAACGAAAGAAGCGACTTTCCAAATTCGGTAGACAAATGCCGGAAGCACTCGATCTGCTAAGTCGTTCACTGCGTGCCGGACACTCACTCAATGCCGGTTTCGGCCTCGTAGCTTCCGAACTAGATGCCCCACTTGCCACCGAGTTCTCAAGAGCATTCGAAGAACAGAATTTCGGCATCCCTTTGGATGAAGCCATCGAGGACATGGCAGACCGCATTCCCAACATGGACCTACGTTTCTTTGCCACCGCAATTGTTTTGCAACGTCAAACAGGTGGTGACCTCGCGGAGATCCTCGACAAAATCAGTCACTTGATTCGTGAGCGACTGATGGTTCTTGGGCAAGTCCAGGCATTGACTGGCGAAGGAAGAATGAGTGGAGCAGTACTGCTGGCACTACCCCCTGTCCTGTTCTTGGTGATGTTGAAACTCAACTATGACTATGTACTGATGCTCTTCACTGATCAAATCGGTCGTTACATGCTCACGGCTGCTTTAATAACACAGGTCATTGGAGCGATGGTGATCAAGAAAATCATCACGATCAAAGTATAAATCCACGACGATACCCCAAACGCATTCAACCCTCCCATCACCATTGCTACTACGCTAGTGAACGAAGGAATATATGACATGTCTCCTATGATCTGTGCCATGGTTGATCCGGTTACCATCACTTCGATTGCAATTTTCGTTTCCGTCACTTCGATCGCATGGGTGGTGATTGGACGTATCAGCGGCGACGACAAATCAAGGCCGGAAGCACGCCTGGACATGATGAGCAACCGGCGTAGCGGCCCACAGCTTGACGAAGAAGCCGAGGACAAAAACCTCCGTAAAAACGAGGCCCTCACTGCAGTTCTGGAAAGAGCCACGCAACCATTGGCAGAGACTGTCAGCGGCGATGAAAAATCGATGGGTCAATTGCGAGAAAAACTGGTCAATGCCGGTTTCCGCCGAGAGTCAGCACCCGTTATTTTCAAGGGTGTCCAGTTAATCCTCACCGGCGTGGGTCTGTTGGTTGGTGGAGTCTTCGGCATGGTTGCCGATGGACTCAGTCAAGGCTTGATTCTGAAGGCGGCCGCTGGCATTGTGATTGGATTCATCATTCCAAAACTGATTTTGGATCATCTTGTCAAACGCCGCAAAGAAAAGATTTTCCTGGGAATGCCCGATGCACTCGACCTCATGGTTGTATGCGTTGAAGCCGGACTGGGAATGGACCAGGCACTTCGAAAAGTTGCCGGCGAAATGTCAAAAAGCCACTTGGAAATTGGTGAAGAATTCAGCATCGCCAATCAACAATTGCAGTTTGGCAAGTCGCGAACCGAGGTCCTGAAGGCCTTGGGATTCCGCAGTGGAATAGACGACCTCAAACAACTCACTGCAATTTTGATTCAAGCAGACAGGTTCGGATCCAGCATCGCAGGAGCGCTGCGTGTGCAGAGTGATTCAATGCGAGTCAAACGCCGGCAGATTGCAGAAGAGAAAGCAGCCAAGACCGCGGTAAAGATGATCTTCCCACTGGTGCTATTCATCTTTCCAGGAATTTTCGTCGTGCTCGTCGGCCCCGCTGGTATCAACATGTATCGCAACCTGCTCAGCAATTAGTGCCGGGCGGGGCATTTGAGAAAACTCACCGATACTGGCACTGCTCGACAGTGACACGATGATCGATCCGCCAAATCCATTGGCAGATCACGAGACGACACCTACCGGCGGGGAACTCGCTGCCAGCCCGATAGCCGTTAACAAGCAGTGGGTGCCATGATGCCCGGCATGCCAATGCGTGAACAGCAATTCTTTACAATGAGTGATCAATCCAAGTTTCATTGAATTCTCGTTGGTGGTTATCGCAATGCCTTTACGTCTCTCTTTCGTGATCTTTCTCACTAGTTGCTTCGGGCTTGGTCACAACCCAGCGTCTCATCATCTGCGTGCTGAAAGCACCGAGGAAACCATCCTAAAGGTCACCCTTCAGCATCAAATCCCCAACACCCAACAGGCCAATGACAATGATGAGCCCGATGCCAGCTACGAGATCACAACGACAAACGAAACATGGAAAGCATCCCAAACAGCTGTCATCATCTGCGACATGTGGGACGCACACCACTGCTACCGTGCAGTACAACGACAAGCGCAGATGGTTCCGCGGATGGAAATGCTGCTGACTCATCTACGATCGAAAGGGGTGACCATGATTCACGCACCCAGTAGCTGCGTGAATGCGTACGCCGACAATCCCGCCCGTCTGCGGGTCGCCTCCATCCCAGAATCAGCTCTCCCTGACGGGATCAATCAGTGGTGCCGATCAATTCCAAGTGAGGAGCGGGTCACCTATCCACTCGACCAGTCGGACGGGGGCGAAGATGACACGCCAGAAGAACATGCTACGTGGGCTGCTTCACTGGAAACAAAGGGCCTGAACCCACGCTCACCGTGGAAGAAACAACATGAAGGACTTACGATCGACCCAGGAAAGGACTTCATCAGTGACCGTGGTGATGAAATCTGGCATATTCTGAAACACAAAGACTTGAAGAATGTCATCCTTCTCGGCGTGCACACGAACATGTGCGTTTTAGGCAGACCGTTTGGACTTCGGCAGCTATCCAAAAATGGTGTGAACGTTGTTCTGATGCGAGACCTTACTGACTCCATGTACAACCCAAAATCCTGGCCTCACGTCAGTCATCTTGAAGGCAATGCACTGATCATTTCGCACATCGAACGCCACGTCTGTCGGACTCTGACCAGTAATCAATTCGTGGGCGGCAAACCTTTCCGGTTCACACCCATTGGCGCGGATCGTTAGGCCAGCAGATCCTGCATGACATGGCCGTGGACATCAGTCAAACGGAAATCACGCCCCTGATAGCGGTAGGTCAGCCTTCGGTGGTCGATTCCCAGCAAGTGCAAAATTGTTGCATTGAGATCATGAATGTGCATGGTGCCGGGAGTCCATGTTTCCTTCGTCGGTGTTAACGGATCACCGTCTGCATTCGCGATGTTGTAACCGTAATCATCACTCTGCCCGTAGCTGACCCCAGGTTTGATACCACCACCGGCCATCCATGTGGAAAAACAGCGGGGATGATGATCTCTGCCATAATTCTCACGAGTCAACTGCCCCTGACAATACGCAGTTCGGCCGAATTCACCTCCCCAAACAACGAGGGTATCCTCCAACATACCGCGTTGCTTCAAATCCTTGATCAAGGCAGCACACCCCTGATCAACGTCACGGCACTGGGATTCATGTTCTGCCGGCAAGCGACCGTGTGCATCCCAGCCACGATGGAAGATCTGAATGTTTCGGACACCTCGTTCTGCCAAGCGTCGGGCATTGAGACAACACGCCGCAAACGTACCCGGCGTACGTGCCGCTTCACCGTACAAATCAAAGACGCCCTTTTCCTCGCTCGATAGATCCATCAGTTCTGGAACCGAGGCCTGCATCCGATAAGCCATCTCGTGCTGCTTGATGCGAGTCAGGATTTCCGGATCGCCCAATGTCTGATGCAGCCCCTTATTGAGTGCTTCCAAAGCATCCAATTGCTGACGCCGGTCAGTCCGACTCACCCCGTCGGGGTTACTGAGATACAGAACGGGATCACCCTGACTCCGCATCAGAATTCCTTGATGGTCCGATGGCATGAATCCGGTACCCCAAAGTCGATTGAATAGACTTTGCTCAGGAAAATTTGTCTTCGCATGCATCACCACATAATGCGGCAAATCCTGATTCATGCTGCCCAAACCATAACTCAACCAGGCCCCCAAACTCGGACGACCAGGAATCTGACTTCCTGTCTGAATGTAAGTGATGGCCGGATCATGATTGATCGCTTCAGTGAACGTGCTCCGAACCACGCAGAGTTGATCAACGACACTTGCCGTATGCGGCAGTAATTCACTAACCCAGATTCCATTCTCGTTGTTATCGTGCCGTGTGAACTTGTACTTACTCGGGCAGAGCGGTAGCCCAGCTTTCTGATTTGCAGTCATCCCCGTGATTCGTTGTTCATTGCGAACATGATCAGGTAACTGCTGATTGAACATCTCAGTCAACTTGGGTTTGTAATCCCACAAATCCAGTTGACTTGGCCCTCCACTCATAAACAAGTAGATCACACGCTTGGCAGTCGCTTGATGGTGCAATCCCCCATTGAGGTCCTGATCCGCAGGAACATCCTCTGCCAAAGCAAAGGGAGAATCTGCTGCCAACAACCCAGCCAAAGCTGCCGTCCCAAGGCCCAACGCGGACCGCCCCATCAATTGGCGGCGATTTTGCATTTGCGATAATTCAAACAATGAATCGTCCATACAGACTTCCTGTGACTCGATTACCAGTGCAAGGGTGAATGGGGCATCCCGAATGCGTCTGACATCAGATTACCATGAATGTGCTGAAACATCGAATCGAAGCGGAAGCCGCAACAACGCCAGTCAGCAGTCGCACGAAAAGATGCCGTTGCATTACTTGCCAGTTCGTCCCGATGCCGGAAACACTACCAGATGCACGCCATCAGGACACAACATGTGACCTGCCAAGCAGAACACCACCAGCCAAGCAGAACACCAACTAACGCTGAATCACCTGAGCAGGACTCGCGACCCTCAAGTCTGCGTCCTGACGAAGGTCAACACCCAGCAGGGATTTGAGTTTCATTTGAACCGTGGGCTCGCCAGGGACCTCATTGCCTGGAGGGCTACCCCAAGTCATGCGAGCGCCTGACTGCATGGTCAATTCCATTTGCAAGACTTCTGTTTGCCTTGGGTCGCCATGGATCCCAATACTGCGGATCTGTGTCTTCTCTCGATAGGGCGAAAGAACCGAAGCAAGAGCCGACGCAGCTTCCACCGCAGCATCACCAAATGGTGTTCCTACTGCGTTGCTGGTGTAAACATCAGGAACTTCGATGTAAATATAATTTCGGGTTTCCGCTTCAGCGAACTCGTTGCCCGGCAGCAGCACACCCTCACCATCAACAGGAAAGAAGTAACTTCGATTATCTGGATCATTGGGTTTATAAACGTGCACCATTGCAACAGGAGTTCGGTACTCAAGTCTTACGTCGATTTTCCCACCAGGAAGCTTACGAACTCCGATTACCTTGCGGACCCACGGATGCATAGAGAAGGCAGAAGCTATTTTCGCGGTGGCTTGCCGATCCAAAATCGAAAGCCCTTCCATCGCGGTATCACGATAGACCGTTAAGACGACATTCGTTCTGACGTGTGCCGGTGGATCTGTGACCTGAATCAAAGTGGGATCAATGCCGCTGTATTTCCCAGCCACATGGACGGCTCCCCAACGATGCCAAGCTGCGTAACCACCGACAATCAGCAGGACGGGCCATAACACCGCGAATGCCGCGGGAGCTTTGATTAAACGCCCCAGCAATCGCCTGACAGGTCGCTGCTTTTCGGAATTGGCCGATCGCATTGCCACTGACGTGTTCCCCGACTTCCATGTGGACGAAACAACTGCCCCGGAACGAGGGATCGATCCCCGAAAAAGGCAGCCTGCAACTTTGCAGACCGTAGAACTACCAGATCTGCAGATTCAACTGCAAGTCGATCCCTGTCTGCAATAAAACCTGCTCTCTGACCCTCTCAATGAGCCTGAGACATTGTTCACTTGTCGCACCTGAGCTAGCAATCATGAATTGCGGGTGCTGACCATCGAGCGATACTTGGCCTTCCTGCAGTCCAGCGAGCCCGACAGTTTGCAACAAATCTTTTGCTGGCATTCCATCTGGATCGACGAAAGGCATCGCGATTCGCGGCTCAACCGTTGGTCTAGCAGCATTGCGGCTAATCCAAAGTTTTTGCATTCGCTTGGTCAACGCCAGCACGTCTCGCGTTTCCAGTTCAAAACTTACGTCAAGCACCACGAGCCCCACCAGTGATGTTTTTCGATGCGAAAAGCCAGCCTCTTGCTGTGTCATGGTTCTTATGCTGGCATCCTTCTCGACGACCGTGACCGAACTCACAACGGATCCAATATCACGTCCCCCAGCAGAGGCGTTGCCGACCACCGCACCTCCCACGGTGCCGGGAATGCCGACCAAATGTTCAAGCCCCCCCAACCCAGCTCCGACCGACTTGATTACTGCGTGAGAGAGTTTCGCTCCAGCACCAACGGTCATTTTCGTATCTTCGATGGTGATTTCGCTGCTCATGGTGCCTGCCAACGAAATGACCAAACCATCCACGCCGGCCTCACGCACCAGAATGTTGCTGCCTCCGCCAAGAATACGAACAGACAGGCCCTGCTCGTGTGCGGATGCAACCAGACGCTGCACATCCGCGGCGTCCATCGGCTCCGCAAAGAACCTTGCAGGACCACCTATCCCCAGCCACGCCAACGGTCCTAACGGCTCGTCAGTCCGTATCAGGTGCATCAGATCTTCCGGAAAATCCATGCTGACAAAGTCTCTCAATCAAGTGCGGGAAATAATCGCGTGAGCCATTTCGGCCCCGATCAACATCAACACTCAGCAGGATAGCGGATCAGTGCAAAAAATGCGTCGGGAGTCGTGTTGAAAAATCGCTGCCCCCGTCCTTCGACGATTCGGGCCACGAACCGGCCCATCCAGGTCGCCAAGGAGCAGAGCGAATCAGGCAAAACGCTTCTTTCGCAATCTTCTGCGACGCATCTTCTCCGGTTCCAATTTTTCCACAAAACGCCTAAAAACGACCATTCACGCGTTACCCCCTGAGCTTAGACGCGTTCGAAAGCCGCCTCGACAGATCCTCAGTGCCCCTGAATGATGGGCACAGCCCTCGGGGTCCTTGGCGAAGGAGGTCCTTGGCGAAGATAGGGTTCTTGGCAAATACAGAGAAGCAGAGCGAGTGGTCAGACAAATCTTTCTCGCCTGCACAAGAGTCTTCTGTATTAGCCACCCAACTGGGAGATTTTGAATAAAAACGCCGTAACTTTCACCTTTCCCACCCGCATCGGGCTTAACCCTGATGATCTGAGGAATTGTTTTTTCACCCTGAATTAACCTTTCATAAAGCATTCGATTTCCGTTGCGATGGATCACCACAAAACTGAGATCATCCAGCTCGCCAATTTTGGCCATCGTTCAAGGAGTACTCTCTTTCAAGCCTCAGCAGGTCGGGTACCACGATGCACCTAAACGAGATGGCGAGAGGCCTAAGGCAGCAAAGATGCGGCAAGTAGCGTGACAAAGTGAACACGCAAAGCCGAGGCATTCTGCTGCTTTTAAAAAGTTGCGTTGCAAATGGACCCAACACACATACGAGACGCTAAACTGTTGTCGAATCGAGACTTCGGGAACCTGCACCGGTCTGTTGCAGTCCTGAATGAATGCAATCATCGAAATGAGAAAGCGGGCGAATAAGCTGGCCCCAAGAACGAAATCTCGGTAAATACCCGAGCGCTGTCTTCCACCATCTCTTTGCCAATGTCTTTATGAAACTGCGGATCGGACTTATCGGGCTTGGTGACGACTGGCAAACAAGACATCGACCAGCGCTTCGAATGCTACACGATCGGTTTGACGTGCGAGCTGTTTTCAGCCCTGTCGCAAAACTTGCAGAAAACTCTGCCAACGAATTCCAAGCAGATGCGGTGGATGGTTACCGGACGCTCGTTTCGCGGTGCGATATCGATGCAGTGATGGTGCTGCAGGGTACTTGGCTGGGATGGCTGCCGATCCTGGCTGCCTCAGAGGCTGGAAAAGCAATCTATTGGGCGGGCAATCTTGATTTTGATCCTGACAAAGATCAGCACGTACGGGACACAATTGAGGAGTCCGGTGTTGCCTTCATGGCCGAGTTTCCGCGGCGTTTTGCGCCTGCCACCCTTCGGCTACGCGAACTGATCGCCACACACCTGGGCGCTCCACAGTTACTTTTCTGTCACCACCGAACGCCCGCAACCAGCAGCAACAGCCGCCAGCAACCCCAACAAGATCGGTCAGATTTCATTGAATTGATCGATTGGTGTCGCTACGTGGTCAATCGCGAACCGATCCACGTCGCCTCGACGTCCCACCAACTTGATGAAACTTCAGGATATCGATCTCTCAGCCTCGACTTCGCAGCCACAGATAAGCTTCCTGCAGTGACTGCTCAAATCAGCAGCGGTAATTACATCCGGCAGTCATGGCAGGAAGCCATTGGCTTCCGTCCACCATCAGCCATGCAAATCTGCTGTGAACGGGGCGTTGCCTTCATTGACCTGCCTTCCAATCTTGTGTGGTTCGACGATGCAGGTCGCCACCTGGAATCACTGGAGACCGAACTGCCGGTCGGCGAGCAACTTCTGACACAATTTCATCGCTCGGTCACCAGTCTGCTGCGGAACATGAGTGACTTAAACGATGCGTACCGGGCAGCGTCCATTTTCGCTGCGGCGCAACAAAGCGAAGCTACAGGTCGTCGCATCACAGTCTGAACCGTACAGTCTGAGCCATGGGATCACGTTGGACTTGCACCAGTGAGATGGAAGTTCGAACTGTCGATCGCGTACCTCTGGCAACATGTAGAGCATGCCTGACCTGACAACGCTTTGACGCCATCGCACACGCCGCTGGCTAGAAATGCCATTTAACCTGAGATCCTGAGCAAGCATCCGCAGCCACAACACCGGCTTACGCGCAAGCCGATCAGCTTAGCTCCAGAAACAGCCGGCATCACTCGGGAACAGCAATCACCTCACGCCCATTCCGAGTCGACATACCCTGCCAAAGATCTCGGTCAATCGAATCCGTAACAAACCGAACAGAACCATCCAACAAGGCGACCGTCACGCCACCTTGGTGATAACTGCGTGATGTCACCGCAGCATAGGTACGCGGCACAGGACTTGTCGAGCTTTTCCCTTCGCGAAAATTCGTAAAATCGACATCGTAAGAGTTGCCCAAGTTGTTTTCACAGAGAATTTTTTTATTCGGCGTGAACGTGGTCGTAAAACCTGATTGATGAATCCTACCGTCCACCCACTCCGTATGCCCAGTCTCGGTTTTCAGAGATCCTCCAAATCCGCAGACCTGACTCTCAATACTCGGCATTCCCATATTTCCAGTAATCGCAGCATCGCGAATATAAGGACTCCAAGCTTTGACCTCAGCAAACGCTAAGGTGTGCGACAGCCCATCCAAGCAATCTCGAAGCTTTCTTCCACGTCCGGCAGTGAACATACCCTCGCCCACGTCTTGGCCAAGCCTGTTCTCGGAGTCATAGACAAACCACTTTCCAGCCGAGTAGGCATAGCTGATGGGGTAATGAATCGCCTCACCGTCAGCTCCAGTTCGTAAACGGTCATTCGTTTCACTCGGACACAGATAAGTCGGTACCCGATAACTTGCGATAGGCCGATCAACACCGTCGACACGAATGGTGGAGTTCTTGTAACCACCAGAGAAATCGATTGCCTCAGCCAGCGAAATCGCCTCCACAAAAGGCAAAATCCTCGCTTGAGCCGACCAGCCATCTCCCGTCATAGCCGGCTTCGTCCAAGCTGGTGGAAGCTGCTTCATCGCCGACTCATAGTTGTGACACGCAAGGATGATTTGCTTGATGTTGTTCTGACAGCTCATGCGTCTTGCAGCCTCTCGGGCAGCTTGCACGGCGGGCAACATCAGCCCAACAAGAATTCCAATGATGGCAATAACAACGAGAAGTTCAACAAGAGTGAACGCTGATCGGACAGCTGAAGGTTTCATGGGAGCAACTCCGGAGGCTTTTAATGTTATTGCGAATCAATCGCAACAAGAACAAATCTAGCCGGTGAGTTGACTTTACGCAACGATTGTAGCGAAAAAAACAGGGAAATTTCCTAGCGGCCATCTTTGGCGTTCTACAAATCTGCACATTGGCCAGCCGAAAACCGCTCCGAGCATCAGGATCCGCTCAACCACCGCTCGATTGCACGGCGATTCGATGGAAACGCCATCTCCGAGAGGTGCTTCGGGGTGGGCTTCACCCACATAAAGCTGTCCAGCTCGCCGTCCGCAAGCTGAATCGCTGCCTGATCGATGACGTGACAGAGATAAAACAGATCAATCACCGGAGAGACAACCCCCGCGTAGTCGTACAGATTTGGAAAAGAAGTCAGGTAGGTTGCTTCGCTGACGTGCAAATTGGTTTCTTCGAGCACTTCTCTGCTCAATGCCTGCTCAATCGTCTCATCCCGATCAACAAACCCTCCGGGCAATCCCCACTTTCCTTTCCCCGGCTCTCGGGCCCGGCGTACCAGCAGCAACTCGCCTTGTTGATTAGTCACCAATCCACCCACAGCGGCGACGGGTCCAAAGAAGTTGGCAAACCCGCATTGCGTGCAACGAAAAGGCACGCAACCTTGATCTTCGGCCTCTCTACCACACCGGGGACAAAAGCGACAGGTTTTTTCGATTGACTCAGAATCCATCACTGCTGTGTGCTCACATTCTTGGCGACGTTTGGCAGGGCCGTATTCCCACACTAAACCGAATGACAATTAGTCAGGTCGATACGCAACATTCCACCTAGCCAATCACAAATCCACCGATCCACTGAAAGCCTGAACCCCACAAGTCATGTTGATGGAACGACGGTGGGACGCGTGATTCGCTGGCAATCCAGTGTTCACCGGGCGTTCAGTTTTCACGAATCACAATATCGTCAAAAGCATTGAGATCATCAAATGAACCGATTCCCACGCGTCCCACACCAAAATTACGATCAACCACTTCCATGTGAGGCTTCTTCATGTCATCGAAGTACACCTTGATCGTGCCGTCTGCGAGATTTCGGCTGACCTTCACCGTATGCCACTCATCATCCCATGGAGTCAATTTTTCGTTCTTCGTCAGTGCGAGACGGGGCGCTTCCTTAACGATCATGATCTGTCCGCTATGCGGGTCAGGCTTTGCTCCCAAGTGCACGTAATAAAAATGCTGGTCATCCTGATAGCCGAAGAACACACAACAATCACGATGGTTCCCGGTATCCTTAGTGCTGCGAACCTTGAACGTGATGTCAAAACTGCCAACCTGCAGATCCTTAATCAATGCAACGTGCCCCGGGCTTCTGACAGGTGGCTTATACTTACTGCCTCTCGAAGTAATTTCGATCGCTGATCCACTGTTGGACTTTTTCAGCAGCCAACTTTCTGGGTCCAGAATTTCCCAGCGGTCAGTGCCGTTCTCAAAATTTTCTTCGAAGACGACTTCAGGTGCATTACCCCACGCTGCAACTGGTGAGAACAAGCAGGGCATCAAGAGCAACATTTTCAATATCTTCTTCATGATTTGATCAGGTATTTCAAGGGAAAGGGAACAAAGCACATTTGACGTGACGCCGCAGCAGGACAAGCAGTTTAGCTGCAAACTTGTTGTCGCGGGACCAAGCAACAGCAGTACAACCGCGGCAATCGAAAGGTGGATTTGCACGCGTTCAACCGAGCCAACCTGGCCTGAC
This sequence comes from Rhodopirellula sp., assembly GCA_002690925.1. Lineage (GTDB taxonomy): Bacteria > Planctomycetota > Planctomycetia > Pirellulales > Pirellulaceae > Rubripirellula. Next base: position 44,356 of record NZGD01000007.1, read on the forward strand.
TTAACAAAACAGGGATGCACCCACCGGTCGTTCTCTCTGCCCCTCGACTCCACTCTCCAGCACAAACAGGAGATCCAACCATCACATTAGCGCCCCCCGATTTAATTGTTCTGGTGACCTATGTAGTCGTGGTGATTGCCTTTGGCTGCTGGTTTATCCGCAAGAGCGGAACATCCGATGAGTTCATGGCAGCTGGTGGTTCACTGCCGGGCTGGGCAGTCGGAATGTCGATTTTCGGTACCTACCTGAGCAGCAATACGTTCTTGGGTAATCCCGGAAAAGCTTACGGCGGAAACTTTAATGCCTATTTATTCACACTTTCGTTACCACTGGCAGTCTGGATCGCCGCCAAATACTTTGTTCCTTTCTATCGCAAACACGGACAAATCTCGGCTTACCAGCATCTGGAAGACCGCTTTGGGTTATGGGCCCGGACTTACGCCATGCTGTGTTACCTTCTCACGCAAATCGCAAGGGTCGGCACCATCATGTTTGGAGTGGCAATTGGACTCCATGCCCTGACGGATTGGGATGTCACTACCATCATCATGGCAACAGGCTTCCTTGTCACGCTGTACACTCTGCTGGGTGGCATTGAGGCCGTGATTTGGACGGACGTTATCCAATCCATCGTCTTGATGGGAGGAGCACTTCTCATTTTCGGGATGTTGATTTTCAGCATGCCCGAGGGCCCAACCCAAGCTTGGGCGATTGCGAAGCATGCTGGAAAAATGGAACTCGGTAGCTGGGATATCGATCCGACACAAAGCACTGTATGGGTGATGCTGCTATTTGGCTTATTCATCAACCTCACGAATTTTGGCATCGACCAAAGCTTTGTACAGCGTTACCACACTGCTTCCAGCGAGCAGGAAGCCAAGCGAGCGGTGTGGCTTGGCGCGTTCATGTATGTCCCAATCTCGTTATTGTTCTTTTTCATCGGCGCTGCGCTCTTCGCTTATTACGAAACGCAACCAGGCTTGCTGGACGAGGTGCGACAAACCGTGGCAGCTCAGAATTCTGTAGACATGGCAACCCTAAAAGCAGCCGACATCGGTGACCGGGTACTGCCACATTTCATAGCTACAAAGCTGCCGCCGGGCCTTGCTGGCTTACTGATTGCTGCCATTTTTGCTGCGGCCATGAGCAGTATTGATACGTCACTCAATTCCTCTGCGACCGTCATTCTGAAAGACTTGTACCAACGCTACTGCAAGCCTGAGGTCAAGGAACGAGAAGCAATGTACGTTCTCAGAATTGCAACGATTGCCATCGGTTTTATCGGCACGATGACAGCACTTCTCTTGATTGGGCAAAAGAGCATTCTGGATGCGTGGTGGCTTTTGCAAGGTGTATTTTCCGGCGGAATGCTGGGACTATTCCTGCTGGGGATCATGACGCGACACGCCAATGCAGTCAGCGGTTTGATCGCCATCATGGTTGGTGTATCGGTAATTGGTTGGATGACCTTATCACCAAAAACGGATGCCCTACCAGACATGCTTCGCAATCCGCTTCACGCTAATCTTACGATCGTTGTGGGAACCATAACCATCTTTCTCACAGGGCTCCTGATCAGCCGTCTTGCAAATCCAGTCTCTGCTCCAAGCTCGAATACTGAGCTAGAGAAACCCCTCGAAACAAAACTTAAAGAGCCGGGTGAAGCCGGGCCAGAATGAAAAACAGTGCCATGTCCAAAGATTAATTTCCAGCCCTCGCCATGACATCGGCCCACCAAGACCAAATGCTGCCTGCCTTTACAGCCTTCGCAAGAATTCCGTAACGTGCAGGCCAATGGGAAATCAATTGGGCAACGTGACGTGTTGAGTAGGACCAACATCACAGCAGCGTCACCCCCCAAACACTGCATGCAGTCTTCTCTCCCACTCAGCGTGTTACAAGTTACAATGCAATGATGACATTTGCGTTAACTTTCGTTGCCTATATCTCACGCTATTCGCAACTCAACTTTAGGAAATAAATTACTCATGTTTCGACGTCAGTTTCTAACGACGGCCGCGGCTTCAGTTGCTGCTTCGGCTGCTTTGCCCACACTTTCATTCGCAGATCACCATGAGGGAGACGCTCCTTTCAAAATTTCCCTCGCTGAGTGGTCATTGCATCGAACACTTCGTGACAAATCCAAAAATCTGACGAATCTTGATTTCCCCCGTGTGACAAAACAGGAATTTGGGATCGATGCGGTTGAGTACGTCAATCAGTTTTTCAAAGACAAGGCGAAAGATGACAAGTACCTTGCCGAACTGAAGCAACGCTGCAACGACGAGGGAGTCAAGAGTCTGTTGATCATGGTTGATGGTGAAGGACGACTTGGTGCAGCGTCAGACGCGGAACGCACGAAAGCAGTCGAAAATCACTACCAATGGGTCGATGCCGCCAAGTCACTGGGTTGTCACTCGATTCGAGTCAATGCTGGCAGCAGCGGCAGCTACGAAGAACAACAAAAATTAGCTGCTGATGGCCTGCGACGCCTAAGCGAGTACGCAAAACCACACGGCCTCAATGTGATTGTCGAGAACCATGGTGGACTGAGCAGCAATGGAGCGTGGCTGGCAGGCGTGATCACCATGGTCGGCATGGAAAACTGCGGCACACTTCCAGACTTTGGTAACTTTTACATCAAACGCGGGAATAACCCCGAGATCTACGATCGCTACCAAGGTGTCAACGAATTGATGCCATTCGCGAAGGCCGTCAGCGCCAAAACGCATGACTTTGACGAGAACGGAAATGAGACCCACACCGACTACGAAAAAATGATGCGTATCGTTTGCGACAAGCATCAGTACCACGGCTACGTCGGCATTGAATATGAGGGTGGAAAAGTCGGCGAAATGGAAGGTATCCGTAAAAGCAAAGCTTTGCTGGAACGGATTGCGAAAAAGCTCGCATCCAAAGCGGGCTAAGCATCGCCAAGGCTCTCAACCGCGTCCCGGTGAACGCCGGGACGCAGGTTTCCTCAGATGTTCTTACTAATCAACACGCAATCACGAAAACCTTGGAAATCGAGCACGACAATAAAATCCAAAATCGAAACGATGACGGCCAGCACCCATAAAACTCGACTGTTCCCAAGCTGTGATTTCAGAAGTCCGCTTGCAGTGACGCAGCCTTAAGACCGACTCTTCGCCGCGTAGACCTCGGCGTACTCGATTGCCCAAGAATCGATCAACCGCTCAAACTCCTCGATCTCGACCTCACTAACTGCCACAAAATGACTGCGATTGAATAATTCCCGATTCATCACCGTGCCCTTGCCTTTCAAATCAAGAACATTCAGATCCGTGTGGGGTCTGATCACCATTTCGAGTCGGCTGTATTGATTTGTGCGCTGACCAGACACAATCCGCAAATCATCGCGGAAGCACGCGGAACCCCAGCCTACCTCACCGAACAATGACTCGCTCTGGAATCCAGGGAAGTGATCTGCCACACGATTGATTGCACTTTCAATCCGATCAGACAGCGAAAGACGGTACGAGGTATGCAGCCGCCGAATCTCCTCTGCACTCAGCTCACTCTGTCGCTGCTGCGATACTTTGGCATCAGCGCGTCGCTGTCCACGTGAAATCGCCGATTCCAATCTTGATTCAAAATCGTCACTCATGACGCAGGCTTATCCGATGCTGGGGAGGAGTCGGACCCTTCTTGATCCGCAACTGGCGGTGTAGGTTCACTTTGCGATGAAGATTCAGCTGACTGCGGGCTTGCAACATTAGCGTCTGCATCTGGCGATGCGGATACCGCTCCGCCAGAATCGACCTCGACAGTTCGACTTCCGGACTCAGGAACTGGCCCCCCGGACTCAGCAACTGGACTCGTACTTTCGGTCACAGACACACCGGCGCTGGAAGCCGTATCGCCGGCAGCACTCGCAGGACCTGCCTTTTTCTTTTTGGCTTTCTCCGGCTTGGCTTCCTCGCCGCCGGCAGGAGGCGTGTAGAACTGCATCAAATCACCGAATGAACGCAAAGGCTCTTCACCCTTCTGCATCGCATCGCTGATGGGCTTGGTTTCTTTTTTACCCACGACCCGATACGACTCTGGCTTTTTATCACGCCCCCGTGCGCCACGTCCTCGACCGCCATCTCGCGATCGCCCTCCGCGTCCCTGATCGCGACCACGACCACCACCACGTGCTTGTCCGCCGCCTTGTCCGCCGCCACGAGCTTGGCCGCCTTGACCACCACGAGCTTGGCCGCCTTGACCACCACGAGCTTGGCCGCCTTGACCACCACGAGCTTGTCCACCTTGTCCACCACGAGCTTGACCACCACGTGCTTGGCCTCCGCGACCTTGGCCTCCGCGTGAACGATCATCGCGGCTTCGCCTGGCTTCCGACAGCTCTGCCTCTCGCTGTGGCGATACAGCGCTCAACGCAACACGCCGACGCTTTTCGTCAATGCCGGTCACCCATGCAGTAACCACATCACCCACCTGAACTGCCTCGTGCAAATCCTCAACGTAGGTATCAGACACACGACTCACATGAACCAAACCGCTGCAATCGGGCGCTAGTTCCACAAACACGCCGAATGGCATCACACCAACGACGACTCCGACAACAGAATCTCCCTGCTTGAGGCCCTTGATGGACGGCATGGTACTTAGAACGGCAGGCGGGTCACCGGTACTATCGCTATCACCAAAGGGATCGCAAAGCCACTGAACCAACTGGTTCGCTCGCTTGGATCCAATCTGCCACTCTTTTACACACTTGTCGATTTTCGCCTGCTCAGGCCGCGGCCTGCGAATACGTTCTTGTACGTCGACGGCCTCTGCAGATGCAACTTCCTTCGTAACCGTCACTTCCGCAGCAGGATCGGATGGTTCCTCTTCCTTAACGTTAGCTTCCTCTGCGATCGCATCAGCAGCGTCCGTGGCATCGCCGGTTGCCGCGTCACTCTCAGCGGGCTCTAAATTCGCTGAGTCGACAGTCGCATCAGACCCAGCCGCACGGGCATCGGCCATTTGGGCACTGGCTTCAG
>NZGD01000008.1 GCA_002690925.1 Rhodopirellula sp.
CGACTCGGCATTCACCCGGGTAGATTTCCTTTGTTACGCCAACTTTCATCGTGCCCAAGGGCCTCCTGTGAAGTGGGAAGAGCGAGAAAGCGTAAGCGACATGCCGCCTTCTAGCTACCGGAAACAGCCCCGGCAACCCAAAGTTATGTTGAGTATGGACTAGATTCCAGCGTGTTGCTGTAGCATCTCACGGCAGATCGGTTAACAGTCGAGGCTAATCGGTCAGCCGTTGAGGAGTTCGGACTCGGTCCAGACTCAAAGCATCTGGTAGCTGAATTGAATGAACAGCAAAGAGGCAGTCCTGATGCCATTGTCGAGTAGGACGCTGCGTGCGGCAATGCGTTCGGGAATGCTGGGCCGGCTATCCAACGTGATCCGCTAGGCATCTTTACCGCTGGTTGCGTGCGGAACGGTGTGTACGATTCGTTACGTGCGTGGCCGAAAAAACAGTGTTTTCAAAACGGTGCTTCGTCGTCGCCCGCTTCAGCAAATGCATCGTTGGGCTCACTGACACGCTCGGTCATGGTGTCACCACCGCCACCTGATACGATACGAAACGACATCGCTTCTGCATTCAAGAAGTACTTTGCTTCGCTCGATTCGTCTTTTTGCCAGCGACGTCCGTTCAAGCGATAGTTAACTTCGACTTCGTCCCCCAGAGTCATTTCGTCAACGGAGCTGCAGGAATCGCGAGTGAATTCAATCGGTACGTAATTTGTAAAGCTGCCTTTATCCTGCTCCAAGACGACCAACCTCTTTTGGAAACCTTTGTTGCCATAGGTCTTGGTTTCTTCGATCAGGTGGACAATGCCACTGACTTTTGCGTCGCTCATTCCAATAATCTCTTTCTTGATCCTGCTCTCTGTAAATTGGCGCTGCACTGTCATCAGCGGATGCCGATGAAACTGCGTCATCATTGATGTGATGCAGAGCTTTGCCGTACCTCCGGGATTGTAGCGAATTCGCTGAACTTGGTATCCAGCCAGCTGTGAAATTCCTGCAGGTGGCGTTTTAATTCAGGGAAAACGGCAAGAATGCAGCGGCTGGAACGTATTAGTCGCCAGATTTACCCGAATGAACGGCAGGGATGGATTGCCGCTGCTCGTTGATGATTGCTGGTGCACACGCCAAATTTGGGCGTGCAGGATCCCTGTTGCATACCCCCGACGAATACGTTTTTTAACCGTACTCTGTTTTTTGAGCCATTTTTCGCGGTATTTGTCGACAGGCTCCTACTGCTCGCCTCTTGTAAACCGAATGAATAGTCGCACTTGGCAAGGGGGAATGTCGAGGACTTTCACGGTTAGGAAGGTGATTGCCATCTAAATTGCTGGCACGTCAGGCAAAATGCTCGAAGTCACAATTCGATGGGAAGAGGGGTACATCGGCCGTGTCTTCACTGAGTTAACCGGACTTATCGGTGCTGACTTTGGCTGCACTGAATACGCGAGTAATCGGTTAGACTGGTGGTTGGATTGTTTTCGTCACTCGCTGGGCAGCTTGGCTCGCACGCCGAAGGACTTGCTTGCCCCACGCGGTAGGACTCGGGTGATGAATGCCGAGGGATGAAAAACTGTGTCAGGCAGTGAACTCAGTATCGAAATGCTAAGCTGGGAAGCAACCCAGTCAATTCCTGCAGGATCGCCGGGAATCTCAACGCCCTTTTACTCTATTGATGTTATGTGTGTGCCTAGAATCTTTTGTTTTTTGGTTTTCTTGAATTTCGCTTTGTTGCCTGGCTGGGTTCAGGCTCAGAATAAAACAGTAAAGAATGCGAGGAATGTCGCGACGGGCGAGCCCGAACCGGTGCCGGACCCAGACCTGAAACAGTATGGGATTTATGCCGCGAGCGCACCGCGAGCGGGAAGTGCAGCGCCTGTTAAAACTAGCTTCCCACTTGAGTTGGAGGAGGGAGACCGCGTAGCCTTTATCGGCAACATGCTGCTGGAACGTTCTCAATACTTTGGGTATCTGGAAGCGTTGCTGCAAATGAAAGCCAGCACGAAGCGGATCACGGTAAGGCATCTTGGTTGGCCTGCCGATACTGTTGATCTGCAACCGCGACCTTCAAATTTTGCAGGTTTGATGCAGCACCTCAAGCATGAGAGAGCTGATGTCATTCTCGCTGCCTTTGGATTCAACGAGTCATTCGCAGGGCCAGCAGGAGAACAGGCTTTTGCGAATGCATTGCGGACCTTCTTGAATGAACTTCGCAGTTCGGCCTTCAATGGTGAGACTGCAGCTAAGTTGATCTTGCTGTCACCCATTGCGAACGAGCGGGTCGATGGAGTTGATGCAGCAGCATTGAATAACGGAAATCTAAAGGTTTACACCGAGACAATGCGGCGAGTTGCAGCTGAATTGGAGGTCGGTTTCATTGATGTCTTTCATCCAACGCTGAAAGTGATGGACAGCCCGGGAACCGACCTCACCATCAATGGGGCCCATCTGAATGATGCTGGCTACCAATTGTTTTCGCAATTGGTTTACCGAGGTCTGTTTCAGCAAGAGGCGCCTTTGGTGCCGGACGATTTGCGGCAGGTGGTGATCGACAAGAATCGGCAGTTTTTTCGTCGCTATCGACCCCTCAACACATTTTATTACACAGGTGGTCGCAGCAAGACCTACGGTTATTTGGATTTTCTGCCAGCAATGCGGAATTTCGAAATCATGACTGCCAACCGCGATGCTCGAATTTGGGATCTCGTTGAAGGAAAAAAGGTCACCGGTCCGGTCGATGACAGTAACTTACCGGTCATGCCCGATACCAAGCAAAGTCGTGGTGCCAATCGGTGGATGTCCGCTGCTGATGAACTAAAGTCTTTTGAGATAGATCCTCGGTTTGAGGTCAGCCTGTTCGCCGGCGAGGAAGAGTTTCCAGCATTGGCTGCACCCATCCAGATGAGGTGGGATAATCGAGGGCGTCTTTGGGTCAGTTGTTCGACCACCTATCCGCACGTCTATCCCGGGAATGAACCTAATGACCAGCTTGTGATCATCGAGGACACGGACGGCGATGGCAAGGCAGATAAGTCATCGGTCTTTGCCGATGATTTGCATATTCCGTTGTCATTTGTTTTCGGTGACGGGGGAGTTTATGTATCTGAGGAACCACATCTGACGTTTCTCAAAGACACCAACGGCGATGGAAAGGCTGATGTCCGGAAGCAACTGCTGAGCGGGTTTGGCACAGAGGACTCTCATCATTCTTTGCACGACTTTGTTTGGACACCCGACGGTGACTTGCTTTTCAGAGAGTCAATCTTTCATCATAGCCAGGTGGAGACTGCTTACGGGCCGGTGCGTCAACAGAACAGTGGTTGGTTTCGGTTTGAGCCGGACACTCATCGACTGACCAGTTTTGGCACTTATCCCAGCACCAATCCATGGGGTGTGACTTTTGACGATTGGGGGCAACATGTTGCGAGTCATCCGATTTTTGCTGCGGCTTTTCATTCCTTGGACCCAGACTATCCACGGCAACACCCCAGACCAAATGGGTTGAGAGCTTATTCGGGAACCTGTGGCCAGGAATTTGTCGACTTTGCTACGTTTCCTGATGACTTGCAAGGAGGCTATATCAAGGCACGGTATAAGCCGACGAACAGAATTGAAATCCACCGTTGGCAGGAACAAGAATTTGGGTTTGATGAGGAGTATGTCAGCGATCTTGTGTTTTCTAAAAATCTCAGTTTCATACCTGTTGATATACGCTTTGGACCACGCGGAGCATTGTACGTTTGTGATTGGTACAACCCCGTCAAAGGACACGCTCAGTATTCATTGCGTGATGAGCGGCGTGATCGACATTCAGGGAGGATATGGAGAATCGTTGCGAAAGGAAAGTCACTGCAAGAGCCTCCGAATATCGCGGATGCCAACGTCACTGAATTATTGGAACAATTGAAACGTCCTGAGGGCCGGATCCGTGCATGGATTCGACGTGAGCTCCGGGAGCGTGATCCGATAGCCGTGCAGAAAGCCCTGAACCTGTGGGTAGCAAAACTCAATCCTGCAGATGATCGCTTTCGCCATCATCAGATTGAGGCGATCTGGGTTTATCGTGGTGTGAATGGAACGAACAAGGAATTGCTGCGAGAATTGCTCGGATGCGATGACAAGTATGCACGCGCCGCTGCGATACAGCAGTTGCGATATTGGCATGATCAGTTTGAAGACATTTATTCGCTTTTGGAAAACGCAGTGAATGATTCCTATTCGATGGCACGCATGGAGGGTGTGATTGCTGCCAGTCATATCGGAACCAAACAGGCTCTCGACGCCATGCTGCAGGTGTTGGCTCATCCGCAAGGCGGTCATCTCAGCTATGCGATTACGTGTGCGTTAGAGTCACGGACTTTGAAACGGCATTGGGAAAACAATGACGATTATGATCTGCGGAAGCTGCTGCGTGATGCAAAACAGAGTGCTGGATTAACAGAGCCAACGCCGAATGCAAGGGATGCACAATTCGATTCTCAAAAAAATCTGGCAACCATCAAAATTTCTTGCATGCCAGAGGTGATGCGGTTTACCACGGAGCAGTTCAGTGTCAGAACTGGTCAGCCCGTGAAGCTTGTATTCACGAATCCGGATGCCACTGATCACAACCTCGTTGTGGTCAAGCAAGGGGCGCTTGAGGAAGTTGGGATGGCGGCCAACGCGATGGCGCGTGATCCAAAGAATGCGAACTCAGATTTTATTCCCAAGGACAAACACGAATTGATTTTGGAAGCCACCAAAATGATTGGGCCGACAAGAAAGTCGCGGGTTCATGTGTTACGTTTCGAAGCTCCCAGCGAGCCAGGGATTTATCCTTATGTGTGCACTTTTCCCGGGCATTGGATTGTGATGAAAGGGATCATGGTGGTTGCTGATTCAGAATCTCAGGCAGCAAAAATGCTGGCGGCAGAAAAACCCGCGATCGTCCAAAAATGGAAGATGTCAGACTTGAAAGACTTGGTGGTGCCAAAAGCGAGTGAAAAGGTTGTGATGCGGGGAATGGGGGCATTCATGAAGGCCAATTGCAACCAGTGTCACGTGCTTGCTGGCCATGGGGTCAATTTGGGTCCAGATCTGATGAAGATAACCGAGCGTTACAAGGATGCGGCGTTGCTCAAGCAGTTGCTCGAACCCTCCAGCGAAATCAATGAGAAGTACCAGACTTTTAAGTTTCTGATGAATGATGGGCGGTTGGTCAGCGGGGTCGTTGCTTCCGAGGATGAGAAATTTGTGAATGTGATGACGAATCTCTTGACGCCGAAAAAACTGACCAGACTCAATAAGAAAGAGGTCGAACAACGCGTCAAATCAACGGTTTCGGCGATGCCAGCCGGACTTCTCGATGTATTGACGAAGCAGGAAATCGGCGAACTGCTGTCATTCTTGCAATCTCCTGGATATGAGATGCCCGAGCATTTGAAAAAAATGCATTCTCATGATCACCGAGAGAGCGGCGGAAAGTAGTTCCACGCTCCACAAGGAAGCCGCTCGTTTGGGAGAACCTGCATTGCGTGGCCACAGCATGAAGATCCGACTTCGCGAGTGAGGCGTTTCACGCTACATTTCTGGGTATATGGCTATGAGCTGCGTGCATAAGTGTGTCTTGCGGCGGGAAAGGGTTGGTCAGACGAGGTGATTGATGCGAATTGTTCTTTGCTATCCCGTTGAGGAAAGACATGTTGTACAAATTCAAGCCGCTGCTCCGGATTGGGAGGTGGTGAATGCCGGGCAAGAACGAATCGATGAGTTGTTGCCCACCGCGGATATCTTCATTGGACATGCGAAAGTACCGGTTAATTGGGATCGTGTGTTGGATTCGGGAAGATTGCAGTGGATTCAATCTTCTGCTGCCGGGTTGGATCATTGTCTTGTTCCGGGCGTCATTCAATCTGACATTTTGGTAAGCAGTGCCTCTGGTCTCTTTGCTCCACAGGTTGCGGAGCAGACCTTTTCCCTGCTTTTTGGCTTGCTTCGGAAGGCTCCGCTGTTCTTTCGTGCCGAACAAAAGCGTGAATTCATCCGGTTGCCGACAGATGACTTGAGAGGGAAAACAGTTGGAATCGTCGGAATGGGCGGTAACGGTCGAATGTTGGCCACGATGCTCAAACCATGGGACATCAAGTTGATGGCGACCGATCATTTTCCGGTTGATCCACCTGCTGAGTTAGATGAATTGTGGCCTGCTGATAGGTTGGATGATTTGCTTGCCGTCAGCGATGTCGTGTTGTTAACCTTGCCTCTGAACGTTCACACCCGAGGTTTGTTTGATGCGCAACGGCTAAGTCGAATGCGGCCAGGCGCATTGTTGATCAATGTCGCTCGTGGCGCAGTGGTGGTCGAAGATGCACTTGTGGAAGCTTTGGCGTCGGGCCAAATTGCCGGTGCCGGGCTTGATGTCACGGAGGTGGAGCCACTGTCGCCTGAAAGTTTGCTTTGGGATGATCCGAAGGTGATGATTTCTCCTCATGTAGGGGCGCAGTCATCACGCCGGGTTTCTGACACCACCGATTTTGCTTGTGTGAATCTAAAGCGTTATTTAGCAGGCGAGTTGCCCTACAACCGCGTCGACAAGCAGCTTGGGTTCCCCCATCCCTCGGTCGTCTGGCGACCAGCCATGAAGTAAAGGTCTCACCTTGAAGTCCAGTTCACCCCGTTCCAGTAGCAGAACCCATGGCACGATGCCTGATGCTGTGATTGTGGCTACAGATCAAGGCAGGATGAACAGTGTTTCGGGCAGGGGCAGCGACCAGGTTCAACGAGAATTGGGCCCCGTTCGCCTACCCATGGAGAATGCCAGGGATTTCATTTTGAGGTTCAATGAGTATTACCGGTCCCTTGGATTGGAGCTTCAGCAGCCCGCCAACGAAAAAATCCCCGACAGCCATGAGACTGTCGGGGACTCGAATGATGAATCGTCATCTTCTGCGACCGATCGCCTTACTTAAGAGGTTGAATTACGATTTCCGAAGGAACGATTTTCGGGAAGGTAATCCAGTGGAGTTCTCATCAAGTTTGGGGACCGATTCACTTCACATCAGTGACGAAACGCTTGGAAGTTGGCTCAGTTGCCAGCTCCGCAGCTTGGCTCGCAACCGCAAGTTGGCTCGCAAGGAGCTTCGCAACCGCAAGTTGGCTCTGCACCGCAGGCTGGCTCGCAGCAGTCGCTGTGGTGGCTCTTGAACATCTTCGAGAACAAACCTTTCAGGCCGAGCTTGGGGCGTGCGCAAGGATCGCAGCACTCGTCAACGACTTCGCAACCGCAAGCTGGCTCGGCAGGTGCTTCGCATCCGCAAGTTGGCTCGCAAGGAGCCTCGCAACCGCAAGCTGGCTCTGCACCGCAGGCTGGCTCGCAGCAATTGCTGCTGTGGTTGTGGAACAAGCGATGAAGAAGACCCATCTTCTTCACTGCACATCCGGCATCACATCCGCAAGTAGGCTCGCAGGGTGCTTCGCAACCGCAAGTAGGCTCGGGTGCTTCGCAGCCACATGCTGGCTCTACGTCACAACAGGAGTCACAACCTTTGTTACAAAACTTGTCAAACAGGCCGAACGCGCTAGCGTTGGCTGAGCTCGCAGCAACCATTGCGATTGCCATCAGAGCAGGAACGATTACACGACGCATCGTGAGATCTCCATGGAATTAGGAACTGGGGAAGGTTTTGCCA
>NZGD01000009.1 GCA_002690925.1 Rhodopirellula sp.
CACTGACATTTGATGTGTCGGTACTTGATAATGAATTGATTGATGGTGATCGGGTTGTTGAGTTGGTGGCATCCAAGGCAGGCTATGAGTCCAGCAGTGGTTTTGTGGTGAGTACGGAAGCAACGCTTGAGTTGCTGGGTTATGTAAATGGGCGTGTCAGGGGGTTTGGTGATTATGTTCTTGAGAAGCGAGGTGATTCCACCATCGAAGTTGATTTGAACAGCCTTGACCAGTTTGCTGGCTCTGGTGCAACCGGTGATTTGACTGTGTATCTGAAGTCAAGTGACCAACTGGCGATTTTGGGTGATGCGGTTTACGGGTCACCGAAAATGGTTGATGGTAGATTTGCCCAAGTGATAGATTCTGATAACGGTCGGCTGCAGGTGATTTCTGAGAGACCATGGCAAAATGTGATGCTGAATGGTGATGCGAATCACGATAGCGAAATCTCAGTAGTAGATGCCCTTGCCGTCTTGAATCATCTGGCAACGTTTGGAGCAGAATTGTCGGCAAGTCCTGCGATCAGCGATTTTCGTGGTACCTTCCCTGATGTTTCAGGCGATAACTTTACGACAGTTTTTGATGCACTGTTGATTTTGAATCAACTTGCGTTGGTGGGTTCTGCAGAAGGAGAAGCAGAAGGAGAAGCCGGTTTGTTTCCAGTTCTCGCTGAATCTCAGGATTGGTCTGCTGAGACCGAAGTGGCGGTGGAAAGCCTCACGATTCCAAAGTGTCTTCCTGAGAAGCTTGTAGCCGTGTCACATCCCGCTGATCAGGCAATTCTCGAACTGTATTCACCACCTGCGGTGGCCGATGACGGGACATTTGATGATGCTGGTGAGTCTGGCTTGAAACTTATGGGTGCGGATTGGATGTAACAATCTGGTGGTTGTAGATTTGAAACGGCCACAGTGTTTCTCATACCCAATGCAGGCCTTCGTCATCCGGCTCTTCATCTGCATCAAGATATGCCAAGTGATCTTTGTCGATGAAGCGGCCTAATAGAGCGCGCACGGGAACAAGACACGCGATGAAAATTGGGAACATGATTTTCACCGGGTTGGACGGGCTGAGGTTCACAACGCAAAGAACAATCAAGCAGATCAACTGCACAAGCGTGAACAAGTGAATTGTCCGAGTGGGAACCCGTCGGGTGTAGTGATTCACTGGGTACAAGGCTGAGTCCATGAGCCAGTAGCCGAGACGCTCGATGAACTGGATTCCTTTGAGTGACACAAAGCCCATGAACAGAAAGATGCCATACAACGCTGCCATGGGCACGTATTGCAGTAGCGAGAGAGCCAATAAGGTTAAGCCGATCAGAATGTGAATCGCGACAGCCGTGACGCGGTTTTCGATGACATGAATAATCTCAGTTTGGTGATTTTCCTTACCCACAACTTCTTCTGTAATGGCGAGAGAACGCACGTGTGCTAGTGAGCGTACCGTTGCTGCAACCATCCATGGCCATCCAAACAGTGAGCAAAGGCCCACAAGGCCTCCGATGACGGCGAGGTCCCAGTGGTACGACTCTCCCTTTACCAAGTGATTGCCTGGGCTATTGACCAGTCTTGCAGTGATGTTTTGGGAGAGGAAAATCAGAACAGTGGCAAGGATTGCTGGTCCGATGGCGATCAATTTGAGATGGAGCGGTACCTGACCAAGATTCACAAACCATGATCCACCCTCTTTTGCTGTCTCGGTGGCACCACCAACTGCAAGAGTATCGACTGTGCTTGCGTCACCCAGCCACCAAGCGACTGCAATCATACAAGCCAAAGCGATTGACGGACCGAAGTCAGCGAGAAATTCACGCATCCAAGGAAACAGATAGATGCTGCTGCGGAATCGAGCCAGTGACATTGCGATGTAAAAAGTTCCGATCGCCAGAATCAGCGCTAACAGTGCTTTCTCTGTTCCTCCGCTGCCTGGGTTTTCAAAAGTTTCGATGATGCCTTCCACGGCTTTGTAAATGAATATCAGAGACATCAAAGCTGAAAAAATTTCATCGGTGAATCGCGTGAAGTATTTCATCAAGTTGCTGGCATTGCCGATGGCCAGCAAACAAGTAAGGCAGGCAGTCCAAATTCCTACCCAACCGTAAATACCAAGAAAGTTGTCACCCTGTTCCATATCCTGACAGAGTTGGTAGAGGATGATCGTGAAAATCAGCATGGGCCCAATGCCGCCAAGAATGATCAGCGGTTGTCCAGAGACCAGAGCGTACACCACACCACAAACGGCCGTTGAAATCAGCATCTCCTGCGTGCCAATCGCACCATCTGTATTATCGCCCAGTAATCCACCAAAGGTGATCGCAGGAGCGAGGCAGGCAAAAAACATGAACACGATTGATGCAATGCTCTTGGCTCGCAAACCATCCTTGAAATCAGCGATGTAGTGGGGAATTCGGCGTTTGATATCCGCCTTAATACCTGCAAATGGACGCGGAGCCGACTTCAGGCCGTCCGTAACTTCTCGGGGCTTTGGTGGCGCAGCCAGCACGTTGCGATTGATGTGGCGTTCCATCGCATCTGTCACATCTTGCTGTGTCTTTGCATAGGTCAGCTCAAAGTGAAATACGTTGTCAGACATCAACCGTGCGATCAATGAGAGCGTATCCAGATGTTGCAGCGTCTGTTGTTCCGAACCAATCAGCAGAAAAATGAATCGTGTTGCAATGCCATCCGGAGCTCCCAGATTGGCCCCATGTCGCAAACGCACGAATACCATCGCAGGCTCTGCAATCGACTCACTGTAAAAGTGTGGGACGGCGCAGGCTTGGCCGATGACTGTGGGAACCATCTTTTCCCGTTCCAACACGCCCTCAATTACTCCAGCTTGCTGGCTTTCTGGCAGCCGACCCGTTTGAACTAAAAACTCAACAGCACCCTCAATAATCTCTTCCATGCTTCGCGCATCAAGATTGAGGAGGCAGGATCCGCCAGAAATTGCTTGAAACAGTGTCTTCACGTTGGATGGCCCTCGAGAGCGAGTGCAGTGCTGTTGCAGATTGGGTCGGGTGTACTAATCGCGTTCGATTTCCGGCAAATCACGCTTCCTTCGGAATCAAAACGCTATGCCAAAGCATACCAACATGTCGAAATGGGTCACAAGAGTCGACATTTACTCGAATGATACCTGCACGGGCTCGCAAAGTTACGCGTGTTCTAAATAGAAGCAAGAATTGGCATATAATCTTGATGAACTTGACAGAAATGATCGCAATTCACACTGTTCCGGTGGGTATGAGACCCGCGTGTTTCGTGTTCTATGTTCCAGTCGCGAATCATTTCGTGGTCGCCGGATTCAGTGCAGGTCTCAGATTGGGCTCGGCTGTATCGACGAGGGTGGCAGGCTCCCTCGAGTCACTAGTCAATTCTCGCAGTTCGATGAGCTCTTCTCGGAGACAATTGAAGGAATCTGACGCGTCTGCCCAGAAGTCGCCTTGCCGTGAGAACATCGGCGGTACGGTTTCACCGTTGGAGAGTTTTCGCAGTTCTCGCCGCAGGCGGAACATGGGCCCTACGAAGCGATTTGAGATGTGAATTAAGTCATAAGCAAATAGGGGGGCAAGCAACATCAGCCCTGGTGCCCAGAAAACGGCTTCATCAAGGCAATGCAGCAGCGATTCGGATACCGGTTCCTTTGGATGGCTCAGGACATCCGAGAGAAGAAAGATGACCAGCGAATAGATGGCAGTAGCAGCCGCGTAGAGTGCCGTTCGGCGGACCAAAACGCTCTGAACGCACGGGTCAATCAAGATCCGTCGTCGCGTGGGTGGTACGTGCGCTGTCGATTTCATCTCGCTACATGCTCAATTGAAGGAACTAATTGGAAATTGCTCCCGAGATGGCCCCGGATGAGGATTCAAAACTATCGCCCGTTTTGGTGGCCAAGTGAAGAACAGCGACGATACAGACTCCAATAATCATGGCGAGCATGATCGCGTATTCAACGGTTGTGGGACCCTCTTCTTCGGCCAAGAATTTTTTGAAATCTTGAATTTTTGACATCGTGGAATCACCTCTCGCAGTTCAACCCCGCGGCGTTGTCTATAATTAGCAGGAAGAAAATCAACCTGTGCCAAACTTTAGTACGAGATGATGCGTACTTAGGCGCTGCGTGTTGCCGAAATCATGCGTTCAGCCAGCATTTTCCCGATTAGTCTGCTTGTATTGATTGTCAGGAGTAGCTGTTGCCTGCCACTTAGGTGTTCCTTTGGTACCCTAGGGACCGATCGTTCACCTCGTTTTTAAGTTTGAGCCCCGAGCCATGTTTGGACCCATTTTCAATCGCGAAGCGACTGTGGTCCCCAAACGCGCCAAGACTTACTTGATCAGGGGCTTGTACGTACTGACCTTGTTTCTTCTTCTTTGCACCGGTTATCTGGTGTTGGACGGATCCAGATCCTTGGCAACCAGCGGAGATTCGGCTCGGTTTGGCGGTTGGATGTTCACGTTGTTGGCTCCATTGCAATTACTGGTGTTGGCCAGTTTTGCCGCGGTCGGAGCTGCTAGCAGTGTCGCTCAGGAAAAAGACCGGCGGACCCTGTTACTGCTATTGCTGACCCGACTGTCGGGTTTCGAAGTGGTTGTGGGGAAACTGACAGCTACGTTGTTGACGCCGATGACAATGCTGCTTGGTGCTCTTCCACTCTTTATGACCTTACCTCTGCTGGGTGGTGTATCGCCTCAGCAGGTTTTGGGGGTTTTTGTCGTTACTGCAGCAACCATCGTTTTGGCGGGCAGTATCGGTACTGTGGTGGGAATGTGGCGGGATAAAACTTTCCAGGCAATTGCCATGACGGTGCTTGGGTTGCTGTTGTATGTGGGGATCGGCGAGGTTGTGGCTGAACTTCTTGTTGGTGCGCCGCAATCGATCACGTTGCTTTTTAGTCCGCCACGAGCACTGGCTGCTGCTGCATCACCCTTGGCTAGCTTGTCAGATGATACGGCATTGGGGGTCATTTACTTTGTGTTCAGCAATGTGGTGCTTGCGGCTCTGGTCCTGGCGTTGGGTGTGGCTAAGGTGAGGGTTTGGAACCCTTCGCGTGATGTCAGGCTCAAGGCACCGGAGGTGGAGTCTTCGGAGGAACTTGAAAATGAGGGTACTGTGACGGATTGGAAGGCTCGCTCGCCAAGACGAGTGTGGGACAATCCGATTCTGTGGCGAGAGGTGCGAACTTGGGCCTACGGACGCAAAATTGTTGTGATCCGAGTTGCGTTTGTTTGTTTCTTCCTTTTCATCGCAGGCGTGCTGTATTCACAGGTGCAGACAGGTGTTGCCATGGAACCGGGTGGACGAATTGGGCGGGCTCTGCCCTCGGCAACAATTCCGGTTGCTGCACTCGGGGTAATTAGTCTTGTTCTCGTCAACGCATTGGCCGTTAATTCTGTAACTGGTGAACGAGATGGACTCGCACTCGATCTTTTACTCGCAACCGACCTAAGTCCGCAGGAATTTATTTTTGGCAAGTTGTTGGGGGTACTATACGTAGCCAAGGAGATGATATTACTTCCGATCGTTTTGGTGATTTTTCTCGCGGCGTGCGGGGTGATGACATACGAGAACATGATTTACGTCATCCTCGGAGCAGTTATTTTGTATGTGTTTGTGACGATGCTGGGCTTGCACTCTGGGCTGAACTACGTTGCGGGCAGAACGGCAATTCTAGCGAGTTTGGGAACAGTGTTTTTTCTCTGCGTGGGGATTGCAATCTGCATGACAATCATGGTCAGTTTCCGCGGTGCCTTTCAACTCCAGTTAGCACCGTTTTTGGTGATGATTCTCGGCGGTGGTGCCGCACTGTTTGCGTCATTGGGATGGCGGAATCCCTCGTCCGCAATCTTTTTTGCATCGTTTGGCTTACCCTTGGTTACCTTTTACGCCATCACCCAGTTTCTACTTCAGACAGATCACCTGTACGTCTTCTTTGCCATGTTAGTCGGTTATGTTTTCACAACGGCGGCGATGATGATTCCTTCGCTTAGCGACTTCGATGTGTCGTTGGAACGGGACCGTGGCGCTGGTGGAGACGACGCTTGAGTTGGATCACGGACGTTTGGCTTTGGCTTCTCGCCATGGGCATCCTGATCATGTTCAGCGCCCTTTTTAGCGGCAGTGAGGCGGCCATGTTTTCGCTGACTAAGCGAAATCTGAAAAGTCTTGCTCGCGGAGGCGTAGGGGGACGCATCACAGCAAAAATGCTTCAGGATCCAGAACACTTATTGTCAGCAGTGTTGTTTTGGAATCTGCTGATCAATATGACTTATTTTGCCATCGCAGCAATTGTCGGTGCGCGTCTTGAGAATGATGTTAACGCGGGGCGAACAGTGGCCATCGCGTTTACAATTGTGAGTCTCCTGAGCATCATTTTCTTCAGTGAGATGTTGCCCAAGAGTGTTGCTGTTCTGGCTCCCCTGCGAATTTCGATCATGTTGGGGCCACCCCTTTCACTAGCTGTACGCATGGTGGGGCCGGTTGTGCCGTTGGTGACCACCGTCAATCAGGCTGCCAGTCGGTTGGTTTGGCCTTCTTTTAAACCCGAGCCAGAAATCGATCTTGCGGATATTGAACGTGCAATCAATTTGGGCACCGACGATGCCGCATTATTGCAGCGTGAACGGATGGCATTGCAGGGGCTAGTTGAGATCGCTGAGACTCGCGTCGGTGAATTGATGAGACCACGAAATAAGCTCTGGATGTGTTCTGCTACGGTAGATTCTCAACATCTTCTCGATGCGATGCCCGCCAGCGGTTACCTGATGATGGCAGATTCGACGGGTGACATGATCACTCACTCGGCAGGAGTGCGGACGCTGCGTCCAAGTCAGTTAGATGATTTGTCTTCTTTTTTTGAGCCAGTGATTTACGTTCCTTGGTCGGCTCGTGTTTCGCAGGTCCTGGATCGACTGAATGAAGAGCATCGCTCAGTCGCGGTTGTAGTGAATGAATTCGGTGAGTTGCTGGGGGCAGTTTCCATCGATGCAATCATGCGGAATATCCTTGCTCCCCGTCAGCAGCGGGACCCCTTGGGTGAAGTGGTGATTCAGGAGGTGGGGAAAAACCACTTCCGTGTATCCGGCTTGGTTAGTGTGCGAGCTTTAACAAAACGCCTTGGAATCGAAGCGATGGAGGATGGAATCAACACTGTCGCCGGTTACATTCAACGCAATAACGAGCGTTTGCCTCGAGTGGGAGATACAGCACGATTGGCTGGATTTCTACTGACGGTGCTGGAAGCAGAGGACCATGGTATTTGGATCGATATTGTCGAGGGTGAGTGGGAGGAAGATCTTCCATGATTGTTGCAGGACTGTTGTTTCTTTTGGGGCTGTCACTCAGTGCATTCTTTAGCGGCAGTGAGACTGGGTTTTACCGAGTTTCACGCACGCGTCTCGTGCTTGATGGGTTGAGCGGATCAAAGATGGCTCGGAGGATGATCTGGTTGCTGAATCATCCGGCAATTTTTGTGGCTACCACCTTAGTAGGAAATAATCTTGCCAATTATGTCACCAGTTTAGCTATCGTGATGGGGGTGGCTGTGTGGTTTGGCGCCGGTTCCAGCGCCGAATTGTTGGGGCCAATCCTGTTAACACCAATTGTATTTGTGTTCGGGGAACTCCTGCCAAAGTACCTCTTTTATCATGCTCCCTATCGGTTGCTGAATGCAGCTCGTCCACCGCTGCTACTGGCAACTGTTTTATTAAGTCCGGTTTCGTTAGTTCTTGGGTTGTTGGGAAGAGCACTGCAGAAAGTCACCGGTCAGACCCCCTTTCGCTTGCGATTGGCCATGGCTCGCGGTGAGTTGGAACAGGTATTGAAGCATGGCCATGAGGCGGGCATTCTGGTTGCCGGGCAAAGATCACTCGCACAGCGTCTATTCGAGGTAGGCGGTGAGCCAGCAATTTCTTTTGGGGTTCCGGTTGACCGACTGGCAATTGTTTCAAATCCCGTCGATGCCAAGCACGCACGACATGAGGCGCGTCGGCACAACCATCCAATGATCCTCGTTCAAGATCAAAACGTAATCATCGGTTTTCTGTGGTACGCTGATTTGTGCGGAGACCATCCCAACGTTGAATGTCAGCCAGTGTTCAATGGCCGATCTGAAGACCGTCACTTGCACGTGCTGCTGAGCCTCTACGACACTGCGAGTGAAATCGCAGTACTGAAAGATGATCAAGCAAAGATTAGAGGCGTAGTGACCCGACGCCAGTTGATGCAACCGCTGATTAAATGATCGTAATTTGATTAAGCTTCTGGTTTCTTGTAGCCAAGCTCAGTCAGGACTGAGAGCATCTCGTCGCAGGTAAGGTAGCGCCGATGATGTTGTACCTTGTATGCGTCAATCGCTACAGCCAGTTCGCGACCGGCGTGTGACAGCCTGCTATGCGAACTCCCGAATTGTCGACGCTCGGCCTGTTGCTGCCCTCCCCTCGCGGCATTTCGTCGATCTACGAATTCCGTGTTAGCAGGGGCAATAGGGGCGTGGCTCCCAGGAAAGGGTTGCCCAACACCGTTATACAGTGACATGATGAGGCTCCGTTCAGAAGCGAGTTGCCTGTGCAAGCTCGAAAATATTGCACTACCAAAGGACTATCAAAGACTAGCCTAAAGAATCAGGATGCGTCGGCAGTATGTTCTGAATTGCCAAGAACCGCAGGCTTTTAAGCGGTACAGTGCTTTTGAACAAGGATTCCTTAGGCGGTACGAAGGCACAATGGTGTTGTAATTCTTGTAATCCGAATAACTGTTGCTTTTGCCCGCACGACGGCTCAATGATTCGCCAATATGTTTTAGATCGCAGCGACCACTTCGAAAGAGGGTTGAAGTAAGCGTGGTCAACATGAAACGGTTACGGCAGAAAAGGATCTGACAGAAAGTTTCAAAACACTGAAGAGTAAGCTCATGGTTCGTGAGCGTTACGCGGTTACCAGTGCTAATCGATGGCACTTGGCTTTTCAGTCATGTGTGATCCTTTATCAATGATGCCGCCACGCATCATTCCCAGTAGCTTCACTGGCGATCTGTTGTTCTGCGTTTTGTAATTCCGCGATGAGGACACCGTCTTTAAAAAGCTCGGGAGCGACTTCGGCTGCCTGTTCCAAAGCAGATCGAGCACGTCCCACCTCGCCGTCTTTGAGTTCAAGGGCTGCCAATTCAATCAGGGGTCCAGGAATGCTCCCATCCTTGGCGATCGCGCGGCGGAAACTTACTTTTGCATCATCGGTTCTACCCTCATGGCTCAATGCGATCCCTCTTAAAAGGTCCACATGAGCGGGTGCTGCCCCTACTCCATGCGTATCGTGCAAGCGATCAAGGGTTGCCAAGACACGGTCGTAACGTTTTTGTTGCAGGTAAATCTCTGCTGCTGTTTGTTGTACTTTGGGGTAATCCGGCTGCAATGCTAAGGCTCGGTGGTACGCGGCCAGTGCAGGCTGTAAGGCTGGATGATCAGGATCAGTGACACCAGCGGTTGCTCGAAGGCAATCACCATAAAGTGCCCAAGCTTCCGCAGAATCACGCTCGGATTCTAATGCCCATAGACTGTGGGTTTTGGCTTCTTCGAGTCTTCCCATGTCCAGGTACATCTGCCCCAAGCGTTGTACCATTTTGGGATCTCCGGCACTCAGGCGAACCGCTTGTTCCATGTGTTCGACTGCTGGAGCAGTTTTTTCCCGATTCCAATGTGCTTCAGCCAGGCCCCAGTGAGCCCGCTCATCATTCTCTGATTTGTCGAGGGCTTGTGTGAAAAGTCTCTCAGCATCTTCCCAACTGCCGTTGTGGATTTTCTGAAAACCCAACCCGGAGTGGCGTCTCGCATCAATCAGCTTTTGTTGCTGTTTATGGCTCATGCTTTGGCAACCACAACAGGCAAACACTGTCAGCGACAGCAGTTCGAGAAGTCGTGGGTGCAATTTGACAGGCATGATTGGTTCCAGAACGGTGGCGACACATGTGCGGAACTACCAAAATCCATGATTTTACGCAACGCGGGCTCCCTTTCCCGTTCTAGGACAGAGCTAACACGGCTGGGATTTGTTGGTCAATTAGCGCATCATGAACAATCTCAAAAAGTTGACTTCCCGCCGCTGACCCCAGATCGTCCCGAACATGCCTGCCACATTCGAATCGTTTGGAATCAAATTTCTCTATCCCGACAACTGGAAACAGATTGAACGGCCGGAGGATGAGGGCAGTGATGGTGTCACTTTGGAGTTGCCTACGGGTGGTTTTTTCAGCTTGGAGAAAGAACTTGAGGGACAACTGGTCAATGAGATCATCGAAGAGGTGGCCGATTCAATTGCCGAGGATTACGACGAGATCGAGCGGGAAGAAGTATCTTTGACTGGGGCATTGCCCAATGAAAAAGCGATCGACTTTCGATTTTACTACCTCGATCTGTTGATCGTCTTGAGACTGATCATTTTGCATGCAGGAGGTAGAACCTTAATTCTACAGCTGCAGGCCGAGAGCCGTGATTTTGACGAAAATGAACT
Source organism: Rhodopirellula sp. (assembly GCA_002690925.1). Lineage (GTDB taxonomy): Bacteria > Planctomycetota > Planctomycetia > Pirellulales > Pirellulaceae > Rubripirellula. Next base: position 10,506 of record NZGD01000009.1, read on the forward strand.
TGTATTTACGGCTGTTTTGAAGCAAATTCGCGAATCGCTTTAAACTAGGTCCTGCTTGCGTTTCTTGCGACGACTTTTACCGCAATCACGGCAGATGCCTTGGATAATCATTCGATGACCGCTCACGCGAAAACCTTTCTCGGTTGCCACTGTGTCCCTGATTTTCATGAGGTCTGTACTTTGGAACTCGAATAAGCTTCGGCAGCGAGTACAGTACAGATGATCGTGCTGTGGATAACCGTAATCCAATTCGTAGACAGTTCGCCCGTCGAGCTGAAAGCTTTTCAGTAACCCAGCATCAACAAATTCTCGGAGGGTTCTGTAAACAGTCGCAGCACTCACATAGTTCTGTTCGCCCCGACGCGGCAATCGATCAATCAATTCGTCTGCATCAAAATGGTCATGTTCTTCAAATACCGCTTCAATTAGGAACTTCCGCTGGCTCGTCTGCCTTAAACCACGTGTTTGCAAATACTCCTCAAACCTCTCGCGAGGCGATGAGGATACGTTCAGTGGTTCAAGGGAGTCAGCAGTAGACACAGGCGTTTTCAGTTGGAATTGGGTTTGGTTGCACTCTGACAATTGAGCTGAGCGTCCAAATCATTGTGACAGACACATTACCTGTCACTATAGCCAACCGCGAAGCCAGCACCGAAAAAAACAGCCGATACGCGGAGAGTTTTAGCCGCATACCAATGACAGCGGCGAGGTATGGACCTCGCTCGCGGTGCCGTAATCCAGCGGTAGGCCGGAAATAGCCTATCAAAATCGGATTTGATCGGCTCGCCTAGGCGTACTGATCGAGTAGCCGGTCGAGTGCCGCATCCATTTTCTCAGCTGTCTCGTAGCTACCGTCCGCAATCTGCCTTCGAATCTCCGCGACGCGGTCGATCCGGATCTCGCCACCACCAGCAACAGCCGAATGCGGCGTCATTCGGTTTACACCGCTGGCTGCGCTGGATAAGTCGAGTTGGTCTGCCGCACCTTTAGTGGGGGCCGGAGTCGCTTCAGCCGGTTTTTGAGGTTGGTTACGTTGGGCTGCAGCATTGGGCTGCGTGGTTGAAACCCGATAGGGGCCATATATCTGCATGATCGAATTGCTCCCGTGTGGGACTGGAACTTCCATCGAATCGATAACACCCTCGGGGGGTGAAATCCTGTCGATTCGAGTGGATGCGAAAGCGCGTAGTGACCGGGCCAGCAACGTCAAATCATCCTGATCAAACGAAGTGATTGGCCATTTCCGCACCGGTCGTCAGCGCCG
>NZGD01000010.1 GCA_002690925.1 Rhodopirellula sp.
CGACGGGGCCTGCTGGGTCTTGTCAGCCGTCGCCGGCGTTTGCTTGACTATGTGCGGGGTGAAGAGCCTCAGAGGTATCTCGATATCATCGGAAAACTGGGCATTCGTAAGTAGCCCGTCCGAGCCGCGGACATGCGAAGATTGCAGAGTCAACTCGCCTGTTGCAGGCTGGTTGTTGTTTCTGCCTCTCGTTTCGCAAATAAACGGCAGGCCGGATGCCTCGCGTGCTGATGGATGGTTCGCACCTATCTCTCCACAGCTGGTGATTCACCACTGTGCCGCCTCTCGAATGCAATCGTTCGATTGCTCACATGCCTTAAATACCCGGATGGGCAGGCCTGCCATGACCGTGGGGATGATTATGTCACCCGATTGGTTCATGGGACCCTGGTCCGCCGAGGTTTCTTGTTGTCTTGTAGGTTGAAGGAAGATTGAAAGTGACAGAAAAAAGAATTCGCGTTGAAAAACAGATCGGCAAACAAACGTTGTCGTTCGAAACCGGGCAGCTTGCCAAGCAAGCCGCCGGCAGTGTCCTAGTCCAATATGGTGAGACCGTTGTTCTGGTCGCTACCGCTTCGAGTGACCCGCGACCGGGTCTCGACTTTTTCCCCCTGACGTGTGATTATCGCGAGCGTCTGGCTGCTGCGGGTAAATTCCCCGGAGGATTCCTGAAGCGTGAGGGACGTCCAAGCACGAAGGAAATTTTGAGCTCCCGACTGATGGACCGCCCCATTCGCCCACTTTGGCCGAACGGTTTCCGTGATGAGGTTCAGGTTCAGGCTTTTGTTATCGCAAGTGATTTGCAGAATGACGGCGATGTGTTGGCGATGAATGGTGCCGCAGCGGCTCTTCATGTCAGTGAGTTGCCATTCCAGGGACCGATCGCAAGCGTTCGCGTTGGCAAGGTCGATGGCGAAATGGTTGCTTTCCCGACCAATGCAGATCTTGAGGAAAGCGAACTCGACATGATCGTCAGTGGCTCAACTGAGCAAGTGGCGATGATCGAAGGCTTCGCGCAGGAGATGCCCGAAGACGAGATGATGGCTGCGATTCAGTTCGCTCACTCCGTCATTCGTGACGTGATTGATCTGCAGGAAGAGCTTTACGCAAAAGTGAATCCGACCAAGAAAGAGTTCGTCGCGCCCGAAGACGACGGGCTCTTGAAGCGGCTGACAGACAATTACTACGAAGACTTCAAGGCAGCACAGCAGACCCCAGGTAAGCAGGATCGCGCTGATGCTGTGCGGGCACTGCGGGATCGAGCGAAGTTGGATGTCATTCCTGATCCGAAAGCTGACGACGCGGTTTGTGAAAAGCGTTTCAAATCGGTTTGGCACGATCTGGAAGAGGAAGTGGTTCGCGATTTGATTTACGCTGGAACACGTCCTGATGGGCGTGACAACGAGAGTCTGCGTTCCATCTACTGCGAAACAGACCTGCTTCCACGGGTGCATGGTTCAGCATTGTTTCAGCGTGGGGAAACCCAGTCGCTTGTAACCGTTGCTCTGGGAACTTCCCGTGATGAGCAGCGAGTCGATGGATTGATGGACGAGTACAGCAAGAAATTCATGCTCGACTACAATTTTCCGCCGTTCTCGGTTGGTGAGTGTCGTCCCATTCGAGGACCAGGGCGTCGAGAAATCGGTCACGGTTGTCTTGCGGAACGCAGCGTCGCGCCTGTTCTGCCTGCTGCGGATGATTTCCCGTACACGATTCGTGTTATCAGTGACATTCTCGAGTCCAATGGTAGTAGCTCCATGGCCAGCGTTTGTGGTGCTACGTTAGCATTGATGGCTTCTGGCGTTCCCATCACAAATCCTGTTGCCGGTATCTCGGTCGGTCTGGTTCGCAAAAGCCCTGAAGACTGGGTGTTGCTGACAGACATCCTCGGGACAGAAGATCACTTCGGTGACATGGACTTTAAGATCGCAGGTACGCAGAACGGTATCACCGGTATTCAGCTGGACCTGAAGGTCACTGGTATCAATGAAGACATCATTCGTGCCACGCTCAAGCAATCACGAGAAGCTCGTATTGAGATCTTGCGTAAAATGCTTACGACGATTTCGCGTCCCCGTCGTGAAATTTCTGCCACTGCTCCTAGACTGCTCCGTACCAAGATCGCCCCAGATAAGATCGGAGCACTGATTGGTCCCGGCGGTAAGAATATCCGTGGGATTCAGGAGACGACCGGAGCTGTCATCGAGGTTGATGATGACGGAACAGTCCTGATCGCAAGTTCCAGCAAGGATGCCGCCGAAGAAGCTCTTCGGTCGGTGGAAGCTTGCACGGCGACTGTCCAGATTGGCAAAATTTACGATGGAACCGTAAGCAGCATCAAAGAGTTTGGTGCGTTTGTTGAGATTCTTCCTGGGCGTGACGGATTGTGTCACATCAGTGAACTCAGCAGCGGGTATATCAGCAGCATCGACAATGTCGTGAACGTTGGAGATGCCATGAAAGTCCTCGTGATCGACGTGGATGAGCATGATCGCGTCAAGTTGAGTCGTCGCCGTGCCCTTGAAGAGCTTGGTGAAGAGGATCCGATGGCAGCAGCGGCTGAAGCTGATGGTGGCGGAGAAGATCGAGAACGAGGTGGCGATCGTGACCGCGATGACGATCGGCCTCGTCGCCGACGCGGTGGCGGTGGCGGTGGCGGCCGTGGTGGTCGCGGCGGTGGACGTCGCGACGGCGGTGGCGGTGGTCGTAGCCGCGACTGAGCCCAATTCAATGGCGTCCCAACCGATGCCGTTGAATTCGAATCTAAATGAGTCCGGCAGCACAGGGTGTCTGCCGGTGCCAGTCTTGAGAGGCCGACGCGAGATTTCGTGTCGGCTTTTTTTATGTTCTACTCGTGGTTGGTGTGCGGCTTTGAGCGGACTTCGTTGTGTGAGAACTTAACTGACAGTAGGTGCTGTCTTGGCTCGAGTTTTTAAGGTTTCAGCTCGAGCGTCTCGTGTGCGCGGTTTCGCGTTCGGAGTCAATGCGAACAACATCAGTCAGAAAATGAGGCATTGATAAATTCAGCTACGCGATTCAACTGCGCCTCTGTGAAGAATTCCCCTCCGCCGTGTGTGCCGCCATGGACCACGACGAAGTCAACCGAGCAACCAGCTTTTCTGTACGCACCTTCGAGCTCGTGGGATTGATTAATCGGCATTTGTGGGTCTTGGTCACCGTGAAGTAACAACAGCGGGGGATCGTCGGAATCAACATGAGAGACGGGGCTCGCGAGTGCCGCAAGTTCCGGCTTTTGGTCTGGCTGGCCGCGTAGCAGTAACTGCAAAGCGGGTATCCGCACACTCAAGCCATGTGGCGTTGACTGTTGCAATATCGTTTGCAGGTTGGATGCACCAAAAAACGATACGATCGCTTTCAGTTTTCGATTATTTGCGTTCGGAGACTTTGAGTTCGTCACTTGTCCCGGGCGGCTTCGTGCTGACAACGCGGGCACACCGTGGGAGACACCTACCAGAGCTGCCAGGTGTCCGCCTGCCGAAGAGCCGGCAATTGCAAAGCGGTTGGGGTCGAGTTCAAGTTCTTTAGCATGTAGATGCAGGTAATCAATCGCAAGGTTGATGTCGTGAACCTGCGCTGGAAACGGAGCATCGCCGCTGAGTCGATAGTCTACGCTAGCGATCGCTAGTCCGTGCTTAAGGAGTTGAGTGATCGGAACATGGGTTCTTGTTCCGGCTCTCCAGGCACCACCGTGTACCCAAACTACAAGCGGGCTAGGATCCGTCTGACCTTCTGGGATGTAAAGGTCTAGCAACTGCGGCTTTTGGTTCGGTTCAGCGTAGCTGATACCGGGTTTGGTGGGGCTCGCTCCGTGTGCATTTTTGATGGAATGTTGTTCCATGGTGGACAGAGCCGCAAGTACAAGTGTGATCGAGAAAACATAGTGTTGATTTGACTGGCGCACGGCGTTTTTGCTTTCGGTGGATTCGTCAGGAATATCGGAAAGCATGTCTCGACGGCCGTTCTCTCAGGAACGATTTGCAGGACTGCATAAGGTTGGTGTCATGCAGGACTGTCTTTGAGAAAACACAGAGCTTCCCGGTCTGTGGGAGTGTTCGAAGAAGGTCGGCACGCGGATGTTAAAGCCCGCAACCGTCAGGCTGCGACAAGCGATACCTACTCGCTGGCATGCAACCCTTTAAAGTCCGCCGACCGGCCGGATCATGGAGGCAAGATCGACGAGATTTCGCAAGCCGTCGCAGTGTGCTGTGTACCTGAGTTGCGGGCGTAACTCTGAAGATAGGGCTCGCCCGCCTACCAGTAGCGAAACGTCATCGCTGATGTGCTCGGCTAATCGGTTCTGCTCAGAAACGAATGAAGAGGTGTCTGAGATCGTAGAAACGCTCAGCCAGACAAGTTGCGGCTGGTAGTCGAGAATCGCCTGTAAGAAACTATCGGTGGGCAGGTTGCTCCCCAAGCTGACCGCATTCCAGCCAGCCTCTCTTAAAGAGAGTTCTACAAGAGCAGTTGGGAGCTGATAAGGATCTCCTTCCGGAGCACCCCCAATGGCTACTGCCGCGTTGTCTGCGATTGGAGGTAAATCACCGCGAAGTTCATTGATAAGGCGAATGCAGATGTCACATCCTCGCCGCTCTTGATAAGCATCTAGCTGGTCGCAGTCCCATGCTTGCCCGAATCCGTGCATCGCATCCGTAACCAGATATCCGGCAACTTCACTACGTAGTTCTCCGCTGCGAACGCGTTTCCAAACCACCCGACGGCATGTGTCCTCGTCGCCACTTGCCAACGCGTTTCGAAACAGTCGCTGATCCGGGTCATCGCCTCCGGGAACGGGGCCTCCGCGGCGGGTCTGCTGTGACGGAAGACCGAGAGCCTGAGGAGACTCAAGGTTTCGATCGGTTCTCCTCAGAAAATCCTGGAGTCCTTCAAGTGTGATCTTCCGATGGCCGCCAACCGTTCGGATCGTCGGTATTGCCCCCTGATCACACCAACGCTTCACGGAAGATTCACTGGCGCTTAACGCGACAGCGACTTGCTTCGGCGAGTACTGAGGTTGCTGTGCAGGCATGTATTTTCAGTGTTGGGGTCGATTTGAACGTTTTCAATTCTTACGAAGTATACCGGCTCAGTCAATGTTTTCGGAGAGAAACTGGCCTCGAATGCCGTGTTTTTCAATAAATTAGATTATTTTTTCCCGTTTTGAGTAAAAACCCGTTGCCGAGCAATTCAAGCGGCGATATACCTAGATGAACGTTTTGGATGTTTAAACCGTTCAAAACGTTCACACGGGAGCTGGAAACGTTCAGCCCCACATGTCCCGCCGAGAATTTCAAACGGAGACGCCAGTCTTATGTCGAGTCGAACAAAGCAAGCCACCGCGAAGGAAAACGACAGCACTCAGGGTACTCGACTCACCGCGAGTGCCGTTCCCCCTCGCGTCGGAGCATGGATTTCGTCCAAGGAGCTTGCCGAGGCCAACGCCGATATCCTCCAAGAGCTCGTGGTCGCCAGTTCAGACCCCGTGGCTTTGAAGGCACATACGAAGAAATGGCTGCGTCGAGAATTGGGATTCATTGGCAATCCGGAGTTTTCCGAACCACGTGCGGGACGTGCTATCTTTTCAGCAGAGTTGGGTTTGGCACCGCGTCGCAGCGAGCTCGGTATCGCTGCTTTACGAAAGAGTGGTGTCGACCTGCCCATTCACTTGAGCCGACTCTGCGAGGCTCCTTTGTTGAGTCAGGAACAGGAACAGTTGTTGTTTCAGCGTATGAACTTTTTGATGCATCAAGCGTCGGTGCACCGCAGCTTGCTCAGCGTTGATCGTCCCTCGAGAGTGCGGCTTAATTTGATCGAGAAATTGGTGGCACTGGCCGAGTGGCATCGAGATCGCATCGTTGAGGCAAACCTCCGTCTAGTATTCTCGATCGTTAAGAAGTTTGTAAATCCGAACAACACTTTCGACGATCTGTTAAGCGACGGTATCGTAGGTTTAATCAGGGCAGTGGAAAAGTTCGACTACGATCGCGGGTTCAGATTCAGCACCTACGCAACTCAGGTCGTTCGCCGCAACTCGTACAGGACTGTCGTGGTCAACCAGCAGGATCGTCAAAAGGTGGCAAGCGGCCTGCAGGACATGGACCTCGAAATCAGCGACGAAGGCAGAAGCTCGGCGATCAGTGAGAAGCGATGGCACGAGCTCCGAAGCCGTTTGGCTGTGATGCTCGACGATCTCGATCGCCGCGAAAAGTTTATTGTGCGTGCTCGCTTTTCGCTTGGATCCCATCGTAAAGTGCACACGCTGCAATCACTCGCAGACCGATTGGGAATTTCAAAGGAGCGTGTACGTCAGCTAGAGCGTCGTGCGATGGATAAACTACGTGCCATGGCCGGTGAAGTTCAATTAGTGGAACTCGACGCATCCTGAGTGCAGGTTGATGAACTCGGGGGCCCGCGTTGTTTAGCTGCCTCCGATGCCCCGGTTTTTGGGTAAGTGACTGTCGTAACCGCCATTTGAACCATTTCGCCCGCTGTTTTGCGAGCTGCCAGATCGGGTAGTTTCGAAGTCGGCAGGTACTCGGGCGACAGCAGGCTGTCATTGTGATCAGGTGTTGGCCCGGCACGCTTGCCAGTCATACGGGCCTCTTCACTGAGCCAGCGCAACTTTTCCTTTTCACTTGCTTCGTCTTCTGGGTGTCATTTCGGTACGAATGGCAGCAGTGACTTGTTGAGAGAGAGTCAAGGCTAGCATTAGCCAACCCCCAATTTTTTCAAAGCCGCAAGGTTTTGGAGAATCAGGATTCTGGTGAGTCGGGCTTCTGGAGAGTTGGGGGAAACTGTGACGCTGGGCAGGATTTGAATCGTCAGAATGAGCCCGCGAAGTTGAGTCACCGAAGGCAAGCTTCTCTACTTGTGCTTCCGTTTTTGTCCGTGAACATTCGAATTCGCGAGTGCTATCTATAGTTTGTCCTCGCCCATGAGCAGCGAAGCTTTTTCTGGCGTCGGCGAGGAGATCAGCCTGCGGCAGGTGATGAATGGATGGGCCGCGATTTGATGGATCTGTTGCCTTTCAATGGACACGGAAGTCCTTCAGAAGCGGAAGCGGATGGGAATCGAACCCACCAAGCGCCTTTTCGGACGCTTCACCAGTTTTGAAGACTAGGGCGGTCACCAGACCAGCAAACGCTTCCGAATAGCCTGCCCGCAATGTCTGCTAGCGGCTAAACTGCTGCTAGCTTAGCGGCCAGAACGCCTGCTTGGCAATGAGTTGTGGTTGCAGCAGCTTTCATTTAGTTGATCACCGGTAATGTGATCTGTGGCATTCGAGGGGAAACGAGGAGCGTTCAGTGAGGTTCTTAATCAGCCAGAAAAGTTGTTGGATCGGATTATTTCTCAGTTCATGTTTTCTGTCTGTGTGTCGCGGGCAGGGCATTGATAAGACGTCTTCTGAGACTCGCAATCCTTCCTTCAGGCGAGCCAACCAGTCTCAGTCCAAAGTGTTGGCAGAGGGTGATGCGGCTCCCGATGTTTCTTTTGTCGGGCTAAGTGGCAAGACTTTTCGGCTATCTGAGTTGACCGACCGAGGCAAGAATGTTGTCTTTGTTTTCAGTCGCGCTCATTGGTGACGGTTTTGCATGCAGCAACTGGTCGAGTTTCAGCAGCATGCGGAAACCTACAAACGCCTGAACGCCGAACTCGTATTCGTCTTTCGTGAAGAATCACTTGGTATCAACGGTTTAAACAAGATCAAGACGGGGCATGGTACCACTTATACGCTGGCGTTGGATCACGAGAAAACGACATCTGCCTCATACAGCCCCAAGCCAATGACTTTCGACAGCTATGTGATTAATTCTGACGGCATTGTTGAGAAGGTTGTCCCGGGAAATTTTAAAAAAGCTAGCAGATGGTGGTGTTCTGATTGACGCATTCAAGGTAATTGAATCAGCAGACAAATAATCGCGAAAACATTGGATCGCGAAAACATGGGATAGGGAACGTAGATGGATTCGAAGGACAAGACACGCAGTGGTCTTAGTGATTGGTTGGGATTGATTCGTTTCAGTCATACTATTTTCGCTTTACCGTTTGCCGCACTGGCGACAGCAATGGCTTTCAGCGGTCCATTACCCGATGGCGGCTCTCCTACTTTTCGAATTCGGGACTTAGTGGGTATTTTGCTGTGCATGGTCTTCGCTCGCAGTGCAGCTATGGCATTCAATCGTCTCGTCGATGCTGATATCGATGCCGATAACCCACGTACGGCCAACAGGCATGTTCCCGCTGGCATACTGAGTCGGCGAGCGGTTTGGAGCTTCACCTTTCTTTGCAGCTTGGCATTCATTGGATCCACGGCGTTTTTCCTGCCCAACATTGTGCCCCTGGTGGCGTCGGTGCCGGTGCTTGCTTTTCTGTGTGGATATAGCTTCGCTAAACGATTCACCTCAGCAGCCCATCTTTGGCTTGGGTTTGCGTTGAGCCTCTCACCGCTGTGCGCTTGGGTTGCAATTCGCGGTCTTGACTCGATTTTGAACCCGGCCGACTTGGTTGCTCCTCTGATCCTTGCCGCATCGGTTGCGGCTTGGGTCACTGGCTTCGACATCATCTATGCCTGCCAAGATGCCGAGTACGACACGAATGTTGGTTTGAACAGTATTCCGGCCAAGTTTGGTGTCGCTGGAGCACTGAGGATTTCGGCTGGTTGCCATGTGTTGATGTTGGTTTTGCTGGCCTGCTTACCACTTTTTGCCAAGTCCATTGGTTTTGGATGGTTGTTCTGGGCTGCATTAGGGCTCATTGCAGTGCTTGTGATTCGCCAGCATGCCTTGGTCAAACCAGGAGATCTGGATCGCGTGAATCAAGCGTTTTTTGATATGAATGCCGCGATCAGTGTGCTTTTGTTGGTAGTTGGTGTGATCGATTGTTACTGGGTCAATTGACTGATTTACCAAAGATCATGATCTGTTTGGGTCGATTTTTCGGGTACAGGCTCGACCAACGCGTTGGTATCACCGGTTTTCCCATCGCTCGCGACCTCTTAAAGTTGTGGGGTAGCGTGGTTTTCGGTTCGTAAAAGGTCCGAGGACTCACGATGCCAACGCCCGTTTTTACCTCCGTAACACAATCGCCGATCATGAACGTGACTGAACGTGATGCCCGCTTCCGAGAGATTCGTGACAAGGTTGAGGCACAGGAACGCCTGAGCCTGGATGACGGGATCTTTCTGTATGATTCCCAAGTGCCTCTACAAGCGGTTGGCGAACTTGCCAATTTTGTTCGGGAACGCATGAACGGCAACGTTGCCTACTTCAACATCAATACTCATTTGAACCCTACGAACGTTTGCGTATATCGGTGTCGGTTCTGCGCGTTCCGGAGCGACTTGCGGGACCCCAAGGGCTACGCGATGAGCGATGAGCAGATCCTCGCCAGAGGGCAGGAGGCAACCGACAATGGCTGCACGGAAATGCATATCGTCGGCGGTTTGCACCACCAACGTCCTTATGAATGGTACCGGCACATCATCGAACTGCTGAGCGAGAATTATCCGAAGATACATCTCAAAGGATGGACTGCCGTTGAAATCAACTGGTTTGAGTTCCAGACGAAAAAGTCGGTCCGCTGGGTTCTGGAGGATCTGCGGGAAGCTGGACTGGGTAGCATGCCTGGTGGTGGAGCGGAGATCTTTCATCCGGAGGTACGTGACCAGCTTTGTGAGCACAAGGCAAACACCCACGCATGGCTGGACATACATCGCACGGCTCACGAGATTGGGCTACGGACCAACTGCACCATGCTGTATGGCCACGTCGAAAACGCTTTCCATCGGGTAGACCACTTGTTGCGGTTGCGTGAGTTGCAGGATCAGACCAGTGGTTTTCAAGTGTTTATTCCACTTGCGTTTCACCCCGAGAACACCAAGTTATCTGACTTGAAGAAGCCGTCGGCCCTGATGGATCTCCGTACGATGGCGATTAGCCGCTTGATGCTCGACAATGTTCAGCACATCAAGGCTTACTGGATCATGCTGGGGATTGAGACCGCGCAGACCGCACTTGCCTACGGCGCCGATGACATCGACGGGACCGTTCGGCACGAGTTGATTTATCACGACGCCGGAGCAACCACGCCGGAATGTCTCTCGGTGGATAACATCAAGGAACTGATTGTTGAAGCGGGGCGAGACCCAGTCGAGCGGGATACGGTTTACCACCGGATTCATCGTGACGAGAACGACTTTACGCAATGGGAAAGCGGCGAACCGGTCGACCAAGCCGCTGTGGTCAGCGGTTGAACTAGGCAAGTCTGTCACGCCCGCTATAGCGTCGTGATCAATTTTAGAGCTGCGGTGGTTTCGATCTAGGTCGAGAAGGGCGGGAACAAAATCAACGCGTTGCATTCAGTTTGGTTTTGAGGCTGATATGATCGCTGCTTTGCGAGCTGCCTCGAACTCATCTCCCGGAGTCCACGCCGGTAGCGTCGCTTGATTTGCGATTCTTCGCCCAACTTCGTAGAGCAGTCGCGTATCTTCCAGAGCTCCAGACAAATTCCAGTCCTCGCTATACTCGTCACTGGGCTGGTGGTAAGTTTTCTCGACCCACTCGTCCAGTTGCTGCTTTCCCCAGCCCGCCGGTTTACCGACCACTTCGATCCCGGAGTGAAGATAAACACCGGGAACGCCGATTTTAGCGAGGCTAAATTGGTCAGATCGGTAGTAGTAGCCACGGTCAGGAAAGTGGTCAGGGGTAACAATTCGTTTCTGACTTTTGGCAACGGCCACCACAATGGAATCGAGGTTTGACTTTCCGTAACCGATGACGTTCACATCATGTGTTCGGCCAATGATGTTGGTTCCATCCATGTTGATGACTGCAGCCATCTTGCCAGGTTTCAGCGTTGGGTTCTCAGCGAAAAATCTGGATCCCAGCAGCCCTTGTTCTTCAGCACCGACAGCGGCAAATAGAATCGATCGCTTGGGTGGAGGCTCCATTTCACTGTAGGCTTTTGCCATCGTCAGTAAGGAGGCAACTCCTGTCGCATTATCAACAGCCCCGTTGTAGATGTTGTCACCTCTTAGATCCCGTTCAGCACCCATGCCTAGATGGTCGTGGTGTGCCATGTAAATCAGGACTTCGTCACTTAGTATCGGGTCACTTCCGGGCAGCATTCCAAGCACGTTGGCAGTATTTTGCTTTCGGACGATGCCTTCTAGTTCGATGGACAGGGTTGTTCCCAAGGAGACTGGCCGAAAGTCGCGTGATTCAGCTTGTGTCCGGAGGTCGTCCAAATCAAATCCACTCATCTTAAACACGTCACGGAGCCCTTTCTCTGTGCCCCAACCCTTCAATTCCAGGCGTTTGCCCGGATTGCCAAGCAGTTCGAATTCCTCACCGCTCCATGAAGTCTGGATCACTTGCCAAGGGTAGCCGGCTGAGGGTGTGGTGTGAATGATAATGGCGCCTGCGGCCCCTTTCTGAGCAGCGATTTCATACTTGTAGTCCCAGCGCCCGTAGTACAGTCGCCGGCGACCTTCGAACAAATCAGGGTCCGACGCCGGATCATTATTCATCATGACCAGGACCTTGCCGGTCAGATCGACGTCCTTGTAGTCATTCCAGTTGTACTCGGGGGCATCGATACCGTATCCCACGAAAACCAGTTCGGCATCTTCCAGTCGCGCTTTTTCGGCAGGCCTACCGATGGTTGACATGAAATCCTCAACTGATTTCAGTGAGACAGTCTTGCCACCCTTCTTGAAAACGACATTGGGCGGTGCAATGGTTCGAACACCCACTAGCGGGAAAGGTTGAAGCCACTTGTCATTCCCTGCTGCGGGTTGCAGACCAAGTGTTTCGAACTGGGTTGCGATGTAAAGCTGCGTCAGTTCATCACCACGTGATCCGGGGCCACGGCCTTCCAACAAGTCATCTGCCAGAAATCGCACATGTCCGCGGATACTATCTTCGTCGATCAACGAGGATCCACGTTCCATCTGCGCGGAAGCCTGACTGGCGATTGCAAAAAAACAGAATGACAACAAGGCAAGGTGCTGAGGCACGGCTGAACAAGTCCTTTTGTGTGGTTTAGTTTCCATAGATCTTTTTATTCCCGGCATTTCCACCACTCATCAAATAAGCAAGTAAGTCACGTAATTCTTCTGCGTTCAGGCCGTCGATCAACCCTTTAGGCATTTGTGAAACGTCAGAAGGACGAACCGCTTCAATATCTTCGATCGCAAGCGTGATCGGTTTAGCTTTTGTATCAGAGGGGTAGACGACGAGTGTTTCATCGGCTTCTGACACTAATCCGCTTACGGTTCGTCCGTCCGCCGTTAGGACCGTAGAGGCTTGGTACTGATCTGAAATGACTTTGCTTGGGTCAATGATATGCTCGATCACATAATTGACATCGAACTTGTTTGGAATACTTGTCAGGTCAGGCCCAACATTGCCACCCAGTCCGTTATGCCGATGGCACTTGCCACAATTGGCGGCAAAGTAAACGCTACGTCCATTTTCAAAATCGGCTTCTTTGAAACGGGTGGCTTTGGATCTTGCTTCTGCAAGCGTCCATTCGCGTCCCGGACCAATGATTTTTTTTACTTCAAAATCTGGAACGGGATCATAATTTTCGCCGGTCAAATCCTGCAATGCGACTCGCTCAGCATCCAAGCAGTTTGCCAAGGCTTCATCGCGGATGTTACGCATGAAGCCAGGGAAACTGGATCCGCCAGATGCCTTGGCAGCTTCGTTGAGGAATTCAAAGAACGCACGCCGATCTTCGATGGTCCATCCAGTTCGAAGATTACGTAGTGCGAGGGCGTAACCGATTTCTCGACTAGGGGGATGGTTATCAAGAATGCGTTTGACCGTGCCGCCGTAGCCCGCATTGCGGCTTGCCAATTCAGTCCAGTTTGGAATTGCCGGCGGATCACGATTGACGATCAATTTTACCGTTTTCGCTGCGACGGTAGGAGAACGCAGATACACCAGTAAACGCACGAGTTCAGTGTTGATGTCTGGATTCGAATCCGGCAGCATGGAATCGAAACGCTCTAATAAAGCGGCACGCTGGTCACGATCGGGGGCTCCTAATCGCATACTGGTCAATGCAACTGCACGCAGCAGGCCAAGCAGTTGAGCGTCATTCTCAACCTTGGCGTTCAACAGAGCGTTCATCAGTAATACTTGTAGCGATAGATTGATTTCAGATTCAGCCCCTACGCGGGCCAAAGCGATCGCGCCGGTGATGAATGCCTGCGGATCTTGCTCTTTGAGCACACGGCCAGCCCAATACTTTGCAGGCTGTGATTCAACGGCCACTCTTGCCGCTGCACGCAGGAATCGGTCTTCACTTGAGAGGTAAGGCCAAGCGTCGTCTAAGGCTGCTTTAGACGCCTTTTCAGTTAAGCTGGCACCATGGTAATTCTCGAGGCGTTTTCGAATCGTTCGGGCATTGACCACTGACGGTGGTAACTTCGAGTCCGCTGTAGCAGTTGACCCTTTACCGGTATATCGAACACGGTACAACGCTGACGCGGCACCTCGTCCTCCAACGGTGAAGTAAAGCAAGCCATCCTGCCCAATCACTGCATCGGTCACGGGCAGAGGTGATCCGGTTACGAATGGTTCGCTGTTGCCGGTGTAGCCTGCGCCCTTAGGAGTCATGTGAATTGCGTAAATCGTTCCAAAGGTCCAATCCAAGGCAAACAGGGCGTCTTGGTATTTGGCTGGGAATGCTGCTCCTACACCCGAAACAACGCCAGTGGGTGAACCCGGCCCGATTTCGACAACCGGCGGCAAACTGTCTTCGAAATAAGTGGGCCACTTGCCGGTTCCGCTTCGCCATCCGTAATCTCCGCCACTGACGACTTGGCATATGCGAGTTGGGCGGTACCAAGGTGATCCCATGTCCCATTCCATGTCTGCATCATAAGTGAACATATCACCAAAGCGGTTGAGCGAGATGTCGTATTGGTTGCGGAAACCAATGCAAACCAGTTCCTGTTGCAGAGTTTCAGGATTAAGTCGAGTGACCCAGCCACCGGGAGCGAGCTTTCCTCGGGCGTGACCGTTTGCATCCCACATACGTGTCAGTAGCAGGTCTTCTTCCCACGATCGCACACGACGTCGGGACAACTCTGCCAAAGGCGCGTGGTTACCACCTGCCATGTAGATACCTTGGTTGTCTTCTGTTTTGATCACCGCGTGGTTTCCATGTTCACCACCACCACGCTGGCTTGGGACCTGTTCCGCCTGATCTAAACGTCCGTCTCCATTTGAATCCGTCACACGGTAAAGGTGCCCGCCGTTCTGGTGAAACCACAAAGCGTCATAAGCCCATAGCAGGCCTTGAGCTCCGCTGAGAGGACTGTTGGTTCCAGGACGGTTCACTGCCAAGGGGGAAACTGTAGCACTCGGGCCATCATCAGATTCGTTTACCTGAATCCAAAATGCACCTTTGCCACCTTGGTCACACGCAATCAGTTTTCCATCCGGGCCAGTGGTCAACGAGACCCATGAACCCTCTTGATCTTTCGAAACTTCGTAGACGAGTTCGACAGCAAAGTCATCGAGGGTCTGTGGCGCAGTGTTGACCACTGATTTCGAGCCACCCTGTTTGCCAGGCACTCCCCAAGGTGAGTCACCCATCGTTCCGACTTTGACTAGTTTGCCCGTCCATTCCGCGGCGTCATAGTCTTTCGCAGTCCAAGCTCCTTTCGGCTGCGTGGGACTCATCTTCCATTGCTTGTCCGACAGAATGATCAGGTCCTCTGCACCCTTCTGTTTGACGACAAGCTTGAGTGTGAAGCCTGCCGGGCCACCCTGGTTCGCCGCTTGAACCGTGATCGTGTTGGCACCCGTGATCAATTGTTTGGCAACGTCTTTTTGGATTGGTGACGACCACTCGTTGCTTTCGCCTACAAGCTTGCCATTTACCCACACCTTCATTGTGTTATCACAAACCGTAAACAGGGAACCAGAACTTACCTTGCCTGCCACGCTGAACTGCTTTTGAAGGTAGATCGGCTGCGAGCTAGACGTACCCTGTGCATCCCAAATCCAGTCAGCACGTGGTTTTTCCATTGAAAAATCTGCAGCTGTTGATTTGCCGCATAACGCAGCAACAGAGAAGAACAAAAGTCCGATACTCAGGTGTCGATAAATCATTGGGTGGGTCTCTTCTATTGATAAAACTCGGAAGACGTCATGATAACCGATCAGGCTCGATTTTGTCGGGACACCCAACGGTGTGGATAAGCATCGATCAGCGAGGCTTTCGATTACTGCCAGCATTGCGTTCCTGGGCTTGGTAAGGACTGAATGTTTTTTAAGGTGCTCGCTCGTTACGCCGCGGAACTTGTTGGCGTGGTCGATTTTCGTGGGG
This sequence comes from Rhodopirellula sp., assembly GCA_002690925.1. GTDB lineage: Bacteria > Planctomycetota > Planctomycetia > Pirellulales > Pirellulaceae > Rubripirellula. The sequence continues at coordinate 15,364 of NZGD01000010.1, forward strand.
AGTTTGATTGAGAAGAGTCCAGCATTAGGCAGCCACGCTGGATCTGCACGCTCGCAATAGAAAAATCCGTGCAAACGCCCGAGAGAGCCGTTGTTTTTCTAAATCAAAACACAGGTTGCTTGCAAAGCGGGGCGATTGGCTAGCCTGGTTGTTGCTTCCGCATGCCTTTTTTACTTGATTCATTGAGTCCTCTCGCTGAATGGCTTAGGGCGGCAGAGCCTGGCAGAATGACTGGGAAGGTACGCTTGCACTCAGATTCGGCCGAGCAGCGATGCGTTCGGGAATGAGAGTTTTATCCATTGAGGCTGAGTTTGCCGAAAATTCCGATTTTTCCGATTTTTGGGCAATGTCCGATCATGGGCCTGCCGATACTCCTTTTGAGCCGGCAGCTGGAACCGTTTTGTTTCTTGTTGCTGGGTCATTAAACAGGGGGGGAAACCTGTTTCGGTGATGTTTCACAACACGCCATCCTAGCTTTCCATTGGTGAAGCCAGTGTCCATCCTCCGCCTGTCCATAAATACAACTCTTATTGTTGCCGCTTTGCTGGTCAACAATCTTCACGCTCAGGAATCTGCCCGCAGTCGCAGTGTTCGCAGAAGCGAGCAAACTGCCCGAGCCAGCTGGCAACCCACACGCTCACGAGTTCAAAAAACTCGCATCGCTGTGCCTGAACTTCAGCCGCGTGAAGACGTCAGGAATATTCAGCAAGTTCAAGCTGAGGGGATCCCAAGCCCTCCGCCTGAATCCGCAATTTCGATTGTCAAGCCTTCTGATTCTGGATCGCTTGACGGTCAGATCACACTTGCCCCAGTCTATGAGGGTGAGATCATTGGGGAACATTTCTCAAGTGACTGCGGTTGTGACGACCCAGGTTGCGTTGGCTGCGATACGATCGGCTGTGATGGGGGCTGTGGTGCAAGCTGTTGCGGTGAATTCTGTGACGGAAATGCTTGGCGACCATGCCTGACTCTTTGCATGCCACAAGACGGATGGGCATCCTTTGAATTCCTCGGCTGGTGGCAAGACGGCATGTATTTGCCACCCTTGGTCACGACCAGTCTCGATCCAGGTATCGGTCAGAGTCAAGCGGGTGTTCTTGGGGTTCCAAGTACACGCATCCTGGCAGGCTCCGATGCCTACCACGACGAGGCACTGGACGGTGGTCGCTTGCGATTTGGCCTTTGGTTAGATAGTTGCCACACCTGGGGCGTTGGTGCAGAGTATTTCAGTCTATCAAGCTCTAATGATCTGTTCTCGGCAACCAGCGAAGGCAGTCCCATCTTGGCTCGACCATTTTACGATGTTTCAGGTCAAGGGCCAAACTCACAATTGATCGCTTACGACAATACGGCAAATGGCGGAGACCTGCTTAGGGGAACTGTTTCAGTAAGCAGTGAATCAGATTTTGTTGGTGGTGGTTTTCGGTTCAGAAAACTGCGGCACGCTGATGAGGGATGTAGCAATTGGTTCTTGTGCGGTTGCCCAGAGCACTTTTGCAGCAGAACAGAATTGGCTTTTGGTTACAGGTTTCTGCAACTCAGTGAGGGCGTGACTATCAAAGAAAATCTGCAAGCAGTGTCAAGTCAGGCCGCGCCGGGCACCTTTGATATCTACGACCGCTTTCGAACGAAGAACCAGTTCAACGGTGTTGATATTGGATATATAACGCGAAGAACACGAGGATTCTGGAGCTTGGAAACAGGCATTCGCCTTGCTGTTGGAAATACTCGACAGACTGTGAGCATTGCAGGTCAGTCGATCATCACCGAGTCTGGAAGCTCACCAACTGTGAATGAGGGTGGCTTGCTAGCTCAGAGTTCCAATATTGGAACCTATACTCAAGACGAGTTCGCAGTGGTTCCAGAATTGGATTTGAAAATTGGCTACCAGATGACCAAACAGTGTAAGATCACACTGGGTTATACGGCTATCTACTGGTCGAACGTAGTACGACCTGGAGATCAGATGGATCTGGATGTGCATCCTGATCTGCTGCCTCCCAATCCTACTTTCTCACAAGGCACTCACCCGACGTTCGCTTTTGATACCACGGACTACTGGGTCCAAGGGTTAAGCTTCGGTGGCGAGTATCGCTGGTAGGAAATGTTCTTAAGAGACGGCTTGTGGCACAAGCCGGGGTCAAGCTGAATGGGCAATCTGTCCGATAAATAACGAGTATGCAGGATGTTGCTCTAAACGGCAGGGCACGCAGCATTGGCTGTTGCATTCTCAACATTGTCTTCGCGACCATTTACACATGGTCGCCTCGCAATTCACTCCGGCTTTTACGGATAATGAGCATGGTTTGGCGAAAAGTTTTCCGCGGGTTGAATCGATCTTCTGCGAAAGGTTTGAAAAATCGGCAGCGTCGTCGCTTGCGTCTTGAACGCATGGAACGACGGGAATTGCTTGCAAGTGATCTTGGCTCCATTGCCGGCGTTGCGTTTGTCGACGAGAACAATGACGGAAGTTCGGCGGGTGAACCACCCGTGCTCGTGGACGGCGTGGGAAACCTGGTCGCCCCGGGGACCCCGGGAGCTCAGGGAGTGCAGGTGCAGCTGTTTCGGGATTCCAATGCGAACCTCGTCTTTGATAGCGGTACCGATACGCTGGTGGGCACTGATATCACAGACCTGAGTGGAAACTATCGATTCGATAATTTGATCGAAGACCGTTACTTTCTACAGCAGCAAACGGTCCCCGGATTGAACACGCAAGGTTCGCTTACCGTTGACGTCACTGCGGACGATGCTGATGGTACTCAAGCCGTTTTGATTGATGATTACTCCGTGACTTCACAGTCTGTCACCGCTGATAATGCCAACCCCACGAATACCAGTTTTTCTTCGGCGAGTGAGGTGGTCGGTGGTGAACGCGATATCGAGGTCACCAATACGGCAGGCGTAGGTCAGATTACTTTGCTCGTGGATTCCGGTCCGGCAACGCTATCCATTGGATCGCTTGGGAACGGAGAAGGCACAGCTCTGTTGCAATATGATGGTACCGACGGAAGCATTGCCCTGGACGCGAGTGGATTGTCAAGCGTTTCGCTGACGGGGGATCCGACCGGTGCCACACCAGATCCTGCGGCGGGTTTAATTGTGTTGACCAGATCGGACGCCGCGGGAGAAACATTGACGGTCACGGTCTATACGGATGCAGCGAATTTTTCCAGTACAACGATTGCTGTGCCGCTAAATCTTTCGAATACTGTTGAAACTTTTGTTCCGTTTTCATCTTTCGTTACCGCAAGCGGCACAGGTGCTGACTTTACCGACGTCGGTGCTATTGAAGCCTCCGTGACACTCGCCGTTGACAGCGATGTGATTGCCTCCATCATTGAATCCCGCCGGTCAGGCGTTGTTGCTGCCAGTATTCCCAACCTGCTTCCGGTGGACCTTGGTGGTCAGATTTTCGACGATAATTCGGTGGGTGGGCAGAACAACGGTATAAAGGATGCATTGGAGGGCGGCTTGCTGGGTGTCACCGTGAATCTCTATCAGATGGCGGCAGCAGCTGATGTGGTCGATCCTGCTACAGATACACCCTTGGCCACTACCACGACTACCACCGGTGGAGCTTATAGCTTTGCCGGACTTGATCCTGGATTCTATGCCGCTGTCGTTCCAGCATCGCAATTTCTGCCGGGCGGAGTGCTTGACGGGTATGCCAATAGCACAGGCAATGATCCTCCGGCAGACCCAGACGACAACATTGACGGAGTTGATGATGGCACCACTTTGCCAAGTGGTGACGTCATTACACAAACCATCACGCTCGAATCGAATAATGAACCGACCGATGATGATGACACTGACCCAAATACAAACACAACTTTAGACTTCGGCTTTTTCCCACAGATCGATCTGGAGGTTACCAAAGAAGTTAATGTTGGACTCTCAAATCTGATTGCAGGCGGCAATGTTGTTTTTGATATGACCGTTGAGAATCTCGGGGTAATCGATGCAACCGAAGTCGAATTGTCTGATGTCTTCCCTGCTGGATTAACCTACACAGGTTTCGACAATGCTTCGGGAGCCTTCACGGTGAACGTGGTGGGGTCGACTGTGACGGTGGTGATGGGAACCGTTCCTGCTGGGACAACGGGCACAATACAGCTACAAGCGAATGTTGATGCGAACCAGACAAGCGATATCACGAACAGTGCCAGTGTGCTTGGGTATGAGATTGAAACTGATAGCGCGAACAATTCCGATAGCGTGCTTTTGGAGTTGGTTGAAAGTGATCTGGTTATCGTAAAAGAAGGTAATGTTGACCCAGTCAACGCGGGTGATTCTTTGACCTATACCCTGACCGTGACCAATGACGGACCCGATGCAGCAACAGGTGTCAGTGTCGTTGATTCCTTGCCGTCGGATGTGACCTTTGTCTCGGGTGATGTGGATGGAAATCCGGGGCAAGTTAGTTTTGATGGCGTAAGTGGCGTGTTAACCGCCAATATTGGTGCGATGGCCAACAGTCAAGTGTCGATCGTGACAGTCAATGTCACGGTTGGTGCAAATCCTGCAGCTTCGCTGAGTAATACAGCAACCGTTTCGGCGACGCCGAATACGGATTCGAACTTGGACAACAACTCATCGAGCCTCACAACAGCAGTGACCCGTTTCGTCGATCTCGCCATCGCTAAGACTTCGAGCGGTACACCCATTTCTGGGCAGGATGTTACTTACACCCTCACGGTGACAAATACGGGAGCAACAGATGCTGCTGACGTTGTCGTGACGGATACACTTGATGATGATTTGACCTTTGTCAGTTTTAACCCGCTCGCTTCGGGTGCCACGCACAGTACCGTAGGCCAAGCGTTGACCATTGATGTGGGGACACTTCTGGCCGGTGCGGCCGTGACGGTCGAATTCGATGCCACAATTGATGCAGCTGCTGTGGGCGAGATTCCCAATTCAGCCACTGTGTCGACTAGTGACACCGACACGGACTCGGGAAACAATACCGACGCAATGAGTATCACTGCTATCAACCAGATCGATTTGGTTCTGCAGAAGAGTGTAGATCTCGGAACTGCGGTTCCGGGAAGCGATCAGTTGGTTTACACGTTCAACGTAAGTCATGATACCGACAGCGTTAGTGACGGAAACACGGTCGTTGTTACAGATACGATTCCTGCTGGTCTGACGGGGGTCGTGATCAATGCTCCGAGTTCGGATGACACCACCTACGATCCAGCGACGGGGGATCTCTCGGTCCAGTACGATCTTCTTCCTAATGGCGAAACGCGTGTATTTACTTTGACAGCAGATATTCAGGAGAATGCGACAGGGACGGTTGTCAATAATGCATCTGTGACATCGCTTGGGTCAGACTTAGATGCTGCAAACAACACCGCTTCAGCTTCCACAACGCTGACGCCAGATTTCGATGTTCAGGTATCAAAGGTCTCGAACATAGAAACCACAGTTCCTGATGATACGGTGGTGTATACTGTTACCCTCACAAATACTGGCCCCAGTACTGCTCCGGGTGTTATTTTAACAGACGTTTTGCCAGTGGGTGTTACTCTGTTATCCGCAACGATGGGTGGACAGTCAGGTGTGGATAGTGGAGGAACGATCACCTTCCCGTCAGTGAATCTCTCCAGTGGAGAGACAGCAACAGCCACGGTTACAGTGTCTGTGGATACTCTTACTGATGGGGTAATTTCGAATGCGGCGAGCGTTCAGGACCTGTCGGCTGTAGGGGAAAACAATACAACGAATAACGCTGCTACGGCTGACGTTACGGTGGTCGCGGAAGCTGACCTAGGTGTGGTCAAGGCCGTCTCAACAAATGCATCGCAGGTGGGTGGGGCTTTGACCTACACAATCGACGTGACCAACTCTGGTCCTTCCACTGCCAGTAATGTAGTGGTCACCGATACACTGCCGGTTGGTGTGACATTTGTCAGCGGTACTGGACCCTCCGGGGAAGTGCTTTCAGATGTGGGAGGCGTGGTGACTGCAAACCTCGCAACCATGGCAAGCGGAGAGAGTGGCACCATGACGATCAACGTTAGCATTGACGCCGATGCTGCCAGCAACATCATTAACAGTGTCGGTGTCTCGTCGGACACGGGCGATTCAAACTCAGCAAATGACAGTGCGACTGCGAATACGACCGTGGATCCCAAACTGTCCACAATCTCGGGCAAGGTATTCGTTGATCTGAATGACAATGGTATTCAAGAAACGGGCGAAAATCCGATCGAGAATGTTCAGATTACCCTCACTGGTAATGATCTTCTGGGAGCAATCACAGCACAGGTTGTCTTTACTGACGTGAATGGTGATTACTCATTCACAGACCTGGCACAAGGAACCTACGAGGTCACGGAAGACCAACCTTTTCCGTATCGTGAGGGGCAGGTGGTCTTAGGCATCAACGCAACTGCGGATGTGGCCGAGAACAGCTTTACCAATCTGGTTCTTGCTCAAAGTACTGACGCAACAGGTTTCAATTTTGCCGAATTGAATCAGGTTCTTTCCAAAAGACTGTTTTTGGCGTCTCCGTTTTACTCGGGGATTTAATTCGCGTCGCTTTGCCAAAGGGAGTCGGTGGATAACGGCAAAGCGATGTGGATTCTATTCCCACAGAGGTGTGTGCAGTGTTCGACCTTCGGGGGGAGGTCGAGCGCTGCGAACCCTCTATTCTTTTTTTATCACGCCAAACAGGTGGCCGCCTACCTCGTCGTGCTGCCAAGTCCCAGCATATCTACCCGAGTGGATTAGCACCCTTGCCCCGAAAGTACCCATCCCGGGAATCCAGAAGGAGTCCATGGTTATGACAGGGGTTCTACCTGCCCAAAGGATTTTAAGATCCAGTGGGACTTCACTGTCAATTTCGCCGTACTTGATGCGCGCAGTCAGTCGGTACATATCTGTTTGTGGTAGTTTTTCACATTTACTGATCGTGTAGGCTTCGGGTTTTGGCAGCGTGTCTGACTTTCCTTCGATGGTGAAGTTCCCGAGGAACTTCGCGCCCGTTAGGTATTTTGCTAAACGCAACTCACGAGCTTTCTGCTCTTCTGCAGAACCATCTCCTTGTTGCTCTGCGACAGCTGGTTTTTCGTTCTCACTTGTTGCTGGAATAGATACCGGTGGATTTGTCGACTGTTCTTGGAGTGGGGGGCTCTGGGCAATCAGATTCACAGGTGCGAAAAGTAACAGGGTAAAGGCAAGCAGTAGCCAGAATGAGTTGATGCGATTCATCTCAGAGTCTCCGTGCATGGGGTTGATTCGTTCAGCTCGCTGGCTCGATGATTCACTCGTTCACTGAGTCAGCAATGGTATCCCTCGCGAGATCTCGGTTGATCGAGATCAAACGCCGTTGCTTTTGATCCTTGCATTTCTTGGCTGTCCGGGCAAGCGGACAGGCTGTTTTCCTTGCACTTCCTGATGGAATGAAATGGGCTGTACGGGCCGGTATCAGCCAAGGCTGCCAAATGGAGTTGTGGCACAACCTGACGGTATATGGGAAAAAATCTGTGTAATGAACGCCAGAGCATCCGTCATCCACGACGACCACATTGATTTTATGCGTCCGGGATCATGTTTCAGTTCATGGTTGCTATCTGCTGGAGGCCAATCAATGCATGTCTTAGATTGCCAATTGTGCAGGTTGTTCATGCAAGCGATACTACTTGCTTCGTTCAGAAAACGGGGTTTTGTGTGGGCTTGCTTGTTGCGACGACTCAACCAATTATCTCTCTATCTTTAGAAAGTACGGCGGAATCATAATGCCTCGCTATTTGCTGTCTGTCGGTTCATTTTGTTGTGCAATGGTATTGGTTTGCTTGTTAGGTTGCTCCCAGGAGCAGCAGGATGCAGTCCGTCAAAGACGGGAGAACCTTGCCAAAATCGGACAAGCCTACACTGAGATGTACAACAGTGGGGCGTCGCCAAAAAACTCGAGTGAACTTTCAGCTTGGATGGCTGAGTCCGCAGATGCCGGTACGCGCGGCGCTGCACGTGTCAGCCTCGTTGAAGGTGACGTGGTCGTGAACTGGAATGGAGACCTGAGTCAGAGAGGGGCACTTGGCAGTTTGGTGCTTGCCTTCGAGTCGGGGGCTCTTGCGAGAGGTGGTTATGTTGTGATGGCCGATGGTAAGGTGAAGATCATGACGTTGAAAGAGTTTCAGGAAGCACCCATGCTGCCGGCAAACGAGCAGTGATCGTCTAATGGGGGGGGCTGTTGCGTTTTTCAGATAACGTTGGATGTAAGGTGTCTGGGGCGGATATCGTTGGGATACGTGACACGGCGACTGGTTTTATTGGGGACAGTTCCTTCACGATGTGTTTTGCTGGGTCAAGCAAGCTGGCTTGCAGAAATTTTCGAAAGGCTGGCGCTTGTGAACCCATTCAGTTTTGTTGGTCTACTCGGTCCAAGACTTACCGCTGTGACGGTCGCAACGATCGACTCGGATTTTCCCGATTTGCAAGACTCTGACGCTCGCTGTGACATTTATGGTCGCGAAAATCTTGCGTTCATCGGGAACGGGTGCCGAAAACACATCCTGATCGACCTTCCCATTCAGTTGGCTTCACTTCGCAAATGGTTTTGCGTTTTGAATGGTGTGCGTTAGCCCTCCCCTTCTCGCTGCGCCGGTCGTGTCCAGCCTCCAATTCCGATAGACGCATGATGCAGCCTCGGCCAAGCGATAACCAGCACTATTGTGCCCTCCCTGTAACGGAAACGTTGGTGCCTTCCCGCCCCCAATGTCGGGTACCCATCAATTCCGCTGCTGGTGTTGTTCAAACGGTTGAAGATTGCGTTGTGTTTGGTTTGGGATCTCGTTCAGCCCGCATTGATAATTCCTCACACGAGTTGTCAATGAAGGGGGGTGTCGCAGTTGGTGAAAGTCGTGAGTGTCTGATTTCCCAACAAAAGGGGCATGGTTGGCGAATTGATTCACAACATGTTTCTATCGACGAAGTTGCGGGCATCATTGATAAGGATCGGTTGGCTACTGAGGTATTCGGCAAGGAACCTGATCCACTGCCGTTGGGTTTGTTGTCCACTCAGCATGATGTGTTTTCAGGTCGTTCCAATGCTGGTGAACGAAACGTGTCGGTTGATGTTGAGAGCAGACTGCAAAGTTCCGTCCAGGACTACAGTGTTGGTGTTCATCCGGAGGTGTTTTGTGGTTTGCATGATCAGGTAGGTGAAGAAATTCTCACCGCCTTGGGCATTCGTTCTGCAGTATCGTCAGTGGCTGAATCGCTGTCAGTCATGAAACAATCAGGTAATAGTAACACCGAGCGAGACTCTAGAAGTGCTGAATGCGGAACGTTGCTTAAGACTGAAGAACAGGGCGGCTTGGAGATTTTGCAAACGCACCCCACTTTGTTTGGAGGAATTGAGTTTCTGCATCTTTCAGAACGCTTGACTCTTTTTTCCCTTTCTGACAGGAGAGCGGGGAATGGGGGCGAACAACGGATAGAATTCGGTGAACTGGCTTTCACTGGCGGTGTTGTGTTCGACGCCTTTGACCGCGGCACTACACCGTATGCGAGTGAGGATGCGGTTGGTCGCGTTGTGAACGACGTGACTCTCATGCACGCGGTGTCAGTGGCGTCATCGAGCAAGCATCGTCAGGTCGCTGCAAAAGTGTTGAACTGTGTCAACGACAAACGCTTGCTGGAATCCCACCGTTACCCGAACCGACTGCTCGGTGCTGCTGCGACGAAGTGCAATGCGTTGGAGGAAGAGAGAGGCGATGTTTTTCATTTTTCACCAGATTTGTTAGATGTGCGGCATGGCAGCGTTGCTGGGGTAAGGGATAAGAAACTGTGTTTTCAGCACTGGGCGTGGTCGTTAGGTCGAGAGTCGGTGAGATGGTTTGTTGGAAACCTGTTGCTGACAGATCACGAAGGTATTACGAGTGAAATGGTTTGTGCTGTTGCAGACGTCGAGCTTGTTGGTTCGGAGTTTGAAGCACTGGATTCTGAAGTGTTATGCGGCTCGTGGGTTGCTCGAATGCTGACATCGAAGCCAGTGGACATCCACAGGGTTGTCTTGCGATTGCAGGAAAGTGATGAGCGTTTATTGGGCTCGTGGGTAATGATGACGCCGCTGGGTGTTGGTGCTCTTGAATCACTTGGTTCTAAAGTTTCAGCCTCTGCTGCATTAGACATGCCTAGGTGCTGGGCACGGATTTCTGAATTTCAGTACGAGGTGGGGCTGCTGAGCGATGCTGGTGTGGCAGCAGATGGAAACGTCATCACGTTTGCGAGTGGTCATGGCCACGCTTCGCTTGGTTTGCATTTTTCTCGTGATGTTCAACATGAATGTGGTCTTTTGGCAACAGTGGTACCTAGCGTTGATTGGGTTGATCCTCGCCGCGAGCTATTGATGAGCCGGTACGACGGCTTGAGAAGACCGAACGCACTCGTGTCTCGCTTCTCTGCGATTGCTCCGGTAGCCGAAGTTTCTCTATCGGATTGCTTTAACAGTGCACCTTCTGTCGCTGATCTGGAAAAAAACAAAAGCACTGGGAGGCCGTTTCTTGTTGTCTGTGCGTCTCAGATGTTTGAGCGGCCGCTGTCCTCTGGCTTGGTCTCTCGAGTCCGAACTGGACCTGTGTATCGAAGTGGTGTTGAGAACTTTGGGTCGAATAAACAACCAGTTCCTGAAACCTGTGATTCGGATCGGTGGAATCGAAGGGCTGGCACGTTTAATGTGACCGTTCTGGATAAGCGATTTCTGAGAGGGTGGGCGTTCCGGAGCTGCTTGGCGGTTGAACGGAGAGCAGCGGTGATGGCACGCGGAGAAGGTATTGCGAGATTCACGCCGATCAATGTTGGGACTCACGATTCGTGCTTGTCGAGTACACAGATTGGCAGGTATGCATGTGGTATTGAAATTATCTCGGATCAGAAGTTCAGTGGGCCTCGCTATGAAACCCATATGGTAATGCGGCCTGTGGAATCCGCAGTCACGATGCAAGCGGCGACTCGTTTTCTCTTTCGTCACCGAGGATGCCCGGTATGGCATACGGAAGACGTAAGCAATCTTGTTTTGCAGCGAGATTCTCTGGCATTGAATCGTCATTACCTTAGTTGTGGGCAGACCCTGGATACCGATGTTGATGTGGGCGTGTACGATTCCTTTGATTCATCTGCTGCATGCGTTCTTGACGTGCTGGCAATTTCAAGTGATCTATCTGATTCCCATGCGGTGGGTGTAAGTCGCTCTGTTGTGATCAGCTCAGGTGGCACGCACGCTTGTACGCTGGCACACGTGCCACAGTATTTAAATCGAGCAGCATGGTGTAGGAATGCCACGCCGCTGTTGGTCGCAGCAAGTTCACAACTGAATGTTGCTGAGCACTTTTTTCCACCTTTAAGAACATTTGAACTGCCACGTTTGGTGATGCGGGGACTGTTTACGGAGACCCAAGGGGCGATTAGCTGTGGCACACTGATACTGCCTCAAGAACGTGATGTTCCAGCGTTTTCCTTGTTAGGAAACGAATCGTATTCAGATGACAGTATGATTCGACTCGATGTTCATGGAGATCGAATGCAAACTGGCAACGTTTCATTGTCGTTGCGGCCGGCAGTGGATTGTCCAACTAGCTTGTCGATCAGGCGTCTGGGTGCTGCGGATGCCTTGCGCCGTTTTAGCGATCCGCTGCGAAGTTATCTCAGAGCAAATTGGTCGCTCATTGAGGTCTTTGGGGACTGCATGCAGGATGTGATTGCCAAACCGGAAGGTGCCACCCGATTTTTTGTGATGGTGGATAAACGATCGCGTGGATTTTTGCGAGACCGATATGGTTTGCAACTTGTGAATCAATTCGTTGTCGAACCTATGTGTTTTTTCGGGACGGACTCGTCTCCGGTGAATTCAACCGAAAATTTGGGTCACGATCGACTAACGCAGGAAAGCGAATACCGGAAGGCTTTGTTGCCGTGGACTGATATCGAAGTACTGTATTCTGCTTCGTTAGAATGGGGGGGGCTTCGGGAAACAGCTGTAGGTGGGAGTGTCCATGCCTGCCGAAGCACTGGATTACCCTCATTGGTAGAGCAAGTTGCGATTGATAAGGACAGAGCCCAAGAGATGAGTGACGGCATTCAGATTGTTTGGAGGCCGACGTATTGGGGGACTCTTGCTGAGCCTGATGTGGTTCGTTTCAATCTTGAACATGTTGTTTGCACGGGGGCCGACAACAAGGTTGAGTCAGCAGTCTCTCCGGTCTTGGTGGAGGCTGCTGAGGGTTCATCACCAATCACGTTTAATCGTTCCTACCGCTTAGACCGCATAACCACTCACAGACATGCGGGGGGCTTGTTGTCCGGTACAGCGCTTCAGCAAAGTTTTGATTTGAGTGAAAAATGTCGTCATGTGGAACGCACGATCTCGATATCTGACCGCGCTGCTTGAATCAGCAGTGACGCTGTGCAGTGAATGATTCTTCCTGTAGATAGTGAGCGGAAGCAAACCGCAGGGTGTTTGTGGATTTCTAGCCTCTTGGAATCCAGTCTTGGACAGTAGGGCTGCAGTCGTCACACGTGGTGCGAATCAGTGAAGTGGACACGGCGTTGTTGTTTGCCGTGTCCGATGAGGCCAAAGCCCCAGTCGCAAAGTAGTTTTTCTTCAGAGTCGGCGAATTCCCGAATCAGCCAGCCACGGCGCGCTGCCGGGGAGTTGGGTGGTGGTGATCGTCGTCGTCGGTCAATTTCCGGTTGGTTCACCAATTGAGTTTCCGGCAGGGTTGCCACAAGCTTGTTGAAGTAGCCATCTCCAGAAAGTTCATGGTAACGAAGATCAATTTTCTTTTTGTCTGTCCATTCAGAGTCCGCTCCCAATTGATCGAGCATGGCTCGCTTGGTTAACCAGTCAATCTTTCCCAAAGCGTCCGAGAAGTTGGCTGCATCTTTTCGATAAGCCACGGCAGCATCGAGCAGTTCTCGCCAACGCTTCAAAATGAGGGGAGCTTCTCCGTGGTGAACTGTTGGCACTCGCGCAACAAATGCTTCAGCGGCAGCAAGATATGACTTTTGCAAGTCCAAGGCCGACATCTCACCCCGGTTGGTGGCAACGCGGGTGACCAAATTCCAGTCGCTGGTGATACGGGCCAAGGCTTGAAGCGGTGATTTGACTCGTGGCATTTTTCGATGGTGCCCCGATTCGATCATGTCCAACAGCAAAGAGACCGATCCGACTTTGACATACTCTGCCAGCTCAGACAGGTTCGAATCTGAAAGACCAATTTGCAGCCGTTGCTTCCTCCCAAACATTTGCCAGGTTGAACCGAGTGAGTAAAAAGACTTCGCACAGAACTGGCCGAGCCAATGACCAAATACAAAGATTGGTTTCTCACCGTTGAAACCGCCCATATCCGCAACGGAATCGATCGCGATGCCTTTTGCACTGACGTGATAGCGGCCGTTGGGGTCCAAGGTTCCCGTACCGCATAGGACAACACGTGACACCAGAAAGGCTGTAAGGCAACGACGCTGTCGCCGAAACGCGATGTGTCTTACCACAAACCGTAATATAAGTACGGTGGGCAAGTGAACGCATCGAAGAATTGCCAATAGAGGTGTTGCGACCCATCGCGGGACACCGTCAAAAAGATCATCCGGTTTGTCAAATGCGACTGCTTGTCCTTTGATCGTTTTGCATGCGAATACCACGACCAAGATGGCTGCCATTACCGGAAGTGAGGCCAGCAGGCTGAGCACCTGAATACCCCACAGCAGAAGGATGAAAATCCGATAAATAAGCAGCAAAAATCCGTGGGCGACTTCAGCCTCATAGTTCTCATGGCAGCCATAAACGTGTCCGAGTGCATCACGACTATTTTTCAAGATGCGGATATCGAATCCGGTTCTAGAATTAATGGCAGCATCAGCCGCAAGGCTATCGACTGACCTTTGGCAAGTCAGCAGTTCTGAGGGAGCGTGAACTTCTGGCGTGGCGATTTCAAGAAAACCACCTGGTTTTTGTAGCATTGTTGGATGTGACTCAAAGCTGACTGCTGCTCCATTTGCCAAAAAAAGTTGGTCATGGTCAAAAACACCAGGGACCGTGGGTTGATCCTCGCGTATGACATCACACAAGGCGGAGTAGACTTGCTGAGCCGCTGGTAGTGCGTGTGATTCAACCTCATGAGATCCGAGGATCAGAGTCGCGTATTCGGTTTCAAGGCCGATAAGGCGAGATGCTAACACGGGTGGTTGTTTGCTTCTCTGTATTGGGTTGGCAGACGGATCTGGTGCGTTGTCTGTTCGCCAGCGTGGCGAATACCGTGGTTGACCTTGATCTCCCGGATCAGTCTCGGATTGGCGTTTGTTTCGCGTCAACCTGTGCCCCTTCGAAACGTATTGCGACGGTGGTAAATCGCGTTTCTCCAATTTCTTCGTTATGTCGCTTCGCTGTATTCCCTTGTTGTTTTTGAATACAGCTAAATCGCTTGCCAGTGCGCGAACGCCCGTTGATGAATTTCACCATTTCCTTTGCCTCAATGACCACATCAGGCTCGGTTGTTAGGAGAGTTTGCAGGCCGTCGTCACCAGCATTCAACAGCGGAGATTTTCCACGACAATGAGTTGGTGATTGTTGTGCTGCCTTGCTTCCAACCACTGTATTTTAGCGGCTGTTGGCAGGTTGCAGGATGGAAAAATTCACCAACCTGCACCTCTCGAGGTGTAGAGGTTTCGTTATGTCATTCTGGTTGTCAAATACCCGCGTCTATTTTTTCCTGTAGTCGAAGCAGTTCAATCACGGCGCCGGCGGCTTCATGGCCTTTGTTTCCGACCGTTCCACCACTACGATTGATTGCCTGCTCCAGCGTGTTGCAAGTCAGTAAACCAAATGCAATCGGGATTCGGTTTTGGATACCCATCTCCATCAACGATAGGCTGACCGCGCGATTGATGTGTTCATCGTGGGTTGTCTCGCCTCGGATCACACAACCAAGTGCGACTGCTGCCACGACTTCAGGTTGCTCAATGACTTGGTGAACGACGTTCGATAGTTCCCACGCACCGGGCACGCGGATGACGGGCGCTCGTTCAGCGGTATAGCCAGCATCTGCGAGAGTTTCCAGGGCTGCAGCTACGAGCGAATCGCAAATAGCTGGGTTATAACGGCTTGCAACAATAGCAACTTTGCCGTTAGGAAGAACTCCATCAAGGCCTGTGATTTCAGTTGACATCCTTTAAACTCATCAAAAATTCAGCGTTGTTTTGTGTTTTACGTAATTGGTCGGTCAGATTCTGCATCCCATCTGCCGGTGACAGTTCTGCCAGTGCTCTTCGCAAGCTAGATATCCTGCGATACTCCTCAGGATCCATCAGCATTTCTTCACGTCTTGTTCCACTTGCGCTGATATCGATAGCGGGCCAAATCCTGCGATCCACCAAGGCACGATCCAAGACAATTTCCAAGTTGCCTGTTCCTTTGAACTCTTCGAAAATAACGTCATCCATCCGGCTGCCAGTATCCACCAGTGCGGTTGCCAAAATGGTCAGTGAGCCTCCCTCTTCTACCTTGCGGGCGGAGCCAAAGAGAGCCTTCGGCTTCTGCAATGCGCCCGCGTCGAGGCCACCAGTCAGGAGCTTGCCGGTTGCTTCACCGTCGCTGTTGTGAGCTCTGGCGAGACGTGTGATGGAGTCAAGGAAGATAACAACGTCCACGTTGTTTTCAACCATGCGTTTTGCTTTTTCGATCACCATCTGCGCGACTTGAATATGTCGTTGGGCTGGTTCATCGAACGTACTACTGATCACTTCGCACTGCGGTCCACGGACTTCACGCTCCATGTCGGTGACTTCTTCGGGACGCTCATCGATCAAGAGAACAAAGACGTAAGAGTCAGGATAGTTTTTCAGAACAGCTCGAGCCATCTGCTGCATCAAAATTGTTTTGCCAGCGCGCGGCGGGCTTACGATCAAACCGCGTTGCCCAAAACCGATGGGCGTCAGCATGTCGACGACTCTTGTGCTGATTTCGCCAGTATCGTGCTCCATAATGATGCGTGTGTTAGGGTGCAGTGGCGTCAATTCATCAAATGGAACAACGTTCTTGCGGCCCATCGGGTCGTTGCTGTTGATCGCCTCGATACGTAACAAGGCAAAGTAACGCTCGTTCTCCTTGGGGGGCCGGATTTGGCCCGCAACATGGCTTCCCGTTTGCAAGCCGAACCTTCGAATCTGGCTTGGGGATACGTAGATATCATCGGGGCAGGACAAATAGTGATACGCAGGGCTGCGGAGAAAACCAAAGCCATCTGGCAGAATCTCAAGAGTCCCTTCACCGTACATCAAGCCGTCGGCTTTCATTCGGTGTTTTAGAATCTTAAAGATCAGTTCCTGACGCGGCACGTCTGACAATCCAGCGATGCCTTCGCTTTCTGCCAGCGTTAATAACTCTTCGAGGGACTGCCGCTGTAATTCAGCAATATTGAGTGGTTGTTTTTCGTTGTTTTCAACCGAGGGTATACCTACCTTTTCGCCAGCCTTGTTGGCTTCACTGACAATCTCTTCCGGTAGAGATAGCGGATCCCGCTCAGCGTCCAGTTCGCGGATTCGTTCATCGACTTCCTTGTCGGGATGTCTGGGACGATTTTTGTTCTGGCGGTAGTTGCGGTATTCGCGTTGCCCGTTCTTGCGTTTGGACTCGAAATCATCTCGCGAGTGTGGAGTGTTTGGGGACATGTGCGTCCAAGTGATTAGAAAAGAGGTGGGGAAGGATTGAGGAGAAGAGAATTTTGATGAGTCAAAACTGATGTCCAGTCGAATGAGGCATCAGAGGGAGAGGAGAGAAGTGTGTGCCTGCAGGGAAGGGTCCAGTATGATCGCTGCAAGTCGGAGTGTCAGAAATAGGAGTGTAGGAGATACTAAATAAGCTGAATTTGTTTGGTGATTGGGGCGCGAATCATTCTCTTTTTTCGAATTTAGTTCTAAGTAAGTGTTTTACGCCCACTCCCTTCAAAGCAATGACGGGGGTCGCTGGCAGCAGAATGCTGTCTAACTAAGGAACTCCATAAGGTGCTGATGGTATCGTTTAATTCGGCTAGCGTTCCATTATTCAAGATCACACGTGTGCTGAGTCGCATTTTTTCAGCGATTTCGAGTTGATTTTTTTCCCGTGATTGCAAGTGCTCAGGCGTCCATCCACGAGACCTTACCCGCGCAATGCGGATTTCCTTATCAGAGTCCACACACCAAATTTCGTCGCAGCTTCGATCCCATGATGACTTGAATAGTAGTGGGACATCGAGGATTGCGACTGAATCCCCCCTCTTTTCGAATCTGAACAATTGATTCTTGATTAGCTGCTTCGTTTCGGGATGGATCCGGCTCTCAAGATAGTCTAGTCGGCTGCGGCTGGCATCGTCATCCCCGAATACCAATGCGGCCAGTTTAGCACGGTCAATTTCATCATCGTTATTAACGATGGAAGCCCCGTAGTGCTGAATCAAATCAGCCTGAACATCCGGCTGATCCATGACTGTCTTGGCGAGCAGGTCTGCATTGATCCAAGTTGCACCCAGTTCCACTAACCTTTCAGCAACGGTTGATTTCCCGCCCGCGGGGGTTCCAACGAGTCCTAACACAATCATGGCTTAAAGCGATCCCGGTCGTTGGTTGTCCGAATTGAATAGGCTTGATGGGGTGTATTAAGGGAGGGCAAGCCGCCGCAGAAATCGTTATGACCTTCTCGCTTTTTTCAATACCCGGGTGCCAAATGTGCCCGTCTCCACAGTTTCGATCCCCGTAACTTAAGTGAACGTCGTTTAACTAACTATCATCTTTGAGCTGAATGCAACTATTGTGTGGTGAGATTGGTTCATGGTTGCAAGCTTTGGTTCCATGCAAGTTCGGAATCGAGCAGTCCGCTGCTCCTTCTGCCTCGACGGTGGGCGTCCACGTTATGCGGTAGCGTCGTTCTTTTGCCAGCTAAACTCGAGTGCTTTCGGGCATGTAAAGGAATGCATTGCAGTTAGGACAGCGGATCAATACCGACATTCTGAGACGATCAATGTATTGGGTGGTTAGAACTTGGTAGCATCCACCACATGATTCGTCCTCTACGGGGGCCAGAGCTTCTTCTCCTTTTGCTTTGATGACTCGGCGATATTCTACCATGACCGCACCTGGAATTTGTTCCTCGGATTGTTCTAACTCGGCGTTCACTCGTGCCAGTTCACCCTGCAGTTCGCTTGTTTTTGCCTCGACTTCGGTGATCCGCGTTTTCTGATCACTTTGTTGGTTTTCAAGTTCGGCGGTAACATCTTTCAGCTTGGTTTCGAGGCCATCGATGTGGTCCATTGCCTCGAGGATTTCGTCGCTGAGGACGCTATTGGCTTGCTTGTCCGCTGCGATCTGGTCTTTTAGTAAATTGAACTCGCGGTTGCTTGCAGCAGTATTGAGTTTCGTCTGCAGTTGATCAATTTGTGCTTCGCGTGACTTCAGCTGCAGTTGTTTTTCATCTGACACCAGGTTGGCTTTTTTCAACGTGTCTTTCAAAGACTGCAGATTTTCTTCTGCTTTTGCAACAAGCGACTCTCCTGCCGTGATCTGTCGAGGTCCTCTTGCGATTTGCGCGGCGAGGTCGGCACGCTGTCGGTGTATCCTGTGCAGTTTGCGAAGCAGGCTCGCACTGATTTCAATTTTGGTATCACTGGGCATGAGTTAGATCGACGTATAAAGACGGATGACAAGGGAATGGAGACGCGTAGGTGCTTGCTTGGCAGAAGGTCGCGGCAACCGTCAGGCGAAAAGTGGCGGCGATTTATCACCGTGTTGAGCCGTTTTGGTTAAACGCATTTCTTATTCGGTCTGAAAACACCTTGTTCGTGATACTTTCGCAGCAAGCTTATTCAATCAGCATATCGCTCTGGGGAGTTCCTGCCAGCGACCTTGAGTGGGAAAAGTCCTCAAACAGGCGTTAAGAGCGAAAAACAAGTCTATTCCGGGCTCTAGCATTCTAGAATTCGGCTGGAATTCTGTTTCTGATTCTGATGACCAGATTGTAGCATTGGGAAACGCAAAACGGGCGGCCAGCCGCGGGAAGGCTGGTCGCCCGCATACTCATTTTACTCTTGTAAAAAACTTTGCAATCAAGCTGCTGTTTTCAGAAATGCGGCTAGACGATCTGAACGCGAAGGGCTTTGAAGTTTCGCAACGGCCTTCGCTTCGATTTGGCGGACCCGTTCACGAGTGACTTTGAAAATCCGGCCACACTCCTCGAGCGTGTAGGAGTAACCGTCGACCAGACCATATCGAAGCCGAATGATTTCTCGCTCGCGATAGGTCAGGGTTTTCAGCAGTTCATCAATCTTGCCCCGTAGGATACTGCTTGCTGCTGAGCGAACAGGATTGTGGCTGTCGCCGTCCTCGATGAATTCACCAAAACTGCTATCTTCACCCTCACCCACTGGCCGGTCCAGGCTAACCGGGTGTCGCCCGATATCCATCACTCGTCGCACTTCTTCGAGTGGGATTTCAGTGAATTTGCTGATTTCTTCATAGGTTGGTTCCCGTTTGAAATCCTGCATCAGGGATTTCTGTGCCTGACGCAACTTGCTGAGGACATCAATCATGTGGACTGGAATTCGAATGGTGCGAGCTTGGTCAGCAATGGCTCTTGTGATTGCCTGACGGATCCACCAAGTTGCGTAGGTGCTGAATTTGAACCCGCGACGGTATTCGTATTTGTCAACTGCTCGCATCAATCCCGTGTTGCCTTCCTGAATCAGGTCCAGAAAAGACATGCCACGATTTCTATATTTCTTCGCGATTGAAACAACGAGACGAAGGTTACCGCTACTGAGTTGACGTTTGGTGGCCTCATACTCTTCAAAGTGCCGACGGGCTTTGACCATGCGGTTGTGGAGGCTGGTTGGGCTTTCCTGTGTTACCAGCATCAGCTCGCGTTGCTCTTGTCGCAGGTCGGCCGCCTCGTCACGGCTGACTGCGTCATTTCCCAGTTCGGCCAAGCGTGCTCGAATGAAATTCATTCTCTTGGAAATCTCTTCCAGATGCTTGAGCAGAGGTGTGACGCGGCGGCTACGGAGGCTGAGTTCTTCTACCAGCTCAAGGCACTTTCTGCGATTGCTGATGAAACGTCGGCGGACCTCAGCTTTCAGGCGTGGCGATGTGCTTTTTCGAACTAGCAGCTCGAAGTCAGCTTTGTTTTGACGAATCAGAACATCGAGGGTACGCAGGTTGTGTGGCATCCGTGCGGTGATTTGTTCTTTGGTTAAGCGTTCCGTCAATGAGACTTTGATGGTGCGATCAAAAGGCAATTCGCCGCTGTGGACGCGGTGCAGTGTCTGCACTGTTGCACGCATGGCGTAATCTGATTCCAGCAGCGTACGACGAAATTGTTTTCTCGTGATTTCAATCTTTTTCGCGAGTGCGATTTCCTCTTCGCGTGTGAGCAATGGAATCTCTGCCATTTGGCTCAGGTACATACGGATGGGATCATCGCTGGGCTTTGGCATTTCTATCGCTGCAGCTGCCAGTGTTTCACCTTCCACGTTCCCTTCAAAGCTGTCTGCTGCTTTGAGGTTCGGTCGTCGCATCTCAGCGACATTGGGCTCAGGAGCACGAATGAGCTTCGCTTTGGCTTTCGCGGGTGCTGAGTCGATCAACTGGATACCTTTTCGTTCGATTGCCAACAGCAAACGATCCAGTTTCTCAGGGCTCACGTCCTCATCAGGAAGGTAAGCGTTGACATCTTCGTAAGTCAGGAATCCGTCTTGGACGCCGCGGGAAATGAGAGATGACAGTTCTTGATCCATCAATTGCATATCTAAAAAACCTCGTGTTTTACACGCCTTCGTGGCATGTGGGTCAAATGAAAATCCGTTTCAGTTGCGGTATGTTGAGCGGTGGCTCCTTGTGGGATTGCAGAAACTGACTGGGTCGTCGGAATCCATTGTAAAGTGGACAGTGTAAATGAATGGGTTGCTCAGGAATCATTCCTGATGCGTTGCTGTAGACGCGCTTTTTCTACGATTGCCTTTAACAAGGCATCTTCATCATCTTCTGGCATGGACGCTGATGCCAGCTTTTCGATTTGTCGGTTTTGCTCGTCTGACATTTCGCGTTCGCGGAAACGATTTAAGATTGCCGCGTAACGATCTTCTGCGCTTTCGGGAAGTTTGCCTGACCGCTCTGCTACTCGTTCTTGTAGGGTAACAATTTGATTTTTTAGCGCATCATTCTCAACGAGCAACAGGATAGAGTCGGCGTCAAGGCAGTGTCCGTCAAGCTCGAGGTCTTGATAGGCGGTAAGCAGCATTTTGGCGGCCGTGCCCTCGAGCCATTGCACGTCAATTGCCTCAACGGCCATATTCGCAAGTTCAGGATTCTCGATAAGCGTTTCGAACAAGTCGCGTTCCAGGCCACGCATTGGTTTGAGGGTGAGGGGGGCAGGGGTAGAAGCGACGCCTGCAAGATGCGTGCTGGGGGCAGTCGGAGTTGAAGGGGTGTTTGGGGTCAGTCCATCGCCAGCATCATCGGCTGATTCTTGAAAAGCAGCGTTTGGATCACCATGGGGTGGTAGCCCGGATTGCGTGGCACGAGTTGGGTTTTGGAATGCTGGGCGGTCTGGCTTTCGGAAGGCGGAGCTATGGGTTTGTTTGCGGAGTACAGCGAGTCGTTGCTCCAGACGCTCCACTTTGAATTCGAATCGTTTTGACATTCGATTCAGCAGCTGGTCGACACGAAGTCCGTCGGGGGCTTTGGCAGCGATCTTGAGCATTTTGTCGACTGCTGACGCGACAGCATGGGTGTCGCGTTCGACATCAACGCCGTCGGTCAGTCGGCTCAGTTTGTGATCAAGAGCATCGGGTGCTTCGCGTGCGCTTTTTTCAAATGCTTCGCGACCGTGAGCGGCGACGAAATCAGCGGGGTCGCTGCCATCCGGGAGGGTCATGACTCGCAGATCGACATCGGCAGAGATAAATAGTTCCAGCACTTCATCTGCTCGAGTTTGACCCGCCGTATCCCCGTCCAAAACCAGCACTACCCGTTCGGCGAATCGCCGAAGAATTTTGACGTGCTGTTCACCCAAGGCAGTGCCAAGTACTGCGACGGCGGTCTCGATGCCAGCTTGTTTGCTGGCTACTACGTCAGTGTAGCCTTCCATGACCATCACTTCGCCGTTGCGACGGATAGCATCACGAGCGAGGTCCAGGCCGTAGAGTTGTTGCGATTTACGGAAGAGCATGGTTTCTCTTCCATTGATGTACTTTCCGCCAGCACGATCTCCGTGTCGTTCTGCAATGGCAGGAATCACTCGTCCGCCAAGTGCGATTGGACGGCCTTGCAAATCCTGAATCGGGAACATCAGTCGACCGCGGAACATGTCGACATAGCCATCGCCAGAACGTTTAGGAGAAGCTACTCCACATGCATGTGCGACTTCACCACTGAACTGGTTACGTTTCAGCAGATCGACCGCATAGCTCCAAGAATCAGGTGAAAAGCCAATTCGAAAGTATTTGCGGCTCTCGTCGTCGATTCCCCGGGATGCAAGGTAGTCTCGAGCGATCTTGGCATCCGGCTCATTGCTTTGCAGAAAGTCGAAGTAGGAATCCGAGGCCAGTTTGATTGCCGACAGCAAGGTCGCTCGATCATCCGGGCTACCCGGTTGGGTCTTTTTGCCCTTAGTGTAATCTTCGACTGGAATGCCGGCCAATTCGGCCAAGGTGCGGATCGCAGTCGGGAAATCGGTGCCGTCTCGTTTCATTACAAAACTGAAAACATCACCACCGATGTCGCAAGGCCAGCACTTCCATGTCTGCCGCTCTTGATTGATTGTCATGGAGGGGCGTCGATCGTTATGCCATGGGCAGCGGGCAACGAGATTGCGGCCTTGCGGCTGCAATTCCAGTGTCGCACCGATGACATCTGCGATGTCAACCGCGCTACGCACACGCTCTTTCAGGTCGAAGTCCTGAGTTGGGGACAAACGACAACTCCATTGAAAGTGACGACTGAACCATGCAAAACGACACGCAGTACCCACGTGGGTACCAGAAGAAGACTAGGTTCATTCTTCCTTGGTCGCTTCACCTGTTCAAGCCGGCGAAACTTTTCCAATCGGTCCACCCACCGTGCTTGGCACGGTTGCCGTCATCCAACGGCGTTAGGTAAATTTCGACTGATGCAATCCTTTGCACCGTGTCAGGATCGGTAGGCGTTTTAAGCTGCCAAACGATTCTTTCCACGAGCGACCAGCAATTGTGGGGGAACCATTAAAGCGGGTCAACACCAATGTGTCTGTTCTTTTGATTTCTGCTCAAGAAGCGAAGATGGGTCACAATCCGGAGTTTGCGTTTCTTGCGACGACCCGGTGGAAATGCAGGTAGACCTCTCGGTTCACAACCCGCCGCAGGCCCTCGACCAGGCATGCCGGTTCGTTTTCTGATTCGCCGGTCTCAATCACAGACTCCAAGGCGGTTCCAGGTGCGACCGCAAACGTGCGCTGGTTGATGGTTTGGTTTCCCGCATCCAGCTCCGGAATGATGAAATGGCAGGTGGCGCCGAATGTCAACATCCGAGCATTGTAGGCATCGTGATAGGGGCGGAACCCGGGGAACCCAGGCAGCAGACCGTGGTGTAGATTGATAATACGACCGCCTGCGAATTGCCAGCAGGTCTGGGCCGGCAGAATTCTCATGTATCTGGCAAGCACCACATAGTCCACATCGAACTCGTCCAGAATCTGTGTCATGGCACCGTCGTCGGCTACACCGCGGTCATTGCCGATCATGCAAAATGGAATGTTAAATTCATCCGCTAAGGTGCCAAGCTTGTCCCGGTTTGAAATCAGGACTGCTGCCTCGGCAGAGATCAGCCCGGATTGAATTGCTTCCAAAACCGCTCGTGGCGTATGTTCAACGTAAGTGCAGCAGACTGCAATTCGAGGATTTTTGACGCGGTTTTCGCTGCTCCAGACTCGAATGGCCAGCGAGGTATGTTGACCAATCTGCCGCATCGCATCGGTGAGTGGTTCGAATTCTTCAGCTTCGATGTCAATTCGGCACAGCATGGCGAAGATATGTTCTTCGTCGTGGTCATACATTTGGATTTCAGCGATCCGGGCACCACGTCCTGTGACATGGTGAATGATGGGGTCTGCCAACCCGACATTGTCAGGCCCTAAGGCAGTGATGATGACTTCCATTAGTTTTCTCCAGCCGCTAATCCGTAAATGCTGATCCGTAAATGCTTGTACTCACCAGCAGCCATTGGACGTCTGCACCAGCGATGGTTCGTTCCCGGTCACAGGGGAATGCCGGGGCTGCCATGTGACGTTGTATTGTGGATTCTTTCATCGAGTTTGCCGACCCCCGGGCTCCGCCGGACGTGGATTGGAACCCACTGATTTGTGGTTAAGGGCGGTTGAGAGATTGGTTTTCGAGCGCCGGCAGCAAAGTCGAGGAGCTTTGGCTGGCTATTTTGCCTGTCTGCTGCCTGAGGGCCCAACTTCGGGATTTCTGTTTTGAGGCCCGTGAAGTCGACTGTTTTTACCCGATCGAGGCCTTTTGACGCTCATCTTACGCTAGACCGTCTATGGTAGTTCATTGGAGCAAGTCAGGTGATAAACTGGCAGAGCCAAACTGAACCAGTCCGCTTGCGGTGTGATTTGCCAGTCGGCGAACGCATGGGGTGCGGGGGGAAGCCTCCTTGGTTCGCTGGTTCAGGATTTCATGGGATCAGGATTTCATTGAGACGAGTTTTCAGGGATCGCTGCCGATGAATGTTGCCTGCGGCGTCGAGGGTGGCGTGTCCGCACTCGGTTTGGTTTCCTGAATCATGTTGCTGCAGTTTGCTCTCCGTCGTTTCTTTTTCGTAACTTTTGTTCAGAGCCATACACGTGTCCGCGATCGCACCGCCCACAAAACGACGTCGTAGTCAAATGCCAGCTTCAGCGAATTTATGCGATTACTGCACCGCAAAGTGTTGTCACTACTTTGCCTTGGCCATTGATGAGCCAGTGAATCGAAGAGACTTTGATTTCATGCGATGGTATTTGTTGCACGACCGGGCGACCGTTTTCGTCGATAACGATGACTGGTATTTGCTGGTGCACACAACTTGCAAGCACTTGAGAGACGATTATCGCTGTGGCATTTATGAGACACGACCTCAGATTTGCCGCGATTACACGACAGATGAGTGTGAGTTTGAGGATGACTGGTGCTACGAAAAGTATTTCGAGACGCCGGAGCAGTTGGACGAATACGCTGACGCTTTGTTTGGACCGCAGTTCCCGGTTCCAAATCTCGAGGAGTGTGACGTGTTGCGCAGTCGTCGTTCAACAGCACTGCCGATTGCGTGAATCGTTGAATCCTGTAAAACGGGAAGCAGAGCCGCAGGGAAAACTTTAAGCACGCTGTACTTCGCCGATGAGACACTCTCTTTCTGTTCGGCGTGTTTCACCGATTCAGTTGCTGCCCAGTCCGGAAAAAATTGCTCCCAGTCCTTTCCTAAAATCCCTTCCATTGCCACACATGTCGCTAATTCAACCACGCACGCTCAAAGGGTTCCGGGACTATCTTCCTTCAGTGATGATTCCCCGCGAGCAAATGATGCAAACAGCGAGGGATGTTTTTCGTTCCTTCGGTTTCGCGCCCATTGATACGCCGGTTCTTGAACATCTTGAAATCCTGACGGGCAAGGGGAGTGATGAGACCGATCGTCAGATTTACCGTTTTCAGGACAACGGACGGCGTGATGTGGGAATGAGATTTGACTTGACCGTGCCACTGGCGCGATTTGCAGCCCAGCATGCCAATGCTCTGGGAACACCTTTCAAGCGTTATCATATCGCTCCGGTATGGCGTGGTGAGAATCCTCAGGCTGGGCGGTATCGCGAGTTCGTGCAGTGTGACTTTGATACGATCGGCACGGAGTCTGTGCTGGCCGATATTGAGGCCGTTGCGGTGATCAACAATCTGCTTTCTACGATCGGATTTGATGCTTTCACGATCAGTATCAACAATCGTGTCATTCTGACGGGGCTGCTGAACCACTTGGGGTTATCCGAAAAAGCTGTTCCCGTTCTTCGTAGTCTGGACAAGCTTGCCAAGATCGGTCGTGAGAAAACGGCTGCTGAAATGTGTAAGGTTGCCGAAATTAACGCGAGTCAGGCTGATGCAGTTTTGGCTTTGGCCGAGTGTGATGGGGACGCCGAGTCTATTTTTGCTCGGCTTCCTGAGATCACCGGGGGCAATGAGACAGCCGCCGCTGGGATTGAGCGTCTGGAACACATTTACAAAGGCGCCTTGGCGTCGGGGGTTCCCGTATCTCGATTGAAGCTTGATGTTTCAATTGCTCGCGGGCTTGATTATTACACCGGGGTCATCTTTGAAACGACCTTGGATGATCTGCCTGGAATCGGAAGTGTTTGCAGCGGTGGCCGTTATGACAACCTGGCAGGCCTTTACACCAAGCAGCATCTGCCTGGCATTGGGGCCTCGCTGGGATTGGACCGTCTTTTAGCCGCCATGGAGCAGTTGAACTTGCTGCCGGATGCTTCTACGCCTGCTCCCGTTTTGATCGCATTCTTTGATCGTGACTTTCGAGATGACTACTTGCGTTTGGCAAGTAATCTGCGAACTGCGGGGATTGCCGTCGAGGTTTATCCCGATGCAAAGAAGCTTGGGGTGCAATTGAAATACGCGTCCCAAAAAGGATTCACTGTTGCCGTCATCGCCGGTGGAAACGAGTGGGCAGAGAGTCGTTGTCAGGTAAAAACGTTAGCGTCACGTGAATCGCTTGACATTGCCTACACACATGAGAGTCCAGATGCATTGGTCGAAGTGCTGCGGAAAATCATTGCGAATGCGAATTGAACCGATTGACTGTATCAATGATTTCCTGCATGTGTCGTAGTGGTAATGAGCCGTTGTGTCCTAGGCCTGATACTTCAATTAGCTTTTTCTGGTTACTGTCTGCAGCGTCAAAAAGCCGTCGGCTGCATTCGATTGGGATCAGCTTATCTGCAGTGCCGTGGATGATGACGATCGGACCGTCGTAATCATTTATCTTTTCGACAGAATCAAAGCGATTTTGCATGATTAGCCGAACGGGAATCCATGGGTATTGGCGGCTGGCAATGCCTACCAATTCATCGTAGGTGCGTTCAAGCACCAGCGCCTTTGCACCGCCGTTGGCAGCAAGCGCCACTGCGCATCCACCGCCCAGCGAACGGCCGTACAGAATGATATCCGCTTTTTGTATTCCAAACTTCGTGCAAAGGTAGTCGCGAGCTGCTTCACAGTCATGGACAAGTCCGATCTCGGTTGGAGTAATGTCATCTTCGTAACCTCGGTACTCAGCCAATAACACAGTGGCGTCAAAGACGCTGCTGAGCCGCTCTGCCAAGTCGTCGAGACGCCGTGCTTTCGAGAAGTTACCGTGCATGAAGAGCAGATAATTAGAGCAGGCTTTTCGTTTCAGTAATCTGCCTTTTAGCCTGTTTCCATCACTTGTGGTGTATTCGATCGGCACGGTTGACATGGCCTTGTCGAGAGGGACTGTCGTTACGTAGGCCCCGGGGTAGACGAGCCTTGTTTCCAGTAGCGCAAGTGCAATGATGATCATTGCGTAAAATGCGAGGAAGACGAGTGCGGTTCTGGACAAGAAGCGGCGGATTCGATTTGAATTTACCTTAGTAATCATCTGTTAAGCATATTTCGGAAATGTGCGGAGCCCGCATTTTTGGAATCGGCCACGTGAATAGCCTGCGAGGGGGCAGTTTGTGTTGCTGGGACTGCTGCGAATGATTAAAAAAAAACTGTGTAATTTCGCCGCAGTTGCGGTCCTTCTGCAGTTCGTTTTCTCACATGGAGCAACGGCGGCATTTTTTCCTGTTTCGAGTGTGCAGTGGCACTGCTGGGCGTGGTCAAGGTTACCATCGACCAAGAGACAGCGTCAAAGTCTTGTATGCAACTACGGATAGCTTCTGACATATCTTGGGCGTTTGGTTGGTTTGAGAGGCGGTCTCTTGGGGGAAGCTGTGCCGTCAATGAGCCCTCGCTGATTGCTCCGTAAGGGAAATGTGATTCAGTTGGGGGAGTATGAACGCATCTCGCGGCTTGATCGCTGTTGGCAGTGTGCGAAGGGTATGAAGGAGCTATTTGTCTGCGGCGAAAATGACACTCCAGCATTTTTGTTCGTTCTTTGAGTGTTCCAGCGGCTGAAATGTGGATAAATTCATGGTCACCCCGTTTTACAGCCTACGAGCCTGTTTTATATGACTGAATCC
Organism: Rhodopirellula sp.; assembly: GCA_002690925.1. Classification (GTDB taxonomy): domain Bacteria; phylum Planctomycetota; class Planctomycetia; order Pirellulales; family Pirellulaceae; genus Rubripirellula. The sequence continues at coordinate 43,625 of NZGD01000010.1, forward strand.
GACTCCGTTGATGATTTTGAAGAGCCATCACCACTCAAGGAGGACCCCTTGGTGTTGGAGCGACTGCGAAACAACGGGGAGGAGGTGCTAGCAGAAGTGTTTGCTTTCCATCGAGAGCGTTTTTGGCATCTCCTTACCTTTAGGATGGACCAAAGAATTGCAGCTAGAGTTGACGCTGATGATGTTTTGCAGGAAGCATTTGTTGCCGCCTGCAAAAGATTGCAACATTTCTTGCGTGATGAAAATTACACCCTTTTCATATGGTTGCGCATGATTGTTGTTCAAACCTTGGTGGATGTGCATCGTCGACATCTTGGAACAGAGAAGCGATCGGTGGGACGTGAAGTTTCTATACGTGGAAACCACTATCCTCAAACCACTTCTTTTTCACTTGCCGCGCACCTTGTTGCCAGTCACACATCTGTCAGTAAGTCGGTGCAACGTAATGAAATGGGGCAGACGCTTGCGGAAGCGATCGAGCAGATGTCCGAGTTGGATCAGGAGGCGATTGCTTTGAGGCACTTTGAGGGGCTTTCGAATGTCGAAGCTGCTCAGGTGCTCGGAATTAGTGTCACGGCGGCAAGTAATCGTTATGTTCGCGCGCTTTCGCGACTGAAGGAAATACTGGAAGACCTGAATCTGGACGGATAGAGACTCGCGACCGGGCGTGCGAGGATGCAAAGCCGTTGACGCGGGTTGATTAACAAGAAGCTGAAGACAATGGATTCGAAAACACCATCCAATCGCAACCCTGTCGAGTCCATTGCCAGTGACTACGTTGAGTCCGTACGTAGTGGGCAACGTTTGTCGGTTGATTCCTTGGCTGAGGCAAATCCTGAGCATGAGTCCGCATTACGTGATCTGTTGCCGGTGATTGAGAAACTCGAGATGGCTCGCCAGGCCCATATTCAAAAGCCATCCGGATTAGCCACGTTGGGTGTCTCTCGCCCCGAGCGTTTGGGTGATTTTCAGCTGGTGCGGCAAATTGGTCGCGGTGGCATGGGGGTGGTGTTCGAGGCCGTTCAGGAATCGCTTGGACGTCGCGTGGCCTTGAAGGTGCTGCCCAGTTCCCTGTTGTCGAGTGATGAGCAACTACGCCGTTTTGAGCATGAATCGCGGACCGCAGCGGCACTTCATCACACAAATATTGTTCCCGTGTTCGGGGTCGGACAGGATCAGGGATTTCATTATTTTGTCATGCAGCGAATCGATGGGCATGGCTTGGACGCGCTGCTACTGGATCCGGATCGGAACTTGACACCACAGCAGGTTGCAAAGGTTGGCGTGCAATCCGCGTCCGCACTCGCTTATGCACACCATCAGCAAGTGCTGCATCGCGATATCAAGCCTGCGAACCTGCTGGTCAATGATGATCTTGATCTTTGGATTACTGATTTTGGTGTTGCAAAGGCATTGGAGTCCGACGCAGTCACGCGTACAGGTGATGTTGTGGGTACGCTGCGGTACATGGCGCCAGAGCAAGTGGTTGGGGAATCTGATGTTCGTAGTGACATCTATAGTCTTGGACTGACCTTGTATGAACTGTTGGCAGGACGGCCGGCGATCGACGACTCATCAATCCGCCAGGCCATCGTGACGCGACGTCCCGTACCAAGTCCACCGCCTCTGCGGCAGTTGAACTCCAGCGTCCCCAAGGATCTGGAGACGATCCTGCAAGCAGCCATGTCCAACGATCCTGCAGCTCGCTATCAGACCGCAAGTGCATTGGAGCAAGACCTTGCCGCGTTTTTGGAGGGAAGATCCATTTCTGTCCGCAGAATGCCACGTTGGGAACGTGTGCACCGCTGGGCAAAACGGAATCCAGCTGTGGCTGCTCTCTCAATGCTGTCCATGTTGTTGCTTGCCAGCGTCGCAATTCTGTCGAGCGCTGGATTCATCCAATTGCGAGCAGCCTTTGAGCGAGAGCAGCGGAATCGGCAACAAGCAGAGCAGATTGCCGAAGTGGCCGTGGGGACGGTGGACCAAATCTTTCAGCGTTTCGCTGGTGGTATGCAAGATGCTGACTCGGACAAAGAATTCGCCGCTGCCCCGGCGATCAGTCTGGAAACAGCAGAATTACTCGAAGACCTTTTACCGTTCTATGATGAAATTGATCGCCTCAGTTTTGCTGATGGTGGGGGAACCCCGCAGTTGCAGCGGTCGACCGCCGGTGCACAAACCGCTGTCGCTGAGTTGCACTTCAATCTAGGGCATTATCAACGTGCGATAGAGACATTTGAGGAGATGCTGGAGAAGCAGCCTGCTATGAACGTTGGTTCAAATCAGGGACACGTCCAGGTAGCTAAATTACGTAATCGACTTGGTTTTGCGTTTCGAATGTTGGGTAACGATGGCACCGCGGAACAGGAGCATCGTCTTGCCTTGCAGATGTTGAAGAAAGTCGCTTTGGAAATGAATCCGGCCAACGGAACAGAATCACGTAGCATCCGATTTGAAACTGCACGCACACACTACTTGCTGGCGATGCATGTGTTACCCGGGATGGGGCCGACAGCCATGCCGGGGGTTGATGTGCTTCGTTCGACTCGTTTTGATAGTCGCGCAGGATGGCCACGAGGTGCTGAACCCCGGTTCGGACCACAGGTGCCAGGGCAGTTTGGCCTAGGGCCGATGCGACGTGGTCCGTTCCGACCAGGGGCAAAGCCGCGCTCCCAGGAGGCCATTCACCCAAGTGGGCCACCGGAGCAGGGTGGCCCAGTTTTGTTTGAAAATTCGAGTGGCTTCCCTCGTCCGCACCGCTCTGATGGACGCGGTGGCCAACGCAGCGAGCAAGGCGACAGCACTGCCAGCGCAGAGAATTTGCAGATCGCAATTTCAATCTTGCGGCAGTTGATTGACGAGGATCCCGAGAACATAAGTTATTCTTTGTCGCTGGCCCGGTCGCTTCGGCAGCAAGAGCATGATGCGCGTTCTTGGCCGAGGCAAAGATCAGGCGTGGGGACACGCGAATCGGTCGTCTTGTTGCGTGATTTGAAAGATAAGCACCCTGACAATCAGACCGTATTATTTGAGCTCTCAGAAACGCTTGCCGATCACCATTTGTTGAGGTTAGGCAATACTGAGTTAACTGACAGCAAAGCTCACTTGACTGAGGCTGCCGAGACCTTCACGCAATTGTGTGAGGTACACCCCAATGTACCTGCCTATATCAATGCGATGGCGCATACGTACTTCAAGCTGGGGATGTTAATGGAACGTGAATCGCAGGATGCACCTGAGCAGGCAAAGCGTGAACTGAGAAGTCAAGCGAAGGTGGCATTGCGGCGAGCAGTGGATGGCTATGCTGCGCAGGTTCAGATGCATCCTGATGCGATGGGTTACCGTGCGTGGTACGCATTGTTTCTGTACTACGAGGGCAGAAATGCATTGAGCAGCGAACTGTACGAACAAGCTGTGACCTCCTTGCAGAAGTCAGTTCAGCAATGGAATCAAGTGATCGAGTCAAAGCCTGATGAGCAAATCAGTTGGAGAGCCTTGCCAGAGACTTATCGAATTTTGGGGCAGGCTCATGATGGCTTAGGGAATGCGAAAGAAGCTGATGCCGCTTTTGAGATGGCTGCGATAAGTCAGCGAATGATTGATCTGGGGCTTTAGCCATTGGACGCCGAGGGTTGTAACGCAGGAGTACGCCGAAGAGGATTCATGAGTGCCGATTTGAATTTCTGTAGCGGGTTCCTCGTAGAAATACGCTTCTCACTTTTAAACGTGGTGAAAGTATCACGATATCTGCCCACTTGCCTCTTTGTAGGCTGCCAATTTGGGCGTCCATTCCGACTCGTTCAGCCGGGGTTAGCGAGGCCATTCGTACTACATCAGTGAGTGGAATTTGCGTTGAGTGATGCATGTGTCGGATCATGTGGGCCATTCCATTGACGGAACTAGCCAAGGAATTTTCACTTGCCCAGCCGACTTTGCCATCGCTGGTGAACCATGATCCATCCTGTTTTGATCCGAAACGATATTTGCCCGGTGGCATGTCCAATGCCCGGTTGCAATCTGTAACCAGGCAGAGTCGTTGAGCCGTTTTTAGCTGCCACGCAAAGCGGAGTAATTCAGGTGACAGGTGCATTCCATCAGCAATCACCTCGGTACTCATTTCTGGATTGGCGAGTACATACTCGAGCATACTACCCTGCATCGGGACGCCGAGGCGTTTGCGAATACTTGGCACAGTGCTCATTGCACACCAAAAGTGATCGACATGCCGCATGCCATTTTTAAAGGCAGCATCCATCTCGGACCAGGTGGAGTTTGAATGCCCACAAGTAATCAGGCAGTCTTTTCTCCGAGCTTGTCGATAAAAATCCGCAGCCCCTGGCAATTCAGCAGCACAGGTCGCGATCTTGATGATTCCAGATTTGAAATAGGATTCAAACTCCTTGGCTGCAGGCGAGCGGCAGCCAGATTCATTATGACACCCAACTTTGTCTTTTGCGAAGAAGGGGCCGTACAGGTGCACTCCACCAATGGCGGCTCCGTTTTCGGCAGTCCAGTTCCGTTGAGCGTTTGTGGTGGCATCCAACATCGCCTGAATCTGCGTGGGACTGCCAGTGCTAGTGGTTGGGAACAGCGTTGTCGTCCCATGGCTCGCATGTGCTCTGCAGCTCTGGTGCACTGCTTCGACATCGCCATCCATGAAATCGCTTCCTCCACCGCCATGAACGTGGATGTCTACGAAGCCAGGGCTAATCCACCCTCCCTTGGCATCGATCGTTTCAGCACCCTTGGGGAGGCGAGTTTTTGATCGTCCCACGTATGTAATTTTTCCGTCTCGGCACACCACAATCGCATCCTCGACGGTGCGGTCGGGCAAAATGGCTGTTCCACCAGTGAAGCAAAGGCTTGTCAACGTAATTTTCCTTAGGATGGACAAGGAAACGCCATGCAGAATTTGAAATCCAAAACACCAACACTTGCTCTCCAAGATGAATTGCAAGAACAATCAGCTCATGGGTGACGGATCGTTGGGCAATCCATGCCCGCATATTAACGTCTTGATCTGCTTGATTTGCCCCGTTTGAATTGGAAACTGCGACAACGACATTGAGTATCGAAACAAAACGCTGCGACCAGGCGTCTGGGCACCGAATCAGCACCGGCATTGATGTGACACGGCCGGAATGCTGCATTCAGGATTTGACGGATCAAGACATTATCTGAACGACTCTGCTCTTGGCAGCCATCCAGCGACACCGCGCTGCTTGTCCACGTTGAGTTTTGCCTCGCAAAGCATCTCATCGCCTTCGGCACGCAGCCGGACATGAACAATCACTTCACTTCCCAAGGGTTCGTCCATCGTCCAATCAAGCGGTATGTGGAAACCGCTAACGGGTGAGTCTTTGACAAAGCGCAGCACTTGTTCGCGATCAAAGTTCCAGCGGCCAAGTCGCGCTAGCGACGAGTCGCGTTTTGGATCCAGCACCACAACGGACATCTCGCCATCCACCAGGAATTCATCCAAGCTGATCGTTTTACCAAGGTCATTGACAACATTTACCACGAGCAGCATATCGTGAATTTTTTCACCAATCCGATTTGCGCCAGAAAGTGTGGGGTGAATTTTCAGTGAATCAGGAACTGTTTCGTTGGATTTCACTGAGTCAGGTAATTGGATCTGACCGGGTGGTATATTTTCATGGGGCGATCCAAGTTGCGGCGGCAATTGTTCTCCGGGGAATACCGGCGGCAACTCGGTGTCTTCTTTCCCCGGAGGTTCTGGTCCCCCGGGTGCAGGGTCAAGCAGTCGTGTTTCTGATTTTGGTGTGGGGGGCTTGTCTGCATCACCATTAAGAGCGTTGCCTGCGGAAGGAGGAAGCATGAAGGCGGGCGGACGCGTGGCGGGGGCGGCTTTTTTTAGTTCGGTCTCTGGCCTCGTAGAGTTCACATCCGGGAATGATGGGGTGGGAAGTACATTTGGGGTTGGGTTGACGGGTGGATCTGTCAGTGGCACGGGATCCCGTTGGTAGGGTTCCTCGGATTCAATCGGAGTATTGGGCTCGTTGTTGCCGAGTGCGCTCGGGGCGACCGGTTCACCCTCATCAAAGGTGGGGGGAAGTAAATCACTGAGACCGATTTCCTCATCTTCCTCTGTGAGATTTTCAGAGCGGTTATCGCTGCGGTTCGAATCGGGATCAGGCGTTGGGCCAAAATCAGGCTCTCGCGGATTCACTTCCGGTCGCAGGGTATCGGGGCGTCGAGCAGGTTTTGCGGAGTGGATGGGAACTTCGCTTGCTTCGATGCGGGCCCGCTTGAGCTTTTCGGCCAGGATACGATTTTTGTAATCGGCCTCGTAAAGTTTGTCTTCCAAGATCCGTACCTCGCGAATCATTTTCTGCTGATACAGATCCTGTTGTGCGCGACTTCGGCATCCATGCGCAGTAGGCAACAGAACGCCGAGGATTGTCAAGGCGATGAGTCGGAGTCGGACAGGAGGGCGATCGCTCAACACGTTCGATTTCGACAATCAGGTGAGGCAATGATTGGTGGGATTGGTCACATACTTCAATCCATTGAAATACCAAGCGAGGCGTGCTGAGGTCAACGGCGGATCCCCCTCGTTGAATTCTCACCTTGTTTTTGTTGGAAAATACGTCAATCCCAGTCGTGGAAGTGGTGCGAATTGGGGGGGCATAAAGCCATCAGCCTGACGTTTTTGGCGGTTTTTGGCGGCAAAGGGTTTGCAAGCATTGTGGGGGGAGGCTGGTGACTGGCACAATGCCGGCTTGAGACGATCATGACAGGATTACCTGAGAGGATTATGGCAGGGCGTTTGACAAACGCGCGTCTCCGTGTGGGGCCGCAGGTCGCGATTCGAGTTTGGGTGTGGCGACTCACGCAGGCAGTTAGCCAAGCTGAAAGCGAATCTGCTTGGGAAGTCGCGGTGAATCCATGCGGGTGTTCCGCTGGGCTTCGGACTTCTGCTTCACGCATTGGTCTGACAACCGGTGAGTGTCGCGGAAAAACGCAGCTTTTGATTTGTGCTTGTCATGGTCACTTGAGCGAACCGAATGTCAATCTTTCCGTAGGAACGGGATACCTCAAGCAAGGGAAATAAAATGTCGAATGCAACTGAACCAAATCAAGACCCAAGGGCTTTGATCAATCTTGAAATTCAACAGGCGAGTGCTCCGTTTCAGCGTCTGATCGTCGAGGTTGGCAAAACGATTGTGGGTCAGGAAAAGCTGATTCATCGGATGCTGGTTGGCTTGTTGGCTAATGGACATCTGTTGATTGAGGGTGTCCCCGGTTTGGCGAAGACGACGGCTGTCGCTTGCCTTGCCAAAGCCATCCGTACTGATTTTCAGCGGTTACAGTTCACACCTGATTTGCTTCCGGCCGACCTGATCGGCACGCAGGTTTACCGGCCACAGACGCAGGAGTTTGTGGTGCAGAAGGGACCCATCTTTTCCAACTTGATTTTAGCTGATGAGATTAACCGTGCTCCGGCAAAGGTCCAGAGTGCATTACTCGAGGCGATGCAGGAACGTCAGGTCACCATCGGTGGCGAAACCTTTTCCTTGCAGGAGCCGTTTCTGGTCATGGCGACACAGAATCCTGTGGAGCAAGAAGGGACATATCCATTGCCAGAGGCTCAAGTGGATCGTTTCATGTTAAAAGTGATTGTTGAGTATCCAAATCGTGATGAAGAAATCGAGATTTTGGACAGGATGTCGCGAACTAAGGTGAAGATGGATGTTGAAGCGGTTGCTTCACCCGCCGAGATCCTGGCCGGCCGTAACCTTGTGGATCAAATTCATGTAGATCGAAGAGTGCAAGAATATGTGGTCGATATCGTGATGGCCACGCGAAAGCCCTCGGCCTACAACTTACCGTTGGATGAGTTGATTGAGTTTGGTGCGTCCCCTCGTGCCACGATCAATTTAACGTTAGCGGCCAAAGCGAACGCATTTCTTGATGGACGAAGCTATGTGACACCTCAAGATATCAAGTCGATGGCGATGGATGTTTTGCGGCATCGAGTTGTTGTGACTTATGAAGCGGAAGCCGAAGAGAAGACGTCGGAGATGTTAATCGAGCAAATCCTCAATACAGTCCCCGTTCCTTGACTTTGAGTTTCGAGATCGTTTGTGCGAAAGGACGAAGTCATGATTCCACGCGAAATGATGCGACGGATACAGCGTATCCAAATTCATACCTCCCACGTTGTTGATGACCTGCTGGCGGGGCAGTGGCACTCGGCTTTCAAAGGACGCGGGATCGAGTTCGAAGAGGTTCGACCCTATCAAGCGGGGGATGACGTACGTACCATCGATTGGAACGTTACAGCGAGAGCGGGTGAGCCCTTCGTTAAACTGTTCCGTGAGGAGCGTGAACTGTCTGTGATGCTGTTGGTAGACCTGAGTGCATCTCAAGACTTTGGCACAAATTTGCAGACGAAACGGGAGTTGATCACTGAATTGGGAGCGACACTTGCGTTCAGTGCGATTAAAAACAACGATAAGGTCGGGCTGTCGCTTTTTACAGATCAGATCGAGAAGGCGATTCCGCCACGAAAAGGGAAACGCCATGTACTTCGGTTGATCCGTGAACTGTTGTATTGCCAACCCATGGGGCGAGGAACACACATGAAGTCTGCGTTGGATCATCTTCACCGCACTGCCTCCCAACGTACGGTTGTCTTTCTGATCAGTGATTTTCAGGACGTTGGATTTGAGAAGACTCTTCGGATCACTCGCAGGAAGCATGACGTGATTCCGATCATGGTCAACGACCAGCGGGAAGTTGAACTGCCCAATGTGGGCTTGCTGCGTTTGCGAGATCCAGAGTCCGGAAACATGATCACAGTCGACACCGCCAGCCGGCGACATCGAGATGCATTTCAAAAGTTGCAAGCCACCGAAGCCGAAAAGCGTGATGCGATCTTTCGACGGTTGAAAATGAACCCCATCCGCTTGGCAACAGGCGAAGATTATGTTGATCCATTAAAGCGTTACTTCCATCGTCGAGAGGCTGAACGTTGATGACTAATGCTCGTCTCATTATCGTGCTTGCTGTGCCTTTGCTGCTGCTGTGTTCTACATTGCTGAATTTAGGTTTTGCGCAAATCGCATCGCCCCCAGCCGCTGTCGGGCCCGTGCCACAGCGTTTTGAATCAGAGGAGATGCCCGTTTCTGTCGTGGCCGAGATTGTGGCTGCAAAATCTCAAGTGGCAGTCCCGATGCAGTACACGATTGTCATTGATGCACCACGTGGGACTACGGTGGTCTTGCCACCTATCGCAGGTGTGTCAATCAATGAGACCGAAAAGCTTTCGATTGTGGACCAACCCCTGGGCGACTTTTTGCTTACTGGGATCGAGGTCACGCGTGACGTACCGAGTGGTGCATCCAGCGACACGACACGCACGCGTTTGTTGCTTGAAATCGAATCACTTAGGCCAGGCCTTCGTCGTGTACCCCCGCTTGAGGTCGCTTTTCGCTTGGGGGGGAAAGATGACGAAGTTTCTGGCAATGTCTCAGAGGGAACTGTTAGTATTCCTGCGCTCGGTATCACGGTTGAAAGTGTCTTGGTTGCAGAAGATGCACCGGATAAGTTCCGTGACATTAAAAGTGCTTTGGAAACGCCTGTGGACGCTACGGAGCCCCCAAGTCCTTTGCTGCCTTTGATGTTTGTCGGGGTGGGTGTGCTGTTTTTGTTTCTGTTTTGGTGGGCTCGGCGTGGTAGGTATCTGAAGCCAGATCAATGGGCTTTGCAACGGATTACCGAATTACAGCAGGCCTATACGGCTAAACAGATTAGTGCAGTTGAAGTTTATGGCGATCTTTCATCTGTTCTGCGTGATTACGTTCAGTGCACGAGCAACGCTCCGGCGAAGGCCCTTTGCACATCTGAGTTTTTGGAACATTTGCGGCATGACGGATTCGGGGCTGGAGTGATCGCTGGTGCCCGTTTCATCCTTACCACGGCGGATGTGAGCAAGTTTTCGCCTGACGTGGAACGGTTGGGAGAAGATGGGGATTCACCATTTGAGCAGGCACGTTCCGTTGTTGAGGAGTACGTTCGATTGCAGCACCAGGTGCAACAGCGTCGCCGTAAGACTGGGGGCGGTGTTGCTCGTGCAACGATCGAGTCAGAGCGAAGGGTGGAGGCTTAAATGTTTTATAATCCGTGGTTTCTGACACTGTTACTATTGGTCCCCTTTGCAGCCTGGAGGCTGTGGCGGGCGAATCAAGTGACGTCCATCAACTACAGTTCCGCTGCGACTGGCTGGACAGCACGGCCCACCTTACGGCAACGACTGATCTGGTTGCCACCAGCGATGACTCTCGTTGCGATCGTGCTCATGGTGTTGTCTTTGGCCCGCCCTAGGCACGGACGTGAACAGACGATGGTTAGCACGAATGGTGTCGCGATCGAACTGGTGGTCGACCGATCAGGAAGCATGCAAGCTTTAGATTTTCAGATTGATGGCAAGAACGTGGATCGCCTGACGGCAATCAAGAATGTTGCAGGCAAGTTTGTTCTGGGCGCGGAAGCATCTGATAGTCAGGCGGCTCTTGAAGGGCGTGTGAGTGACTTGATTGGGCTCGTTACATTCGCTGGTTACGCCGACGCAATCACACCGCTGACCTTGGATCACGCGTTTCTCGTGGCACAGTTGCAGGGAGCAGAAATTGTTACCACCCGAGAGGAGGATGGCACGGCCATTGGCGATGCCATTAGTCTTGCCGTCGATAAGTTGAACAATCTGGATAACCGGCAGCCAGACGAGATCAAAAGTAAAGTGGTCATCTTGCTGACCGACGGAGAGAACACAGCGGGAGAAATTGATCCCGAGGCCGCGGCAGAATTAGCCAAGACGATGGGTGTCAAAGTTTACACCATTGGTGTCGGGACACGCGGTGTTGCACCATTCCCCGTTCGTCGATTTGATGGGCGTATCATGATTCGAAATGAGCAGGTAAGCATCGATGAAGTTACACTCGAGAAAATTGCTGAAACCACCGGTGGTAAGTATTTTCGTGCGACAGATACAGAATCGTTGGAAGCGATCTATAACGAAATCAATCAGTTGGAAACAACTGAAGTGGAAACTCAGCAGTTCGTTGACTACCGCGAGCTTGCTGTTCAGCAGGTCAGGATAGGCAGATTCAGTGTCCCACCATTGCTTTCGATTGCGATGGGGTTGTTGACACTGAGGATGATTCTCAGCCTTACTTTTCTAAGACGCCTTGCTTAAGGGAGAGGGTGATGAATCCAGACGAATTACAGATCGGTAATGTGCAGAATCTGCACTGGCTGTGGATGGTGGTTGTGGTGGCGCTGCTGGCAGTGGTTTCTCTTTTCTGGCAGAGGAAGGCAGCCAAACGGTTCGCCTCAAGTGAGATGTTGACTCGAATACTGCCATGGGGAGGTATCTATCGATCTGCTGTCTCGCTCACACTCGTGATTGCCTCAATGGTGCTGCTTGTGTTCTGTATGGTTGACGTTCGGTGGGGCAAAGTGGAACGAGAGGTACCTCAGAGTGGAATTGAAGTGATGTTCGTTCTCGATGTCTCTCGGAGCATGATGGCTGAGGACGTGACACCGAATCGCCTGGAAAGAGCCAAGCAGATGATCAAGGACACGGTCGATGAGATGGCTGGTGATCGAGTCGGGCTCACGATCTTTGCGGGAGAAGCGCGACAGCAGATTCCTTTGACCAATCACTACGACGATTTCAAGCAGAGTCTTGATGAGGTGGGACCAGGCAGTCTGAACCGGGGTGGCTCTCGATTGGGAGATGCCATCACCGTTGCGTCGCGTGGTTTCTTGGAAGTGACCAATGATCATAAGGCGATCGTGCTACTGACAGATGGCGAAGATCAGGAAAGCAGGCCACTGGTCGCGACAAAGTCGGCAAAAGAAAAGAATGGCGTCCGTATCTTCACTATTGGACTTGGTGACCTTGAAACAGGGGCGAGGGTTCCTGTTCAATCGTCACGCGGGGGTGATTATCTGACGCACTCTGGTAAGCCCGTCTGGTCAAAATTGGATGGGGCAACATTAGAGAAAATAGCAGCTGAATCGGGCGGGGCATACATTCCAGCAGGCACGAAGCAGGTCAACATGGCTGACGTCTATCATCGCTATATTGCCAGCGTTGACCAGACCGAATTCGAGACAGCTAAGGTCGATTCTTACGAAGCGAGGTTCCAGTGGTTTCTCGCTCCAGCTTTATTGCTGCTTTTCTTGGAGGTGCTTTGGGTGCGTCGGAAATCGAATCTCGCTACCGATTCAATACGAAGGGTCGATGTTGACTGAATTTACCCACATTGTCTTGCGTCGTTTGAGTTCAGGGATTGAGTTGCCCTCTTACTTCCACCTAAGCAACCGGCGGCGTAGGCGAGGTCTTCGTGTCTTTGGTTTCATTTCTTGTTTAGGCTCGGTTGCCAGGGCTTGATGGATCATCTCCTGCGTGAGCATCGTTGCTTTGAGCAGCTCGGCTGCGGCTTCCGTTTCGACGTCGCCGACTGGCTCTTCTTGCCTCGGCTCTGAGGCCGTGTTTTCATGTTGATCCAACCAGCTTTCGACGTCGACGTAGTTTCCGGCGAATACGTCATTACCGCCGGCATCTCGGACGACAAATTGTCTGTCACTGACGCGAAAAGCGATTCGGAATGAGTCGGTGTTTATGTTCATTTGGATGTTCTCTGCTGAGGCGGCTTTTATGCGTTTGCAGGATTGGTTACGTGCGCGGGCATGGACTTTGATTCAACTCCATTTGTCGATGAATCGTGTTGGTGCATGGTGCATGGGCTTCACTCAGGTGAGCGTCGCAGCCTTCACGCAGCATGGGGCTGCTCAATTTGGAAATTGAGGATGAATTTGAATCGTCGGATTCTGATCCGTCCGGCAGACCATTCATGCTGCGTTTATTGAGTGCGCATGGATCGTCGACCCATCACTGAAACATGCCGTTGATTTTGAGACGCGTCGGGAGAAATTTCTGACTTAAGAAAAGAAACTGAAAGTCAAGCAACTTTTCATGAAGACGCGCGAATTAAACGCAGTCCGGGATGGTTGCCCTGGGTCTGGTCAGATGATTTTTGTCAGTACAGGCGTCTTGGGTGGAACTAGCTAGACTTCGAGAACCTATGGGCCGCTGGAAGGCCACCTACACGGGGGGGGGCGTCAGGCC